>CAZHKT010000087.1:0-15680 GCA_964533045.1 uncultured Acidobacteriota bacterium | reverse complement strand
TCTTAAACAAGATCAAACGATTTTGTGAACGAACTTCTGTTACATGACACTAGGGGGAGGACTGAAATCGTCCGGCTCTCTCCTGGGAGTGCAGCCCGCGGTTCACCGCTTCCGGTAGATCCTGACCCACTGACCCCGCCGATTCCATTCTTTCACGAGCACCAGGCCGTAGCGGTGAATGAGGACCTCCTCGGAAACCTGCAGCGCGTAGCCGAAGTGACGCCGCTGGGCGCGCAGAAAGGCAGGGAATCGTTCCAGCCAGTTGTCGTCCGGTTCCCATTTCCGCGAGTAGAGATAAAGAACTTCGAAGGAGTCGGGAGCGACCTTCTCAAAATCGCTTTCCGAGAACCCTTCGACCGGAACGACGGCGAGAGGCCGGCTGACATAGCCGAGAAACGGCCGCGAGATTTCGTCCGTCGCAGGCCAGGCGGTCATAATCCGGCTGTTTGCGTGGCGTGACTCGAGATCCTGGGCCGCCTCCTGGTGGAGCCGGACGAAGTCGGCATAGGCGAGGTTGTTTTCAAACGCGAACGGATAAGGCGGGTTGAGAAACCACGCTGCCACAAAGCACCCCGCCGCGACACCGCCGACCCCTCGCGTTGCGATTGGGGAAAGCCTCCACATCCAGCACCCACACATCACAAAGAATACGGGAAAGACCGGCAGCAAGTAACGCGGTAAAATGGCGCCTCCCACCACGCTATGCACCACCACGTATAGGGCGACCAGCCCACTGGCGAGCCAAAACCAGCGTCTTGTTGCCCCTGCGTTTCCGGGCTCAATAGTCCGCTTGCCGAAGGCCCCCGCCAGCGCGCCCAGCACCAGAACCCAGTTGAAGCCGCTCACCAGTATTTCGTATAGCCTCCGCAGGATGGTCCAGCCGATGCGGGCAGGATCCAGCGTCGACCGCAGATTGTACTCGAGATATTCTGCGTTCCCGGTCCAGAACCCTGTCTGGTGGTGATAATAGAGTGTCCAGACAACCAGAGGCAGGGCGGGCAAGGACAAGACCAGCCAGCGCGCGAGCAGACCCCCTGATTCAGCCTCTTTCTGCTGGCCCCGCCACATCCAGAGCCAGGCAAGCGGCAGGATGACAGCGGCAGTCTCCTTCGTCAGGACGGCGAGGGAAGCCATCAGCGCGAATCTCCACCCCCGTTGCTCGAGCAGCGACAAGACAGCGAGCGTGGTGAATAGCGCAGCCGGCAAATCCAGGAAGACCAGCGAGCTTTGCGCAAAGAACAGGGGCGAGAGGCCGAGAAGCGCCGCGCACCAGGCCGAGGGTTCGCGCGGCAGGAGCCGTCTCGCAACGGAATACGTGGCCGACACGGTGCCGGCAGCGAAGGCCATCATGACCACGCGGCTCACCCAAGGAGAACAACCGAATACGTGCCAGACAATCGCCAGGCAGGTCATCACCAGGGGCGTATGACCGTTGGGCATCGTGCTGGTCGGCACAAAATCCCAGCGATGGTAAATGTCCCACGCGGCAGGAATGTAGTATCCGGCCTCGTCCCAGAAGTAGGGCAGCCGGATATACGGCAAATGAAGAAGGCAGAGCGCCGCGAAGGCCAACGCGAAAAGGATAAACCAGCGAGGAATTTGCATGGAACCGAGTCTCCGCGCAGATGGCAAGACTGCTGCCATCGCCGGCCAGCAACCTATTGCGTCAGAATGCCGTGCTCTTCCGGGAAGGCGAATACCTCTTTCGGCACCATCCGTTGCGTTTCACGCTTCCAGCCGCCGTGTCCTCCCCCCGAATAGCGATGAGCCGGTCGTCCACGTTGATGAAGTTCATGCCGCAGGCCCGATAGGGAGGGCGCGAAGCGTCGCGCCAGCCTGGGCACCCCCTCAGCCAGCCGCCACCGTGAATGTGAATCATCGCGGGGCCGGTCGCCGAGGGCGGTCCCGCCTGCCGGTGGAAGCAATCGCGAGCCATTGCGCGACGGGATCGCGTTCCTGGGTGGGGGGCTCCGTCGCCGTCATCAGGCAGCGCAAGATGACGATTCGGGTCTTCATAGCGAATCCTCTCCGGAGAGGTGCCACCCGGGGCAGCGTTACGGGCGGCCTGTACCATAACACCACATGCTCCCCTGCCCAAGCAACTTGCGGCGCCGGTGGCGCGCGTGCCATGTCGTTGGGTATCATTGCGAGAATGTCCATCCAGGCGCGGCATGGGAAGTATTCATCACTTCGTTAGCTCCATGCATCAATACATGGATTACTAAACGGCTGGTCATCCCACCTATTGTAGTAGTAGTTAATGGTCTTCTTTCTCCGAAATGGTGGAGGCTAGCTTTATTGCTGACGCTGTGGTTTGGCCTGGATGGAGAGCCCGCCTTCCGCGATACGAGTTTGAAGCCCGCTTTCTCCTACAGGCCTTGTATTATCAGTAGGTTATCGAATACGAAGCCCAGGGATTAGCGTTTCAATAAATGCCACGCCGTGTCGCATGAAGTGCAATTACTTGCACAGCGGATGTTTATGATAGTGGAAATACGCTCCTAACATCCTGAATCTGTAACCCATTTCGGGAGCGCGGTTTGGCACCGGTCTTGCTCGTACGCGTGGCATCCACGCAATTGCCCAGTGACGTGGCGGAGGTCTGGGGGTGGAGAATCTCCTTATGGAAGGGAAACGAATTATGAAAAAGGCACTTGGCATCCTGGCGATGGTCTTGACCTTGCCCTTGGCAGGATTGGCCACTGAAGTTTCAATTCCGGAGTGCGTGACCGGGACCTACGCGGATTACATGGCTCTGGAAAACGGCTGCACGGTGGGCGACAAAGTGTTCAGCGATTTCGACTACGCGGCCTCGGGCACCAATCAATTGAGCGCGGCCCAGGTGACCGTGACCCCGGACAATTCCGATCCCATGAACCCGGGATTGCTCTTTACCGGGACATGGGTGGCGAATGCCGGCAATACCAGCGACAGTCACTTGCAGTTCACCGTCTCGACGCTCTCGGGCGCTGCCCTGATTGAAGACGCCTCGCTCTCCATTTCCGGATACGCGGTATCGGGGACCGGAATGGTGACCGTGGCGGAGAACCTGTGCTTGGGCGGCACCTTCAGCGGGTGGACCACCAACTGCTCGAGCCAGGTGACTGACAACCTGCTGGTCTCGACCTTCCTCGGCCAGACATACGACCACACCACTTTCAATCCGGTTTCGACAGTGGATGTCTTCAAGGATATCGGTCTGACGGCGTTCGGGACAGGTGAGACCAACTTCGCGTTCGTCTCCGGCGTAACCAACAACTTTTCCCAGGTTCCGGAGCCTGCCACATTGACTCTGCTGGGAACGGGTTTGTTGGCGATCGGGGAGAAACTGCGGCGCAGAAAGAGGCAGTCGAAGTAGTCGTTTGCCAGAGGGCAGATTCTCAATCCTCCTCGTGATGAGGGGCGGCTTGTTGCCGCCCCTTTTTATTCTCGAGTGCGGTGCGTCTAACAGTTCTTTGCCATGGCGGATGTCCTTCGGTGGTTTCGGCCGAGCGGGACGTAGCGTCGCCCTTCAGGGCGACAGGTGGGTGGCGGCCTGAAGGCCGCCGCTACGAGGTGCCCCGCAATGGAACAGTTGTCTGCGACGCACCACGCTAGCGTCCCCTGAAATGAAACCATTGGCCTGAAATCCTCAATAAAGCTGCGGCTCACTTGACACCTCTGTTTCGGAGGCCGGCGCCCCGCGGAATCCATGACGGCGGGCGCCTGACTCTAATCTGACATGGGAGTTTCCGAGGTTTTGCTGCGGCCGCGTGGGGGCAGAAAGCCGGCGGCTGGAGCAGGGGAGCATCCCCGACATCCTCCTCGCGAAATGGGGGCCGCCTCCTCACCCGCCTTGGCGAAGGGCAGCTCGCGACGTCCTCCCCCGGGAAGGGGAGGATTCAAAACGGAGCGGGCCAGCCTATGAGCCACAATACGGCGCGGCGCAATAGCTCGTCCGAGGACTTCCGAATAGCCGGCCTGGGGAGCGGGGAGGATATCTAAAGCGTCTTGAGTGCCTCGCGGATTCGCGCGGCTTCGGCAGGCCGCGGCTGGAGCCGCAACGCCTCCTCCAGCGCAGTCCTGGCTTGGAGCTCCTTGCCGGCCTTCTGGTAAGTGAGACCCAGATGGTAGCGGTAGGTGGGATTGCGGGGGGCTTTTTTGACAGCGTCTTCCAACAGATCGGCCGCCAGTCCGTAGCTCCCCTTCTTGTAGTAAGCCCAGCCGAGCGTGTCGGCGCTGAAGGAAGCCTCCGGGAGCTTCCGGCGGACCTCCTGGGCCAGTGAAAGGGCGTAGTCCACGTTGCCGCCAGTCTCCAGCAACAAATAAGCCAAGTTGTTGGCCGCCAGGGCGTTTTCAGGGTCCAGCTGAATGGCGCGCCGGTAGAGTTCTTCGGCCCGCTTGGTATTTCCCCGGTCACTCTCCAGGGCTCCCAGCAGGACGTGGGTCCGAGAGTTCCCCGGTGCGACCTGAAGCGCCCGTTCGTAGGTGGCCAAGGCTTTGTCGGCGGCCTGCTGATCTTTTTGTGCCTGCGCCAGCAGGTAGTAGGCGTCGAGGTTCGCGCGATTCAGCTGGATAGCGCGCTCCAAACAGGCTTCCGCCTCACTCGGTTTCTTAGCCCCAAGGTAGAGGCTGCCCAGAATGACCTGGTATTCGGAGTTTTGCGGGGCGCGCTCGGTTTGCGCCAAGACGCGGGGAATAGAGCGTTCCGGCTTCTTGAGCCCCGCATAGGCGGCCAGGAGGCCGCGCAGGGCTTCGTCGAAATTCGGATCCCGCGAGAGGGCTTGCTCAAAAAAGGATTCCGCCTCCGCGTAGCGCTTCTGCGCCATCCTGAGGCTGCCCATCTTGGATGCCGGCCCAGGGGCCTGGGGAGCCAGTTGCATGGCCCGCTTCAGGTCCGCTTCTGCCTCGGCGTACCGGCCGCGAGTCGTCCGCGCCATGCCGCGAAGGATGTAGCCCACCGCCGAATCCGGCGCTGCCTTAATCAAAGCCTCCCCGCCCTGGATCACGCCGTCCACGTCGCCTTTGCGCAGAGAAATGGCGGCCAGGGCCTCGTGCGCCGCGCCCATGGAAGGTCGGAGGCGGATGGCCTCGCGCCACTCGCTTTCGGCGCGTTCCAGGTTTCGCATCTCCCGGTAGGCCTCCCCCAACTGATAGTGGGCGACGGCATTGTCCGGCTCGCTGACGAGGGCAGCTTCGAGAGCCGTCACCGCTTCGTTCGCCCGCCCACGCCGGATGAGGATCTGCCCGCGATTGATCAGGCCTTCCACATCCTTGGGATTTCCTTTGAGAATCTCGCTGACGATGCGTTCGGCGTCGTCCAAGCGGCCGGCCAGAATGAGCAATTCCGCGTAGTTCTTCTTTACTTTCAAGTCGCCGGGATGTTCCTTGACGAGCGTGGCATACTCCGCGAGTCCCTTTTCGGCTTCGCCCGACGTGACGTAGAAATCGGCCAGCATGCGGTAGCCGTCGGGGTCATTGGGAAGGGCCTTCTTGGCTTCGATCAGCACTTTTTCGGCGTCGGCGCGCCGCCCCTGGGCGACCAGATAGCGGGAGAGCGTGCCGCGCGGCCTCGGGTTGCGCGGGTCAATTTCAATCGCGGCGCGGAGTTGCGCTTCGGCATCCGCCCACCGTTTCTCGGTGGCCAGGTAGGCCGCATAATCGAGCCTTGCCGTAACCGACTTTGGCGCTAACTGGACCGCGGTCTCAAAGCTGGCCGCGGCCTCCTGGCCCTTGCCGGCCTTGGCCTGAATCCGGGCAAGCTCCACGTGGGTGGATTCGCGTTGCGGATCGAGCGCCAGTGCCTGCTGGATTTCCGCGAGAGCGCCCGCCGTGTCACCCAGCCCCGCCAGTGCCTGAGCCCGGATGACGTGAGCATCCACATCCTGAGCGTTGGCTTTCAGAAGCAGATCGGCCGTGTCGCGAGCGCGCATGAATTCCTGGCCCATGACCAGCAACTTGCCCAGTTCCACCTGTGCCGGGCGGTGGGAAGGGTCGAGTTCCACCGCGCGCTGCAACGAACTGTAGGCGCTGTTCCAGAGTTCCAGTTTCAGGTAGCAGCGGCCCAGTTCGTAGTGCGCCGCAGCGAAGCGAGGATCGGCCTGCAGAGCGTTGCGGAGCTGTATTACCGCATCCTGGTATTTGCCTTGCGCGTAGTAGTCCTGCCCGCTCTTCAAGTATTGCTGCTTGACCACGCCGGGGTCTTTCGAGCACCCGGGCAGAATGAAGATGACTGCCAGTGGGAATGCCAGCAATTTGTGTTTGCGGCGCATTGATGCCTCCAGCCGTTCCAGCACTCAACCTACCACATTCCACTTGACTTAGCCCTAGCACAGAGGTGGGAGTGCCGACTTAGTTTACATGTTGGATTATGGGACTTGATAAGAGCTTGCCTCGGGAGCGCGGTATAATCAGGCGACAACGGGGCGGGAGGGTGCTTGTGATGAATGGGTGGCGGCAGGCCATCTCTGCGGCGAGTCTGACGGCTCTCGTCGTTTTGCAGTGGGGACTGACGGTCCATGCCCAAGTTCCGGACAATGCAACCGACCGGGAAAAACTGGTCGGCGTTCTGGCCGAACTGGTTCGTGCTTCAGCGCCTCGGGCGCCGTCCGCGACGCCCTCCGCCTTTGCGCTCGAATCCATGCCGAAAGCGGTGCGCGATGCCGTTCAGACTCGCCTGATGCGGATTAACGAGAAGGGCGAGGTCCAGGTCTATGTTCTGATGAATCCCGTCACTGAGGAGCGCCTGCGCGAACTCGCCGCTCAGGGTGTGACCGTCGAGATCGTCGATGCGGCCTGGAAGCGAGTCCAGGCGCGGATTCCGATCTCAAGGCTTCCGGGGGCTGCATCGCTTTCATTTGTCGAGCAAATTCGCTTGCCGAACTATGCCTTTCGGATGACGGGGGGGATTAACTCGGAAGGCGACGCCATCCTGCGGTCTGATTTGGCGCGCGCTCAACTGGGGCTGACCGGCGCGGGCGTGAAGGTGGGCGTGATTTCCGACGGGATCAAGGGCATCTTCGCCACGGGCTGCACGACCTGCGGCGGGGCGGCCGGCGGTCCGATGGCTACCGGCGACCTTCCGCCGGCAACCGGGACGCGCAATGCGTCCGGCATTCTCACTTCCTCCAGCGGGGGCATCCTCGGCACTTCATTCGTCAGCGGGGCCGGAGGGTTTCCGGTGGCCGGCGACCTGGAAGGGAACGAGGCCCCGGGCTGCGGCTTCGCCGGCGCGGGGGCGGAGGGCACGGCCCTGCTCGAAATCATTCACGACATTGCTCCGGGCGCGCAGCTTTCGTTCGCCAACGTGGATACCGATGTGGCCATGAACCAGGCCGTCAACTTCCTCGCGGCCTCCAACGACATCGTGGTGGACGATCTTGGCTTCTTCGGCCTGCCCTCCGACGGTTCCAGCAGCGTTTCGGTCAACACCGCCGCCGCGCTGAACAGCTCCAGCAACCGAATCCGCGCCTATTACACCTCGGTCGGCAACGGGGCGTTCAATCACTATTACGGTGCGTACACCGATTCCGGCGTGAGCGGGAGCGCGGTGAGCAGCGGCATTACGGCCGCGGGGAACGTCCACCGATTCAGCGCCAGTGCCGAAACGGCGGACGTCCTGGGTCTTGGGCCTCGGGCTTACAACTTGATCCGGCTTCTCAGTGGCGGAGAAGTTTACGTCATCCTCACCTGGAACGACCCGGATGGTGCCTCTACCAATGACTTCGATCTGTACCTGGTGCGAGCGAGCAATGCGGAGTTGGCAGCGAGCAGCCGCAATAACCAGGCAAGCACCCGTTCGCCAGTGGAAATCATTGCATATACCAACACCACTGGCGGGGACGAAGATTTTCGCATCGTCATCCAAAACGTCAACAACGCCGCACAACCAAGGAACCTGAACCTCTTTGTGCTGACGCCCCAGTGCGCGACGAGCGGCGTGCAGCGGCTGGCGCCGCCCAGTCACGCCCGGCTCAATTTTGTGACGCCCACGCGCAGCCTCTCGGCGCAGAGCGACGCGGGGGGATCACCGGTGAGCGTGGTTTCGGTCGGCGCCATTTGCTCGGCCTCGCAGCGCACGCAGGACCTGTTCGCGGGCAGCGCCGCGCCTTTTCTGTCCTGCTTTGACACCACGAACCAGACGCTGGAGCACTTCAGCGCGCAGGGTCCGACCCTGGATGGCCGAACCAAACCCGACGTGACGGCCATCGACGGAGTGTCGGTAAGCGGCGCAGGGAACTTCGTCGATCCTTTTTTTGGCACCTCGGCTTCGGCGCCGCACGTGGCCGGGCTGGCCGCGCTGGCCCTCGAATCCGCGCCGTGCTTGATTGCGGGCAATCCGGGCGCTCGCGATAACGTTACTGCCCGCACGAATCTGCGTGACCTGATTCTGGGCAACGCCATCCCCTTAGGCGGAACCATTCCTAACAACATGTTCGGCTATGGCCGCGCCGACGCCCTTTCGTCCGTCCAGGCCGCCTTGCCGATTTTCAGCGGGCCTTCATCCCTGGTGGTGAGCGGAAACTCCCCCTCAGGGATCAGGCTGACGCCAGCCCAGCTTGGCTTTTCAGACCCCCACTCCTGCCCCATAACAACTCTGGATTGGTCGGGGGGCTGCGGCACCGGCCCCGGCGCGACGATGCCGTGCGACTTCGGCACCCATACCGTGAGCGTGCGCGCCAGCAATAACGGCGTTTCGTTCGCTTCTCCCGCTAGCCTGGAAATTACGGTCACCCATTTTACCGTCGCGGGGACGCCCGCTTCGCAGACGATCGCCGCGGGTGATTCGGCGGTCTTCACCGTTACTGTTTCCGCCCAGGGCGGTGCCTATACGAATCCGGTCACGCTGTCTTGCTCCGGCCTGCCCGCGGAAACCCGTTGCGATTTCAACCCGCCGGCGGTGACGCCCGGCGCCGGCTTGGCGAGTTCCACGCTGACCATCACAACCACTCCCCACCCGCCTGCTTCGGCCGTACTTCGTTTCACCCTGCCCGATGACTTTCAATTTCCTGACCGATTGCCCGGCATCTTGATTCTGATCGGCGTTGGTGCGGGACTTGGGGCTGCCGCGCGTCGCTGGAAAAGGGAAGTGAGGGCAGGTGTAGCGGGATTAGTAGCCATCGCGATGCTCGCTATTCAGCTTGCCTGCGGCGGCGGAGGCCGCGGGTCCGCGCCTCCACCAGCTCCTTCCGCCATCCTGTCGGCGACGACGGTCAACTTCGGCCCGCAACTCATGAACACCACCAGCCCAGCGCTCCCCGTAACCTTGTCCAACACGGGTACCGCGGTGCTTGCCGTCTCCAGTATCACGGCGAGCGGCGACTTCGCCCAGTCCAACAACTGCGGCGCGTCGCTGGCGGCGGGAAGCAATTGCAGAATCGACGTCACATTCAAGCCCATTGCTGCCGGTCCCCGCGCCGGCACTTTGAGCGTGACCGACAATGCAGCCGGCAGTCCGCACACCGCCACTCTGACCGGAACCGGCCTCGCGGGGACCGATGCCGGGACCTACCCGATTACCATTTCCGGAACGGCCGGGACGCTGATGCATTCAGGGACCGTGACGTTGGTGGTTAACTAGTTAAGTTTGCGGGAACGATCCTTTGGGGTGCGGGTTGAAATGCCCGAAGCCGTTTTGCCATAATGACTTCCGTCCGCGTGCGAAAGTGGCGGAACTGGCAGACGCGCCAGACTTAGGATCTGGTCCCGCAAGGGGTGGGGGTTCGACTCCCCCCTTTCGCACCAAAGTACCCGGATCGAAAACAGGGCTTCGAGCGGTGTAATTCCTGGGAGGCGGTGCGCCTGGAATGGCTTTCCATAGGGGGCGACCCTTGTGGTCGCTCGGGACGGGCACAAGGCCGCCCCTGCCGGAGCGCCCAGCTCCGCGGTTGCAGAGGTTTCTGAGTCGCGCCCCTGGTCAGGATCATGGTGCAGCATAGAAGCAAGCTGCCCTTGATCCGCCCGCAACCGGGCAAACGTTCCCCATTCCCGGCGGTACGACCTGCCCCAGTGCTATAATGGCCGGCTTTGATAGAAAGTACGACATCTGCCAATACGACTCTCCGGACGGTATGAATGGCCTCCAAAAAGAAGATCCAGTCGATAACCAACAAGAAACTATTTGAGCGGCTTCAGAATAAGACAGCGGAAATCGGCATTATCGGCATGGGGTACGTCGGTTTGCCGCTGGCGCTGAGTTTTGCGCGGGCCGGGTTCAGGGTCACGGGGTTCGATGTGGACGCCGCGAAGGTGGAGAAGCTTCAGAAACGGCAGACCTATATTCGCCACATCCCCTCGGCTGCCATTGCCGAAGCAATTGTGAAGCGCGACCTGCGCGCCACCGACGATTTCCGCCGTTTGCGCGACATGGACGCGATTCTGATCTGCGTTCCCACGCCGCTCGACGAGCACCGCGAACCCGACATGTCCTACGTCCGCAACACGGCAGAATCCATTGCCTCGGTTCTGCACCCCGACCAGCTCATCATCTTGGAGAGCACCACGTACCCCGGCACGACGGAGGAGGTTGTGTTGCGGACGCTGGCCAAGTCCGGCCTGCGGTGTCCGGTCGTACCTTACAGCGTGCAAGGACATAATGTGAAGTTTGAGGCCAGTCTTCAAGCGGACTTTCTCGTGGCCTTTTCGCCGGAGCGTGAGGATCCGGGCAACAAGAGCTTTAAGACCTACCAGGTCCCCAAGGTGATAGGCGGAGTGAATGGCCCCAGCGCGCTCGCCGCGCAGATTCTCTACTCGCAGACCTTCGAAAAGGTGGTGATGGTTTCGTCGACGCGCGCCGCGGAAATGACCAAGCTGCTCGAAAACATCTACCGGGCTGTCAACATCGCCCTGGTCAACGAGCTGAAGTGCCTCTGCCTCCGCATGGGTATTGACATCTGGGAGGTGATTGACGCGGCCAAGACTAAGCCGTTCGGCTTCACCGCGTTTTATCCGGGGCCCGGGCTGGGCGGGCACTGCATTCCCATCGACCCGTTCTACCTCACCTGGAAAGCCCGCGAATTTGATTTTCCCACGCGCTTCATCGAGCTGGCCGGCGAGGTCAACACCCACATGCCGGAGTTCGTGGTCGGTGCTGTGTCCGAGGCCTTCAACCGGCGCAAGCGCTGCCTCCAGGATTCCAGGATCCTGATTCTGGGGGTGGCATACAAGAAAGACGTGGACGACCTGCGTGAATCACCCTCGCTGCGCATCATGCAACTGCTCCAGGCACGCGGGGCGAAAGTGGAATACAACGATCCCTTCTTCCCTTCGCTGCCCCGGACGCGGCATCACGATTTCGGTCTGTCTTCTGTGGAACTGACCGCGGAGAATCTGGCTCGCTACGACGCCGTGATCGTGGCCACCGATCATTCCAGTTACGATTACAGGCACGTGGTGCGGCACGCGCGCCTCGTGATTGATACACGCAACGCCACGCGCCACATCGCGGAGCATCGCGACAAAATCGTGCTCTGTTAGATTCTGCCGCGCGGCCGTTTCCGCGCGCCGGAGGCCCTTATTCGTTCTGTCCCCATGGTCCGAGTCCGGCTAGACGAGGGCGAAATCCGCGCCGCCGCGCGCGTCCTGCGCTCGGGCCATCTGCGCGCCGGCCGGCGGGTGGAGGAATTTGAGGAGCGCTTCGCGCGTGCCGTGGGCGCTCACCACGCTATCGCGGTAAATTCGGGAACGGCGGCGCTGCACCTGGCCTATCAGGAATTCCTTCAGCCCGGCGACGAAATCATCGTTCCCGACTTCACCTTCGTGGCCACGGCCTCCATGGCGCTGGCCATCGGCGCGTGTCCGGTGCTGGCGGACGTGGATCCCGTCACCGGCACGCTCGACCCGGCGGATGCCGAGCGGCGCATCACGAAACGCACGCGGGCGATCGCGCCCGTGCATCTTTATGGCGGGCCGGCGGATGTGCGCGTGCTCACTCGCCTGGCGCGCAAACATCACCTGAAGATCGTCTGGGATGCGGCTCAGGCTCACGGAGCAACATTCGAGGGGCGCGACATCGGGTCCCTCGGCGACGCGGTTTGCTATTCTTTCTACCCCACCAAGAATATGACGACGGGCGAGGGTGGCATGATTACCACGCCGCACCGCAGGCTGGCGGCATCGCTTCGCCTGGCGCGATCGCATGGTGAATCGAGCCGTTATACCCATACGCAGCTGGGATACAATTTCCGCCTGACCGACATCGCGGCCGCGATCGGACTGGGGCAGCTCCGCCGTTTGCCCTCCTTCCTTCGCGCGCGCCGGCGCAACGCTGCCATCCTTTCCCGAGGGCTTGCGGGCATCCCTGGGTTGGAGTTGCCGGCCGCAGGACCCGGCGAAGGCCATGCCTTCAGCCTTTACACGGTGCGCGTGAAGGCGGAGTTGCTGGGTATGACGCGCGACGACCTGCAAAAGGCGCTAGCCGCGCAGGGCATCGAGTCCTCCGTTCACTATCCCCGCGCCCTGCACCAGCAGCCCATCTTCCGGCACCTGGGATCCGACCGTGATTTTCCCGTGAGCACCCGGCTCGCCCAAAGCGTGCTTTCGTTACCGGTCCATCCCTTTCTGACGAAAGCCGACCTGCGCCGCATCATTCAGGCGGTTCGCGACGCGGTGCGCGCGTAACTCGCTCCTGAAGTGCCTTCCGGGTCATTCAATCCAAAGAGGTCCGATGTCGTTCATCGAAGCGACGAGAAATGTTGGCCTGCCTCGGACCTTGCGCGAGATTCCTCGCTTTTCCCGGAATGACGATGGGGAGAATCTTCAGGTACTCACGGCCTTCGCGGGTACCGACTGAAGCCGTGATGCACTCAGGCGGCTTAGAGCGTTCAGAACTCGCTCCGCGGCCCGGAGCTGGCGGGCGACCTGGGCGGGCGCGGTGCCGCCCGCGACATTGCGGCGGGCCAGGCTGGCGGTGGCGGAGACGGCCGCGGCGCGCAGCCGGGCGTTCCACCGGGGAATGACCTGGCGGGCTTCGGCATCGGTCAAATCATCAAAGGCTTTCCTGGCCTGTTCGCAGTGCCGCACGAGCTTGCCCACCTGCTCGTGGGCCCGGGCAAAGGGTACTCCAGCGCGCACCAGTTCATCTGCCAGGTCGGTGGCGGTGAGAAATCCCAGTTCGGTTGCGGCCTGCATGCGCTTCTCGTCCACGCGCAAGGTGGCGGCCACCCGCGCCGCAATCTTCACCGATTCGCGGGTGGTGTCGAGGGCGTCGAACAACCCGGCCTTGTCCTCCTGCAAGTCCCGGTTGTAGGCGAGCGGCAGTCCCTTGAGCAGCGAAATCGCCGCTGTCAGCCGCCCCAGCACGCGCGATGTCATGCCGCGAATCAGTTCCAGCGAGTCGGCGTTCTTCTTCTGCGGCATCAGGCTGGAGCCGGTTGAATAGGCGTCGCCCAGCGCGACGAAGCCGAAGCCGGGCGAAGAGTAGATGATCCAATCTTCCGCCAGACGGCTCAGGTGCGTCATCACCAACGCGCAGGCGACAATGGCCTCGCACACGAAGTCGCGATCGGAGGTGGCGTCCAGGCTGTTGTGCGCCACGCGCGCAAAGCCGAGTTCCTTCGCCAGCCGGGCGCGGTCCACGCGAAAGGTGGTTCCGGCGAGTGCTCCGGCTCCCAGGGGCAACTCATCGGCTCGCGCCATGCAATCGTCCAGCCGCCCCAGGTCGCGCCGGAACATCTCGAAGTACGCCAGCACGTAATGCGGGAAAAGAATGGGCTGCGCCGGTTGCAGGTGCGTGAAGCCGGGCAGAATGGCGCGTTCGTGCTTTCGCGCCAATTTCAGCATGGACTCCAGAAAACCCACGATTTCTGATTGGAGGTTTGAAATTTGAGATTTCAAGTAGAGGCGCGATTCAGTCGCCACCAGATCGTTCCGGCTGCGCCCAGTGCGCAGTTTTCCCGCGACGGGGCCGATTTCGCGTTCCAGGCGCTGCTCGACCCAGGTATGAACATCTTCGGCTGACTGGCCGGCGTGCCAGCGCGGGTGGGTCTTAACGTAGCGCGCGATGGCGTCGAGCCCGCGCAAGATAACGCGAACGTCCTTCGCCGCGAGCACGCGCGCCCGGCCCAGTTCCCGCACCCAGGCGCGATTCACCGCCAGATCGTACTCCATCAGGCGGTGATCCACGCTGAAGGACTCCGAAAATTTCTCAAAGTCCGGATCGCGTTCGCGGCCGAAGCGTCCTCCCCAGAGCTTCATTTCTTTCCTTTCGCCCGTTTGGCGGCGGCGATGCGCACCGGCAATCCCAGGATGTTGATAAAGCCTTCGGCGTCCTTCTGGCTGTAATCGGAGCCCATGGTGAAGCCGCCGATGGAGAAATCATAGAGCGAGTAGGGCGAGCGGCGGTCGGTGACGCGCACGTTGCCCTTGTAAAGGCCGAGCGTCACCTCGCCGGTCACGTGCGTCTGGGTCTTGGCCACGAATCCGTCGAGCGCCTCGCGCAGCGGCGTAAACCACAGGCCGTAATAGACCAGCTCGGCGTACTTGAGCGCCAGCCCCTGCTTGAAGTGCCAGGTCTCGCGATCGAGCGTGAGGGCTTCCAGTTCGTGATGCGCGGCGTGCAGCAGCGTGCCGCCCGGAGTCTCGTACGCGCCGTGCGACTTCATGCCGACCACGCGGTTCTCCACCAGGTCGGTGCGGCCGATGGCGTTCTCCCCGCCGATCTCATTGAGCTTGGTGAGCAGGGCGACGGGTTTGAGCTGGCGCCCGTTGACCGAAACCGGCACGCCGCCTTCAAATCCGATGGTCACTTCCGTCTCGCGGTGGGGCGCCCGGGCGGGATGGCGCGTCAGCTTCCAGGCGTCCTCGGGCGGCTCGCCCAGCTTCGTTTCCAGCGGTCCTCCCTCGTGGCTCAGGTGCAGGATGTTCTGGTCGCGGCTGTAGGGTTCCCTTTTGGTTACCGGAACCGGCACGTTGTGGGCGCGCGCGTAGTCAATGGCGTCCTCGCGCGACTTGATGGACCACTCGCGCCAGGGCGCGATCACCTTGAGATGGGGCGCGAGCGCTTTGTAGGCCATCTCGAAGCGCACCTGGTCGTTGCCCTTACCCGTGCAGCCGTGGGCGACGGCGTCGGCGCCCACGCGCAACGCCACTTCCACCTGCGCCTTGGCCAGCACCGGCCTGGCAAGGGAAGTGCCCAGCAGGTATTTGCCTTCGTACACGGCGCCCGCCTGGAGCGCCTTCCAGACGTATTCGGTCAGGAATTCTTCGCGCAGATCTTCGACAAAGACCTGTGACGCGCCGGTGGCGAGGGCCTTCTGGCGCACCGCTTTGTAATCATCGCCCTGACCCACGTCGCCCACCATGGCGATGACTTCGCAACCGTAGTTTTCACGCAGCCAGGGAATGATGATGGAGGTGTCGAGTCCGCCCGAATAGGCGAGTACGACTTTTCGAATCGGAGTGCTGGATGATGGCATGGTACCTTCCTCTTTCGGCATTTGGCGATTCCCGCCCGGCCTGACCGCGTCGCGGCGACCTTCAGGTCGCCACCTCATTGTCGGCCTGAAGGCCGACGCTACAGAGCGGCGAATTGAGTGCATTTGGCATCTGGCAATTCCCCCCGGCCTGACCGCGTCGCGGCGACCTTCAGGTCACCACCCAATTGTCGGCCTAAAGGCCGACGCTACAGAGCGGCGAATTGAGTGCATTCGGCATCTGGCAATTCCCCCCGGCCTGACCGCGTCGCGGCGACCTTCAGGTCACCA
>CAZHKT010000086.1:2359-15738 GCA_964533045.1 uncultured Acidobacteriota bacterium | reverse complement strand
GCCAGCCGTCCGTAGCGGCGGGCTTGAGCCCGCCACTGGCGACCTGAAGGTCGCCCCTACACCATGCCAGCCGTCCGTAGCGGCGGGCTTGAGCCCGCCACTGGCGACCTGAAGGTCGCCCCTACACCATGCCAGCCGTCCGTAGCGGCGGGCTTGAGCCCGCCACTGGCGACCTGAAGGTCGCCGCTACACCATGCCCAACTGAAGCCCGGCGTCACTTCTCCAGCAACTTAATTTCGATGTCTTTGAAGTGGATCTTCATGCCGCCGCCGCTGTGAAGCTGAAGGCCAATCACCCCTTCCTGGAAGCGTGGGGCGGGATCTTCATAATCAATCATCGGGTGGCCGTTGAGGCGCGTGGTGAGATGATTTCCCTTGGCGATCACTTCCAGCGTATTCCAGCCGTATGGCTTGAAGACCTTCAGCGATTCCGGCGTCACCCGCGCCAGCCACTCCCGCCCGGCGCTTTCGTAGATACCCGCCGTGTCGCGCGAGGGATCAATCTCCGCCTGCAAGCCTTCGATATCCGGACCCCACTTGCCTTCCCCGGTGAGGCGCGAGCGGAAGAAGAGCCCGTAATTGCCCGCCGCGTCGCACTTGAATTTCACGCGCAGATGAAAGTCCTTGAAGCTCTTCTCCGTAACCAGGTAGCCGTACTTGTCGGTCACGGCTTCGCCCACGATGGCGCCGTGCTCCACCGTCCACTTCTCCTTGCCTTCAGCGCGCCAGCCGGAAAGGTCCTTGCCGTTGAAAAGCTTCGTCCAGCCTTGGCCCGCTGGTGCCGGCCCGGCTCCCGCACAGATCCACAGGAGGGCTGCGGCGATTCCTAGAGTAGGTTTGGTCATGGGCACCACCCGCAGAGTTCCGTCGCTCAGAGATTCGCGAGATGCGAGTTAAAAGGTATACAACTTGTCTGGCGGGCAGGCAATTCTTTTCCTCGCGGCGTCGAGGCGAAAATTAGAAGGGATGGCAGCGAGCTAAAACTTGGGCCGCGTGACGCTCACCACCTGAGCGGTGAACAACTGGCCGCTCAGGCTGCGGGCGCTGAGGTCATAGTGCACGGGGTAGTTGCCGCGGTCTTCAATATTCTTGGCGAGAATGGAGCCGAACATCGCCCCGCTCGAACCGGAGCCTCCCAGCGAGGCGGTGCCATTCGGCACGTTCAGCGTGGCGCCGAGCTGCGCCTGGCCGGAAAGCGTCAATGCCGCGCCCGTCCCCAAAACATTCATCATCAGGTAGCTGGGCGAAGGAATGCCGGGCGTGGCAGGATTGTAGTTCAGAGTTGCCGTGCCCCCCAAATCCACCGCATGGCGAACATGAATCACAAACGGTGTGGCCGTGGCGTTGGTGGGAGGGGGCGGATTGGGAGAGTAAGCACCCGCCCCTCCGCTGGAAGGGGTGGGAGGGGCTGCATAGGAGGTGTTGAGGACGCCGTTCGTCCCGATGGTGATGTTGTTCGCCGCCACATAGATCGGATTCGAGGCCGGACCCGAGGGCCCAAGCAGATTGATCGTGCCCGGACTCGAGGCGTTGGCCGTCACATCGCCCAGACGATAAGGGTCCACCGCCGTGCCGGACCCGGAAAGTCCCACGCAGGAGTAGTTCGAATAGGAATGCGTCCCCCCCGAAAAGGTGTGCTTGTACTTCTCCAGGTAAGCCGTGAATCCCGGCGGGCAGGCGCCGGAAGCGACACCCGGCGGCAAAGGCGGCGGTGTGGTCTGGCGCGTGTAGATGTTCGCCACCCTGTCCCCTCCGCCCGGGGCGCTGGGCGGCTGGATCAGCGGCGTATTGGTCGGATAACCCCATACCGCCATGTTCGGGGTGGGCGGCGTCGGCGTGGCAGGACCGGGCAGCACGGCGCCCGCCACGCCCGTCGCGGTCCCCTGAAAACCGGTGTTGCAGGTGGAATCGGGATTCTGATTGGCGTAGGTGACATTGCCGCCAATGGTGTTGGAGCTGCCATTGATGGTGACGCCGCCGTTCGAACCAATTCCCGCGCCGGCGGCCTGAGCGTTGCTCGTGCCGCTCGTGCTCGTCGCGCAGGAAGAGGCAGCCATGCCATAAGCGCCACGCGCTGAGTTGTAACTGTCGGTACAGACGTTTCCACTGATAGTGACGCTACACAATCCGTAGAGAGCGTTCCCAAAATAAGGAAGATACATGG
Source organism: uncultured Acidobacteriota bacterium (assembly GCA_964533045.1). Taxonomy (GTDB): domain Bacteria; phylum Acidobacteriota; class Terriglobia; order UBA7540; family UBA7540; genus JACQNR01. The sequence goes on along the minus strand of CAZHKT010000086.1, from coordinate 13,575 downwards.
GGGAAATCGTCGCCACCATCTGAACGGTAGGCAGCGCCGCGCCGGCGCCGAGATTGCTGTTCCAGGTTCCGGTCGAAGTGACCTGCCAGACTTCGTAAGGCTGGCGGCAGATGCCGAGAGCCGCCGAAGCGTCCGGGCAGCCGGTCGCGGGGACGCCGAAGAAGGCATTGTTGACGCTGTGGTACTCGAGCAAGGACGCCGTGACGGAATAATTCCCGCTCCCCCCGAGGCTGTCGGAGATCAGCTTGTTGTTCGTGGCTGAAATCCAGTTGTTGACGACGTTGACCCCGGCCGTTGCAGAACTGGGCGGATAGGCGCTCGAACTCGCGCTGTTGCCGAGCCGCACGGGGCCGGAGGAGCTGCAACTGGCCGTGCAGGTCACGGGCGAGGTGTTGGCGAAATACATGTCCACGGGGCGGGTGACGTAGGTCGAGACACCGTAGTAGGTTGCGGCGTTGGCCGGCGGAAGGGGTGCGTAGCGATTGCTGTTGAAGAAATTGAGGGCCCGTTGCACGCCGGCGAGAGCCACGTATTCGGCCTGCGTGCCGATGCGGTAGTTGTAGCTCGCCAGCGCCTCGGAGCGCGCACTGAAGACCATCGCCGCCGTGAGCGTTGTCAGCACGAGAATCGCCAGCAGCACCAGGATGAGCGCCACCCCGGCGTCACTGCGCACTCGGCGGCACCGAGCTGCGGCTCCCGGCCGTGGTCTGCTGTCTTGTTTGCGCCAATCGTTGATGTGCATCGTTCCCGATTCCAAAATCACGGTAAGGGCAGGCGGTTGCCGGTGCTGGGATCCACGGGGACAGCCGGCAGATAGAGCGACCCGCCGTTCTGTGCGATAGCCAGGGCATTGTTAATGTTCTTGGGCACGATATGCGTCTGCATCCGGTGCGAACGTACGGTTCCCGTCTCCGGGTCTTTCAGGGATTGCTGCACGGTCAGTGTGACGTACACATCCAGGACGAAGGTCTGGAAATAGGGTGTCGCGGGGCTGGTGGTGTAGTCATAGGCCCCGTACGTATTCAGCTTGAACCACAGGGCGGGCGTGCCATCCAGGTTCAAGACGGGCTGAACGTAGTTCGTGGTGGCGCCGTATTCGACCGCCGCGGCGACGGCGGTCGTGCCGGAGGCTGCGGTTTCGTCCGGAGCATTGAAAACCACCCAGTCCGCCGGCGCCGTCGAGCTCGGCAGCGGCGCGCAGGTTCCCTGGATATTGGAAACCAACGGTGACACGGGCGCGCCGTCGAGAGCCGCCGCCTTGCTGGCGGGAATCTGAAAGACACCGGTGGACGGGTTTGCCAGCCGGGTCAGGAAACGCGTCAGGGTAAACGGGCCGTCCATGCAAGTTCCGGTGCAGGCTTCGACCCATGTGCCGGGTGTCGCACCCGGGCATTGCAGCCGATACTCGCCATAGTAAAGGTGCCCGGTGTTTTGGATGTCTCCGAAGAAGCGAATCTTGTTATCGGCCACCGCCAGGCCGGTCCCGGCGGCGCGATGGTCGTAGAGGATCCCACTCGGATACGGGTAGTTGCGGGCAAAAACAGGCTCGCCGGGCGCATGACTGTTCACCAGAACCACAGGAACCGTGGTGGCGGTCATGGCCGTGGTCCCGTAGCTGGTATCCGAGTTGACCACGACTTCTTCCTGATTGCAGACTGCGGGCGATCCGGAACAGGCATTCCCGATAATCAGGCGCGAGCCGTAGAAGATGCCGCTCGTCGCCGGCGAACCACCCGCCAGTGGCAGGCTCGCGATCGGTGATCCGGGATTGACGGTTCCGCCGCCGCCCACCGTCTTGTTACTGGTGAAGGGGGGATTGTACCCCGCCTGATTGAGCTCCTGACCCATGACTTCGAGGGCGCTTCGGCCGCCCTGGGTCATTTCCGCCAGAAGCTGCTGGCTGCGAAACCGCCGCTGGTTGGTGCTGAGGAACTGGAATACGACCGCCATCAGCAGCGTCAGGATAGTTACGCTGACCAGCAACTCAAGAAGCGAAAATCCCCGCTCGGATCCCGAGATTCTTCCCATCAACGCTCCTGCAGCGATTGAGGCCCCCGTCGCGCCACCCTTCCCGGCGGCACGTTGGGTTGGCTCCTTCGATGCCGGGCGGAAGCCCGGTGTGATGCAATCTATTGCGACTTCAGCGTGGTCAGCGACACCGAAGGCGTCGCCCCCCCCGCCCGCACGGCGTTGAGGGCATAGACCACGACGGTTATCTGCTTAAGCCCGGTGACGCCCGCCACGCTGGTCACCTTCCAGCGGCGTTGATAGCCGAAGCCATTCAAGAAGACCTGCGCACACTCTCCCCCCAGGGGTTGACCGTTGTTGTCTAGAAAGTCCACGTAGCCCGCGTTGGGTGAGCCGGCCGCCGGGCACTCTGTCAACTGGGCGAGGCTGGTGGCGGAATTGGCCGTCAAGCCGATCGCCCAGCCGGAATCTGAGATCAGCGTCGTATTGGTACTGTTGTCGGCATAGCCCAGGCGGAGAAGCTGCTCCGTTTTCTCCTGCGCCAGACCCGTCAGGCGGGTCATCTCGGTTCCCTGGTTCTTGTTGGCGACCATGGTCGAAAAGACCACCGCGCCGAGCGACGACATGACGACGAACGAAACCAGGATGGCAATCATGGTCTCGATCAGCGTGACGCCGCGATCTCGATGTCCGGAGCTCATCGCCTCACCGCCTTCCCCATGCCACGCTAACGCGGCTGCCAGGACCCGCTGGAGGGGATCCACTGATAGGTGCTGACGCGCCCTCCCACTGAAACCACAATGGCGTCCGTCAATCCCATTCCATTGGTCAAATAGATGACCCCTCCGCCATTGGTGAGAGGGTTGCCGTTGGAATCCACCGGCATCCCTCGCGAGTTGAAATAGAACACGTTGGTCGGGCTCCCGCCGGTGATGGTTCCCGGGTAGGCCGTCGTTCCTCCGGGATTGGTCATCGTGAATGAGACCCCCAATTCCACCGGCTGCGGCCCGAACTCCGTGCCGCCCGTGCGGGCTTGATACGGCCCCGTGCAGCTTGGGTCCACCGATGGGGGCGTGGCACCGCAGAGCCTTTCCATCGAGAAACGATGCGGTGCCGCGTCCATCGCAATCTGCACACGGTAGGGCGTGTTCTGGGAGGTGGCCCGGAAGCGCGCCAGGTTCAACTGCGTCGTCAGGGATGCGGCATTGGCGTGCAATCGGTAGGCTTTCAGGCCGGTCAGCGCCTGGGGGATGGCCACCACCGTGATAATCGCCAAGATCAGGATAACCGTCAGCAGTTCGGCGGAGGAGAAACCGCGCGACCCTCCCCACCGGCCGAGGCTGTGTCGCTTGTATGGCTTCATGGCAGGCCTCCCTTCCGCCCGCGTTCAGGGGCGAATCGCACCGGGTCTCGGCCCGGCGCTGTGTCCGAATGCAACCACCGTCAGGTTCATTGCGGAGTCGAACTTGGGAGGATGATGAAATGCCCCGGGTAAAATCCGCCCCCAGCGGACGGACTCGCGTCAGCTTGAAACTTCCAACCCAAATCAGCTCCTCGGCGCCTGGCAGCGTCACGGAGCTATCCCCTGGAGCCCAAGTGTAGTGCAGTCGAGAGCGCAGTTCAAGCGCTATTTTAATGCGGCCGCGTGAAGCCTAAAGCCGCGGCCCGACCGGGAAACGGCGGCGTTAGGCTGACATAAGCGTGGCGGCCTGAAGGTCGCCGCTACAGCGGATAGACTTTGAGCAGGAGTAAGGTCTGATCGTCTTCGAGGATGGCGTCGCCCTCGAAGTCGCGGATTTCAGCCACAACGCGCGCCAGAGCGCGTTCGGCGTCGGATTCGATTTCGCGCAGGAGCGCCCCCGCCAGGCGTTCTATTCCGAAGGAATCGCCGCTCACGTTGCGCGCTTCGAGGACGCCGTCCGAATAGATCAGGAGCATGGATCCCGGAGGCAGGACGATGGTCCGGGCCGTGTGCGAGATCTCGGGAAACAGGCCCAGGGGCAGGCCGGTGGATTCCAGGAATCGCGTCTCCTCGCCCGCCAGCACGATGGCGGGCGGGTGGCCGGCATTGACGTAGGAAAAGCGCCGGGTCGCCCCTTCAAAGACGCCGTAAAACAGCGTCGAGGATTTGTTCGCGCCCCCGGCCGCGATCAATTCCCGATTGACCCGCTGGACCAGTTCCTCGAGCCGGGCGGAGGCTGGAATCGCCAACCCCAGCGCCTTTTCCAGCGTGGCCGCCTGCAGCGCGGCGGGCATGCCCTTCCCTGCCACATCAGCCATGATCAGCCCGACCTTCCCGCCGCGCAGTTCCACGTAATCGTAGTAGTCGCCACCCGTGGTACGCGCCGGGTAACAGCATCCGGTCAATTGGGCCGTGGTCATTCGGGGGAAGTGGGTAGGAAACAGCTTGGCTTGAATATCGGAGGCAACTTCCAATGCTTTGCGCGCGTCCCGGTCGCGCGCCGCCAGCTCAAACAATTCGATGTTCTCAAGCGCGGCGGCAGTCTCGCGCGCCAGGAAGCGCAGTGCCGCCAGTTCCTCGCTGTCATAAAGGTCGCGCGTCGTCTTGGGACCGACCACCAGAATGCCGAGCAGGTCCGCGCGCTGCAGCCCCAGGACGACTTCCGCCTGGAGCTGCGTCAGTCGCTCGCCGGCGCTCGCCATTACCGCCTTCATCTCCTCGCTGGAATCTGCCAGTAAGGGGTCGAAGACCGGGTCCTCGTGTCGCAGGTATGCGCAGAGCGGCTCGTCCAGCGCGAAGGTGACCTGGCGCATCTCGGTGGAGATGGCCGTCTTACCCCGCTGGAAGGCGAGCCGGCGGCTGCCGCGGTCCGCCACGAACAGCAGGCACCAGCGCGCCTGCAGGAACCTGGAAAGCCCGTCCTCCAGTTGCAGCGCCAGGGCTTCGCGATCCACCGTGTGCGGCAGGTTGTGCGCCAGCGCCATCAGCCGTTCGCGCGCCTCGAAGCGCACCCGATCAAACTTCCTGTCGATCCACACGCGCAAACGGCCCCGGAACGGCAAAAGGGACAGCACCGCCACCAGCACGGCAATCAGAATCGGCCAGGGCGAAAAGGCCCAGAGCGTTCCACTGACGACCAATCCGGCGACGGCCCAGGTGATGGCAAACGCGGCGAGCGCCGGAAGGCCCATCAGAATTTGCCGGAAGAGAATCGACAGGAATCGAACCAGGCCCACGGGACGCCGTGCCGCCACGGCATAGGCCATGGCCCCGGGAGCAATCCAGGCCGCCAGACCGAAGAAACTGAGTTGGAGGAAACTGGGAGATTCGGTTCCCAGTAAAATCGGCGTTCCGCGCCGGGCCACCCACAGCGCGACATAAGACGCCGCCAGCAACCCCAGCCCCGACGCAAACCATACGACCGCATGACGCCCGGCTTTGTCCGGCGGCCGTTCGTGACTGGCCCCCAGCGACACGGCCCAGCAAAGCGCCGCCGCCGCAACCGCGCCCAGAATTACATAGTTCTTCAGTGCCAGCGGAATCCACGATCCGAACGCCATCGCCAGGATGGGCACGGCCGCCGCCGCATACAATCCCTTCCGTGCGACGGGACGCGACTTGAGAAAGGTGGCACGCTCGGGAAATGAAAGCGCAAAATTCACGATCGCCAGCGGCAGAAGCGCCCACAGCCACCCCACGACCCATTGCGCCTGCCGGAAGAGGTGTTGTGGCAGAGAGCTCGAAATGCCCCAGCCCTGGTTGCCGATTTCTGACAGGGTCATGCGATAAGGAATCAGAACATTCAGCCCGTCGGCTGAGTTTTCCGTCACGATGCCACAGCCCAGCGCCATGGAAAGAAACAACAGAAGGGGGAAGGCACGGCCCGACGGCGCCTCGGGGCGCTTCCAAAACACGGCGGCAGCCAGCAGCAGGAACAGCGCGACGGTGGCAATCACCAGGCGATAGGATTTCACCTGCCGAAGGTAGTCTTGGCGATCGGTCGGGAATACGTAAGCGTCCAGCCGGTGGGTTTCGGGATCAAAAAGTCCGTAGCGAACCCGCCCTCCCGCGTCGCGCCGCGCGAGGATCAGCCCGTCCAGCGTCCGCTCCCACGGCCAGAGTTCGATCCCCTCCAGCGTCTGAGGGGAGGAGGCCGTTCCGGCCTGGATCCACAGGGCTGTCTGACGTCCCCGCTGCGCAACCGGAGAATCGTCGCCGTCAACCCGGGGTAGGGGCTCCCGATAGTAGTAGTTACCGCCCTCCAGGTCGAAAAATCCGTTCTCGCGGACTCCGGCGACCAGGGGCAGGTCGGAGGAAGAAGCAAAGTCGTGGCCGAAAACGGTCCCGGGTGTGTCCGACCGCGTGAAATAGAACCGGCGGCTATCCTGCGACCAGGGCCACCAGAGGGCACGCGCACCGGAAGGAAGCGCCCAGGTGCGCGCGGCCGATGCGATGTCAATCACCGCGTTCTCGGGCGGGCCCCAATAGATTCGGGAACCGTCCGGTGCGATTTGAGGCCGGCGGGCATCGGCCGAATCGCTGCCGCGGGCCAGCTCGCGCAATCTGCCGCCGGTCACGCCCAGTTCATAGAGCGCCGCCTCCTTTCCGGCGGAATCCAGAAAATAGAGCTGCTCGCTCCCCGGCGACCACGCGATCCACCGCACGCGCTCGAGCCGGAAGTCTTCCGGCAGCGGAACGCTGAACAACCTCGGCTGTTGCACGTCATAGACGGCAAATTGAACTCCCGCTGTTGCATCGCGAAGAAAGGCCAGCTTGTTTCCGTCGGGCGCCCACTGGGGGCCCGGCCCCGCGCTCAGCGTCACGCGGGACAGGGTCACAAACCGTTCGTCGGCATTGGCAATGACCACCGCCTGCCGTGTATCAGGGTCGAAGGTGACCAGGTGATTCGCGTTGGACCAGAGGATTCTTCCCGGCGGCACCTCGATTCGTCCCAGCAGCTTGCCGTTCGGCCGGGCCACGATGAGTTCGAAGGACCTCTCGCGGGCGTCGGTGCGGTTGAAATAAGCGAAGAACTTTCCGTCGGGCGACGGCACCGGCAGGCGCGAACTGAGCGGCGCCGTGAATCCGGCCCACAGCAATGCTCCCACCAGCAGCAGCGTCGCGCCCCCGGCCAGAAGGAATGCCAGGCGAGGCAGGAGCGGAAGTTTGGCTGGCTGTCCCATACAAAAACCCGAGGAATTATACAGTGATCACTCAGGCAGGCAAGCGACGAGTGGCGGCTGTTCCCCCGGCAAATAGAGGCGGCATTAAGCCGGCACCGGGCGAGGTAAACTCGCCGCCACCCGCCGAGCGGGCCCATTGCGGGGACCTCTCCTTATTCAGTACTATGCCTCCTTTGCGCGGAACAGGCGAGTCCGCGCATCGATCGGAATCCGATGAGATCTAGGCATGGTTACTGGCTGCTGCTTTGTTGGATCCTGCAGGGGACCTTGCCTGCTGGCGCCGCGCCGCTCGAACTCCAATACCGGCTGGGAGTTGCCAGGCCCGCATCGCACCTCATTGAAGTTGAAATCTGCGCTGCAAAGGTGGACGCGGACCGGATGGATTTTGTCATGCCCGCCTGGGCGCCCGGCCGCTACGCCATCTACGACTTCGCCAAGAACGTGCAGGACTTCCGCGCCCGGGGCAGCGACGGCCAGCCGCTGGCCTGGAAGAAGACCGACAAGCAAACGTGGCGCGTCGAAACCGCAACCGCCGGCGGCGCCGTTTCTGTTTCCTATCGCGTGTTTGGCAACGACCTGACGGGATCGTTTTCGCAGATCGACAGCACTCATGCCAGCCTGAGCGGGCCCTCCGTCTTCATGTATGTGGACGGACACAAACCCGACCCGCTGGTCCTGACCCTCGACCCGCCCATGGGCTGGAAAGTCATCAGCGGCTTCTCACTTTCCGAATCGGAGCGAACCTTTCAGGTGTCCAACTACGACATCCTGGCTGACACGCCGATCGAGATGTCGCCCGAAGTGATCACAACCACGTTTGCTGAGCGCGGCAAGACGTTCCGCATCGCCGTTCACGCCCTGGGCGAGGCGAATCCCGACCTCGGCCCGCTGATGGCAGGCTTTCGCAGACTGGTTTCCGCGCAACTGGCGGCGCTGCCCGACCCGGAGTTCAGCCACTACACCTTCCTATGCCACTTCGATCCCACCCTGCGGCAGGGGGACGGGATGGAACATCTGAACTCGACGGCGCTTATTTTCAACGAAAGTCTTTCGAGCGCTGACCTGCCGGGTCTGCTGGAACTCGCTGCGCACGAATTCTTTCACGTCTGGAACGTCAAGCGTCTGCGCCCCGCAGGGCTGGGCCCGTTCGATTACACTCGTGAGAACTACACCCACGAACTGTGGTTTGCCGAGGGTTTGACGAATTACTATGCCTACGTCTATCTCTACCGGGCCGGGCTGCTGACGCGCGAGCAGTTCCTGGCCCGGCTGGCGAAAGAAATCGCGACCCTCGAAGGCGAACCGGGCCGCCACGTCATGTCGGCGGAGAGTTCCAGCTTCCACGCCTGGTTCTACGACCGCGCGCCCCAGATGCAGCAGACCAACTTCACCAACACCACCATCAGCTACTACAACAAGGGCGCGGTGGCGGCGTTGCTGCTCGATCTCGAAATTCGTTCCCGCTCGGGCGGAACCAAGTCGCTCGACGACCTCTTCCTCGCGCTCTACCGCAAGTTCTACGAGTCGCCGCCCGATTCCTACTACCTGCGCGGGCGCGGCTATACCGATGACGACGTACTCGCTGCAGCGAGCCAGGTGGCCGGATCCGATATGCAGGAGTTCTTTGAGCGCGTCGTGCGCAGCACTGAGCCGCTTCCCTACGCGACAGTTTTCGCCGCAGCCGGACTGGAATTGAATGTCACCATCCCGCCGGGTGCCCCACCCACGCTGGGAGTTCTGACGGAACGCGCCCCCGGCGGCATTCGCCTGCGGTCGGTTCGCCCCGGCAGCGCCGCCGACAAGGCGGGCCTCGGTCGGGACGACCTCATCACCGCCGTGGACGGCCTGTCGCTCGAGACGACTACGCTCACCGACCGCCTCAGCATCTACCCTCCCGGGGCCGAAGTCCCGCTCACCATCCAGCGGCGGGGGCGCGAGCAGCGGATCGTCGTGACCCTCGATCCCCCTGCCCCCAGCGAGTATTCGCTCCGCCTCGTTTTAAATCCTACCCCTCAGCAACTCGCCGTGCGCAACGGCTGGCTGGCGCAGCCGAACTAGGCGCCTTTCGGCCTTAAGCCTGCATCGTGGATTTCCCGGCCCGTGCTAAACTGTTATTACCACTTTGATGCGGGAAGCGTTCCTCAACAAGCTGGACAAGCGCGTCATTGTTTGCGACGGGGCGATGGGCACGATGCTGTTCGCCAAAGGCATTCCCCTTTCCCGTTGCTTCGACGAACTGAATCTCTCCGAGCCGCAGCGGGTGAAAGAAGTTCATCTCGGCTACGTCAAGGCAGGCGCGGAACTGATCGAAACCAACACGTTTGGGGCGACTCGCCCGCGGCTCGAGAAATACGGCCTGGCTTCGCGCGTGCGGGAAGTCAACCTGGCCGGGGCGCGCCTGGCGCGCGAGGTGGCGGGCGACGAGCTGTACGTGGCCGGTTCGGTGGGACCGCTGGGTCTGCGTCTGGAGCCGCTGGGGTCAACCCGTCGCGCCGAGGCTCGCGCCTTCTTCCGCGAGCAGATGGAAGCCCTCGTCGAAGGCGGCGTGGACCTTATCATCGCCGAAACCATGACCGACCTTGGCGAAGCCCGTGAAGCCCTGCTCGCCGCGCGCGAAATTTGCCAGCTTCCCGTCATCATCCAGATGACGATTCAAGAAGACGGCTCGACGCCCACCGGCGCACATCCGGAGGATTTGGCCCGCCAGCTCGACGCCTGGGGCGCGGACGTTATCGGCATTAATTGCGGCGTCGGGCCGGCGGCGGTGCTGGAGGCGCTCGAGCGCATGGCCAGGGTCACCAGCCGCAAATTGTCGGCGCAGCCGAACGCCGGCCTGCCGCGCACCATCGACGGCCGGAATATCTATCTCAGTTCGCCGGAATACATGGCAGGCTACGCGAAGCGCTTTATCGAGGCGGGCGCCCGCTTGCTCGGCGGCTGCTGCGGAACCACGCCGGAGCACATCCGCGCCCTCAAGGCCGCGGTGCGCTCGCTGGCCCCGGCGCAGGCGCGCAGTTCGGTGGCGGTCGTCCCGCGCGAAGTGAAAGCGCTTGAACCTGTGGCCGTCGAAAAGCGTTCGCGCCTGGCCGAGAAGCTTTACAGAAATCAGTTTCCGATTCTGGTCGAAATTCTGCCGCCGAAGGGGGCGGACCCGACGCGCGAACTGGAGGGGGCGCAGTACCTCGCCTCGCACGGCATCGACGGCGTGAATATTCCCGACGGTGCGGGCTCGAGCGCCCGGATGAGCGCGCTGACGCTGGCGGCCTTGCTTCAGCAGCGCGTCGCCATCGAAGTCCTGCTCCATTACAGCGCGCGCGATCGTAGTGTTCTCGCCATACAGTCGGATTTCCTCGGCGCCCATGCGCTGGGCCTGCGGAACGTTCTGGCTTTGACCCGCGACCGCGGTCAGCTTTCCACCGCCTTGGAGGCGGGCGTTTTTGAAGTTGACGCTGTGGGCATCGCGAATATATTAAGCAACCTGAACCGCGGCCTGGACGTGGGCGGAAATCCCTTGGGCACGCAGACGGGATTCCTGGTGGGCGTCTCGCTCAATCCTTGCGCCGTGGACGTGGAGAAGGAGCTGCTGCGTTACAGACTGAAGCTCGAGGCGGGGGCGGACTTCGCCGTTACGCAACCCGTCTTCAACGTCGAACAATTCGCGCGGTTCCTTGACCGGGCATCGGAGGGGGGCGCGCAACGCGTGCCGGTCATCGCCAGCGTGGTCCCGCTCACCAGCTACCGCAACGCCGAGTTTATGAACAACGAAGTGCCCGGCGTCAGCGTGCCGCCTGCCATCATGGAACGGATGAAGCGCGCCGACACCGGCGACGCGGCCCGCGCCGAGGGATTACGCATCGCGCAGGAGACGCTGCTGGCCCTTCGCGGTATCGTCGAGGGCGTGCAGATTACCGCCCCCTTTGGCCGGTATGCCATGGCCGTCGAGGCGGCAGCCGTCTTAACGGGTAATGGTTAAAATGTAAAAGGTAAAGCCCCGGACAATCGCTTTCGTTTTACAGTTTACCCTTTACCCTTTACACTTTGCATTGCTATGACCCAGCAACCGAAGTCCGGCAAAGTTGTAGCGGCGACCTTCAGGTCGCCAG
>CAZHKT010000086.1:0-2259 GCA_964533045.1 uncultured Acidobacteriota bacterium | reverse complement strand
TTTCTGAAATCAATGGTGGCGGGCTGAAGCCCGCCGCTACGAGCCAGCGAATGACCCAGCAACCGAAGTCCGGCAAAGCCGACAGCTTTGAAAAGAACTTGGAGCGTCTCGACGCCATCGTACACGAAATGGAAGACCCGGAGCTGCCGCTGGAGCGCGCCCTGCTGCTTTACGAAGAGGGGATGAAGCTCTCTGAGGTCTGCCACAAGCAATTGGAACAGGCCGAGGGCCGCATCGAGATCCTGATGAAGAAGGCGGGCGGCAAGGTCGCCGCCGAACCCTTCGAGGGCGAGGAGCTGGAAGAATCTTGAGCCTCTCGACTTCGTCGTCGATCGCCGCATTTCTGGAAGAGCAGCGTCTGCTGGTGGACGCGGAACTGGAGAGGATTCTCCCCCCCGCCGACAGTTATCCGACATCCATTCATCGGGCCATGCGGCATTCGGTCTTTGCGGGCGGCAAGCGACTGCGGCCGACGCTGTGCCTCGAAGCCGGGCGGCTTTTCGGCGGTGACGAAGCCAGCCTGCGGCGCATCGGCGCGGCGCTGGAACTGATTCACACTTACTCGCTGATTCACGACGATCTGCCAGCGCTCGATAACGACGATCTGCGCCGCGGCCAGCCGACCTGCCACAAAGCCTATGGTGAAGCAACCGCCATTTTGGCGGGCGATGCCCTGCTCACGCTGGCCTTTGAGGTCATCGCTTCACCCGGCGCCAACCCCGAACGGCGTTTGCGATTGCTCCGCGAGCTCGCCCACGCCATTGGAACCTTGAGTGGCATGGTGGGCGGACAGATAGCGGACCTGGAAAGCGCGCGGCAGGGGGCCGACGCGGCGCTGGTGGATTACATCCACTCCGCCAAGACCGGCGCGTTCCTTCGCGCCGCAGTGCGCGCGGGGGCGCTGGAAGCGGGCGCCAGCGAGGCGGACCTGGACCAAGTCAGCGCCTATGGCGCGAAAATTGGTCTGGCATTTCAAATCGCTGATGATATTCTAGACGTCATCGGATCCAGTGCTGTGCTGGGCAAATCCGCAGGCAAAGACGACCAGCAGCAAAAAGCCACCTACCCGGCGATTCACGGCCTGGAGGAATCGCGGCGGATCGCGTCGCGCCTGGTCGAGGAGGCGTGCGAGAGGCTCGCGCCTTATGGAGCGCGCGCGGAGCGTCTGAGGCAGATCGCGCATTTCCTGATCGAGAGGACTCACTGATGGACTATCTGTACCTGCCGCGCATTGATTCGCCGGCGGATTTGAAGAAGGTTCCCCGCGAGGATCTGCCCCTGGTCGCCGCGGAGGTCCGCGACTACCTCATCAACGTGGTCTCCAGGGTCGGTGGCCACCTCGCTTCCAGCCTTGGCGCCACGGAACTCACAATCGCGCTGCATTATGTTTTCGACACGCCGCGCGACAAGATCGTCTGGGACGTCGGCCATCAGGCCTATGTGCACAAAATCCTGACGGGACGGCGGGACCGGCTGCCCACCATCCGCCAGTACGGCGGCCTTTCCGGCTTCCCCGTTCGCGACGAGAGCCCCTACGACACCTTTAACGTGGCGCACGCGGGGACCGCGATATCGGGAGCCCTGGGCATGGCCGCGGCGCGCGACCTGAAGGGCGAGGATTACCACGTGGTCGCGGTGGTCGGCGACGCGGGCCTGACCGTCGGCATGGAGCTGGAGGCCATCAACAACCTCGGCGCGTTGCAGAAGAAAGTCCTGGTCATCATCAACGACAACACCATGTCGATTTCGCCCAACGTCGGGGCGCTCGCCGGTTACATGAACCGCATCATCCACGGCCAAGCCTATCATCGCTTGAAGGAAGAAGTGGAGAAGATGATGCTCGCCCTTCCCAAGGTGGGTCCGCGCCTGCACAAAATGGCCAAGGACGTGGTGGAATCGGCCAAGACGTTGCTGATTCCGGGACTGGTCTTCGAGGAACTGGGGTTCGACTACGTCGGCCCTGTCAACGGTCATCATTTGATCGAACTGACTGACACGCTGACCCGCCTCAAAGACAATCCGCGGCCGACGGTGATGCACGTGGTCACGCAAAAAGGCAAAGGCTATCCGCACGCCGAGTCGCTGCCCACCAAGTTCCACGGCGTCACTACCTTCGATATTTCTACCGGCGCGTTCCACAAGGCGCCGGCCAGCGCCCCCACCTACACCGGCGTCTTCGGCAAGGCGATGTGCGAACTGGCCGAGAAAGACCGCCGCATCATCGGCATCACGGCTGCCATGAGCGAGGGCACCGTGCTC
>CAZHKT010000085.1:12360-15831 GCA_964533045.1 uncultured Acidobacteriota bacterium | reverse complement strand
TTCCAGAAATCGCGATGCTGGACAGATCCAGCGCCGCCGAACCCGTGTTCGTAATCTGAACCACTTTGGCCGACGTGCTGCCCGTCGCCACGTTGCCGAAAGCCAGCGCACCCGGGGTCGCGGTCAACTGGGGCCCGCTGGCGGCCGCCACTTCGATCTTGGCCACAAAGCCGTCACCAAAGAGGCATCCCCCGTCCCCGCAGGAAGGCTGGAGCTTGCCGCTGGTTCCGGGGAAGTTCGTTGAGTTGGTCACGCCAACCACGTAGATGTTGCCGCTGGCGTCGACAGCCACCGACTGGCCCACCTCGCCCCCGTCGCCCCCCACGTAACTCGAAAACGGGTAGTTCAGCTGTCCCGTAGGGTCGATCTTGGCGACGAACGCCGTGTTGGAGCCGCTTCCGAATGTATTGTCCACCGCGCCATTCAGGGGGAAGTCGGAGGACGAGAAAGTGAAGCCGGTCACATAGGCGCTCCCGTCGCTTCCCGCCGCGATACCCGTCGCCTGCTCTGCCATCGAGCCGCCGATAAAAGTGCCATAGACCGCCGTTGCGGTGGCAGGATCGAACTTCGCAACGTATATGTCCAGGCCTCCGGCGTTGTCGGTCTTGAATCCTGGAGCCGCAACGAAGCCCATCGGCGCGTCCGTGTGGCCAACCACATAAACTTTGTCACTGGAGTCCACCGCCACCCCGTAGCCGTAATCGGCCGATGCGTCGCCGAGGTAGTAGGACGCCAGCAGTGAGTCGGCGCCAGACTGCGTGGGATCCATGACTGTAATAAAGGCGTCCGACGCTATGCCGCTGTCGGGATCGCCGTCCGGAGGATTGGTCGGGAAGTCGGTGGAGTCGGTAGAGCCCACGACATAAACCTTCCCCGTGCTGTCGAGCGCTATGCCATGCGGGTAGTCTTCGGAATCGCCACCCAGATAGCTGGAGTAAATGAGCTGGGGTGCGCTGGGCCCCGTCCCTCCAAAGACCGCCACGAAGGCGTCGTAAGTGCTGTTGGTCGTACAACTGGAGCAGGCGGTCTGGAACCCGTTCAGGATGGAGAGATCGGTGGAGGTCGTCGGTCCCGTGAAGTAGATATTCTCATTGGCGTCGATCACCACGCGGGAGGATCCATCCTGGCCGGTGCCGCCAAATATCCTGGAGCCTTCCAGCGCACCATCGGGGTCGAGCTTGAAAATGAAAGCATCGGTGCCGCCCGCCACCGGCGTCCCCATGGGGAAGTTGGTGGAATCGGTGGCTCCCGTGGCGATGACGCCGCCGAGGGCATCCACGGCAAGACCGTTGCCGTCTTCGCCCCCGTCCCCACCCACGAAGGTGGAGTAGACAAAGGCGGTGCCGGCGGGATTGATCTTGGCGACAAAGACGTCGCTAAAACCCCCCGCATAAGCGGGCCCGGTCGTGGTCGTAAAGTTGGAAGAGCCTGCCGTCCCCACGACATAGGCGTTCCCCGCCCCGTCGACTTTGATATCGGCCGCCATGTCGAAGCTGTCGCCGCCGAGATAAGTCGCGTAGCTGAGCAGAGGGTCGATGACCAGGGGCCGGGTCTGGTCGTAGGAGCCCACTTCGAAGCTCACGCGGTTCTCGGCAAGGAGCTTGAAACTTCCTTCAACCGGCTGGCGCCTTCCCGCGCCGAGGAGTTCCTGGTAAACGACCGGCTTGTGAAATCGGACTTCGCCCGCCTCTGCCTTGATAACCAGATCGCCCTTCGCGTCGATTTTCGTGCTTCGCTTTTCGCTTTTCGGTCCCTCGAAGCTCAGGGCAATCGCCCGCGGGTCCGCGCCCGGCGCCACCACAAAGTCGTACTCCAGCTGGCGCTGATTGCCGTAATAGACGAGATCAATGCCAGGATAGACATCGTCATAATGGACCTTGCCGTAGTTGGGCACGCCGGTGCGCCATTGCTTCGGATCGTTACCGATGTAGTAGTTGGTGACGCCGGGGAGCTGGTCCGTTCCCTTCACCGCGGCCCGGGTGTTGGCGCCCACCAATTTCATGCGGAGGACGTCTGGGGTTCGGGATTCGGAATTCGGAGTTCGGGCTGAGAGCCTGGCCTTGGCTGACTGCTGACCGCCGACCGCTAATGGCTTACGAAGCGACATCACGGCTTCGCCGCCTGAGAGGAACAGCGTGTAGCCGCGTCCGCGCGAAACGAAATCCGCGCGCTGGCCGCTCTGGCCGTCGTTCGGTTCAAAGGCGAGTGGCAGCTTGCCGTAATTCGCCGCGATCACGGGCGGGTTCGCCGGCGCGCCCAGGGGCGCGAGCCTTCCTTCGTGAGGACTCGAAGAAACTTTCTTGGTTGGATGGAGTCGAGAATCCGGACCCATCCACATCGCCAGGGTTGCCAGCACCGTGACAACCGAAACCGAAACCAGCCATGATACACGTGTTCTGCGACACGAACTCTCCGCCGTATCCATGAACGCCCCCTCCGTTTTCTCTTGTAAGATCCCTAGTGGGTGGTCCGCCCTGCGCGAAAGCTTTTAACACCGCCTTTAAATAAATGTCAAATAGAATATTTTGTAAACGCCGCCAGGGGCGCCCAGCTAGACTTGTCGGCCTTGATTTGACCCCGGGATTTGGGTTAGTGTGAATCTTCCATTCGAGAAGGGGGCACGATGACAAATCCCAAGGGAAACGCTCCTGCGAATTCGCGCCGTTCGTTCCTGAAGAAGGTGGGCGGCGCGGCGATCATTGCCCCCTACCTCAATTCCGAAGCCCAAGGAGGACCCATGCCGTTCACGCTACCCTCGCTGCCGTATCCGACCGATGCCCTGGAACCCTACATCGACAAGATGACCATGGAGATTCATCACGGCAAGCACCACAACGCCTACGTCACTAATCTGAACAAGGCGCTCGAATCGGCGCCCGACCTCGCCGGAAAGTCGGTCGAGGAACTGCTGGCCAACAATCTGGCCCTCGTGCCGGACGCCATCAAGACCGCCGTGCGCAACAACGGCGGCGGCCACGTCAATCACTCCATGTTCTGGCAGATCATGGGCCCGAAGGCGGGCGGCGCCCCGAGCGGCAAGCTGGCGGAAGCCATCAACGCCGCCTTCAACAGCTTCGACAACTTCAAGGAGAAGTTTAACGCCGCCGGCATGGGCCGGTTCGGCTCGGGCTGGGCGTGGCTGCTGCGCGACAAGGACGGCCGCCTGGATATCATTTCGACCGCCAATCAGGACAGCCCCCTAATGGAAGGCAAGACCGTCGTCATGGGCGTGGACGTCTGGGAGCACGCCTACTACCTGAAATACCAGAACCGCCGCAATGAGTACCTGGCGGCGTGGTGGAACGTGGTCAACTGGCCTGAGATCGAGAAGCGCTACCACCTGTAAATGGCGGCGCGCACCCCGTTCCAACGCAGAAGCCCGGCCGCCGCGCCGGGCTTTTGTTTTGTCCTCGAAATTCCACTCCGCCACATCAGAGGCCGGTATAATGGGCCGCGATGGCGAAGGGGATC
>CAZHKT010000085.1:0-12350 GCA_964533045.1 uncultured Acidobacteriota bacterium | reverse complement strand
GTCAACGGCCAGCCGCACCGCGTTGAGGCGGAACCCGAAACTCGCCTCCTCGAAGTCCTGCGCGATCATCTGGGCCTGACGGGAACGAAGTATGGATGCGGCGAAGGCCAGTGCGGCGCCTGCAACGTCCTGATCAACGGCCAGCCGCGCCGTTCCTGCCTCACCCCGGCCCTCAACGCGGAAAACACGGAAATCACGACCATCGAGGGACTGTCAACGGGCAGCGAGTTGCATCCCGTGCAGCGGGCGTTTCTCGAAGCCGAAGCCCTGCAGTGCGGCTACTGCACGCCCGGCATGATTCTGAGCGCGGCGGCCCTCTTGCAGCGGAACCCCCGCCCCACCGAGGAAGAAATACGGCGGCATATGGACGGCAACCTCTGCCGCTGCGGGGTTTATTCGCGCATCGTGGCGGCCATTCAGAGGGCCGCCGAACTGGCGAGGAAGACGGGAGCATGAGCGAGTTCGTCTTCGAACCCGAACGCTACGAGCTGAGCGAATCGCCGGCCCCTCCCTTCGACCTTCCCCGGCGGGACTTCTTCAAGGCCCTGGGGGCGGGGATCGCCGTCTTTATCTTTTGCCCCCGGCAGGCTTCCGCGCAGGAATCGGGCAGCGGAAGCCGTGCGCCGCGCGACAGCCAGCCGAAGGATTTATCCGCGTGGCTTCACATCGGCGAGAGCGGCGACGTCACCGTCTTCTGCGGCAAGGCCGAGGTCGGGCAGAACATTCGCACTTCGCTCACCCAGGCCGTCGCCGAAGAGTTGCGCGTGGCGCCCTCGTCGGTGCGCTTGGTGCTGGGTGATACCGACCTGACGCCTTATGACATGGGGACCTTCGGCAGCCGCACCACGCCTTTCATGGCGCCGCTGGTGCGCCGCGCCGCGGCGACGGCCCGCGCCGCCCTCCTCGAGCTGGCTGCCCGGAAATGGCAGACCGGCTCGAAGCCGCTCGTCGCTTCCGACGGGCGGATTACGGACCCCGCATCCGGCCGCAGCCTTCCTTACCCAGAACTGGCGCGCGGCGAGGCCCTGGCGAAGGCCGTGGTGGGGGATGTACCGCTTACACCCGCTACGGAGTGGAAGGTTGCCGGTCGCGACCTTCCCAAGATCAACGGCCCCGACTTCGTCACCGGCCGCCATCGCTACACGGCGGACCTTGCCCTCGACGGCATGTTGCATGGCAAGGTTCTGCGCCCGCCATCGCTGGGGGCAACGCTGCAAGGGCTCGACGACTCGGCCGCGAGGGCGATGCCGGGCGTGACGGTGGTGCGCGACGGCAGCTTTGTGGGAGTCGCAGCCCCCTCCGGGCGCGCCGCCGCGCAAGCTTTGGCTTTGCTCAAGGCGGAGTGGAAAACCGGGGAGCAGATTTCGCGCCAGGAGATCTTTGACCACCTCAAGAAAACCGCCCAGCCCGGCGAAGGAGGCGAGCACGCGGGATCGGTGGAGGCGGCGCTGGCCCAGTCCGAGCACCGGCTGGAAGCGACTTATACGGTGGAGTACATCGCGCACGCGCCGCTCGAGCCGCGCGCTGCGCTCGCCGAATGGCGCAACGGCAAACTCACCGTCTGGACCGGCACGCAACGGCCCTTCGGCGTGCGCACCGAACTGGCGGAGGCCTTCCGCCTGCCCGAAGAAAGCGTGCGCGTGATCGTGCCCGACACGGGCTCGGGCTATGGCGGCAAGCACACCGGCGATGCCGCCATCGAAGCGGCGCGGCTCGCCCGGGCCGCGGGCAAGCCCGTGCGCCTGGTGTGGACGCGCGAAGAGGAATTCACCTGGGCCTACTTCCGCCCCGCGGGCGTGATCGAAGTCCGGGCCGGCGCGCGCGCCGATGGAACGCTCACTGCCTGGGAATTCCACAACTACAATTCAGGCGCCGCGGCCCTCGGCACCCCGTACGAAGTTTCGAACCGGCGCCTCGAGTTCCATCGCGCCGATTCGCCGCTTCGGCAGGGCTCCTACCGCGCCCTCGCCGCCAATGCCAACTGTTTCGCGCGCGAGGCGCACATGAGCGAACTCGCGCACGCCGTGAAGATGGACCCCCTGGAGTTTCGCCTCAAGAACCTGAAGGACGAGCGCCTGCGCGCCGCGCTCGAAGCGGTGGCAAAATCCATCGGCTGGGGCCGCGCCCGGACGCAGGGACGCGGGCTTGGCATCGCGTGCGGATTCGAGAAGGGCGGCCGCGTCGCGACCGCCGTCGAGATTGAAACACGTCGCGCGGCGCGCGAGATCGCCGTCGCCCGCGTCGTGACCGCCTTCGATGGCGGCGCGGTGGTGAATCCGAACGGCCTGAAGAATCAAATCGAAGGGTGCCTGGTCATCGCGCTGGGCGGAGCGCTGTTCGAGGCGGTGGAATTCGCCGACGGACGCATCGTCAATGACCGCTTCTCTCGCTACCGCGTCCCCCGCTTCAGCGACGTGCCGCCGATGGAAGTCCTGCTTCTCGACCGGCGCGATCAGCCCTCGGCGGGGGCGGGCGAAACCCCCATGATCGCACTCGCTCCGGCCATCGCCGGCGCCGTCTTCGACGCGACGCGCGTCCGGCTGCGATCCCTGCCGCTTCTTCCTGGCGGAGTTCTGCCTCACACACGGTAGCGCGGCTGGAGACCCTGCGCCCGAGCCGCCCGGTCTTCAGTCAAAGCGGCTTTCCCAACCATTTGTAAAGACCCTGCCGAAGAAATAACGCGACCGGCTCCATCATGGCAATCGCGCGACGAGTGCACCGGCCAATTTCACGGCCGCGTCGGCGGTGGAAACATTGGAGTAGCCGGCCAGGTAGCGCCCCTTGCGGAACACGCAGAGTTCGCCCAGGTACTGGTCCTGGGTCTGAAAGGCCTCGTCGGCGAGCGGCACCGCGGAGGTCTGGCCGAAGCGCGCGGCGAGTTTCTTCATCACGGCCGCCGCTGCCTCCGGGGATTCCTCCGCCACGATGAAGGCCTTCCCATCCTCGTATTGCGCGAGGTAGCCGCGCGTCAGGATGCGAATCCCCAGCACGCTCTGCGGAACCATGCGCACCGCAACCAGTTTCTCCGCCGGAAACCAGGAGAGCGTCTCGGGCGGCGTCGCGCGGCCTTCAATCCGCTTTTCGATCTGCCGGAGGAAGGCTTCGAGCGCCTCGGAGTGATCGCGATCGGGACTGGCCGAGATCTCAACGTAGTACCGGTCCTTGGCGAACGTCGCCCTGCGCGGCAGGACCTGGCCGCCCATGCCGATCGCCGCAAAAGGCTGGTTCGGGTCGCGGTTCGCGAGATAGATGCCGTAGGCGGCGTCGGGATCGGTCATTTCCGACATATCGATCAGGAACAGGTTCTCCCCCTGCTTGCAGCTGATGCCCGTCATGCGCACAAAGCCGTAGATAAAGTATCCTTCTGAGTTACCGTTCATATACTCATAAAGGGTCTCGGTGTCGAAACTGCGCGCCGGGCCGGACGGCTCCCACCCCGGCACCAAGCCGCACGTGAGGACGTCCCCCGCCCAGACCGCCGAAGGAAGGGCAAGCAGCGTGCAAAGAAGCGCGGCGCGCTGGTTGCGAAGAGTGAACTCTTGGACCAATGACATGAGCCCCCCGCCCCTCCCGATAGGTTCGGGTCAGGCACCATGGGAGGGATTGGGCCTGTAGCGGCGGTGTCCCCACCGCCACCGCCGCCGCTGCGCATTAAGCAAACAACTCTTGCGCGCGGCTCACCCGGGCGGCGACCCGAACGCCGTACGGGCAATGCACCGTGCAGGTTTCGCATTCGCCGCAGCGGATGTTGGCCTGCGCGTCCGGCAGCCGCTGGAACTGCTCGCGGCCCAGCGCGAACTGCCCGTAGCCGTCCGCGTAGCTCGCAAAGCGTATCAAATCTTCGACCGGCAGACCCTGCGCGCAAGTTCCCTTGCACTTGCCGCACATGCGGCAATAGAGCGGCGTAATGAACTCGAGCTGACGCGCCAGCAGCTTTTCATCCAGGGCGCCGTAAGGGCTCTGCATCGCCTGAGATTTTCCTCCAGCTGGTCCATGTCGGTCATGCTGGGAATCGTGGTGTGGACGTGGGGATTCTTGATGACCCATTTGAGCGCGGCCAGCATGGCGCCCTCGCGCTTCAATTTCTCTTGCGTGGAGTCGCCGGGCTTGGGCCGGCGAAATCCGCCCGCCATGACTTTCATGCCCACCACGCCCAGGCCGGCCTGGGCCGCGGCTTCCACGGCCTCGGTCATGGCCTGGTCCATGCTGAAGTTGTAGGCGACCAGCACCACGTCCACGGCGTGAGTCTTCGCCAGCCAGGGCAACAGGTCTTTCTGGCCGCTGTGAGTGCTGATCCCCGCGAAGCGGACCTTGCCCTGCTGTTTGGCAAGGCGTTGCGCCTCGCGCAGATCGTCGGTGATATCGGCGGGGCTCGATTTGCCGTGCAGGTACCAGATGTCCACGTATTCGGTGCCCAGCTCGCGCAGGCTGGTGTCGAGATCGGCCAGCGCCGCGTCCTTGGTGGGCGAGCCCGACTTGGTGGATAGCGTGATCTCCTTGCGCTTGCGCTTCAGCGCCGCGCCCACCATGCGCTCATTGTTGCCGCCCTGGTAAACGCGCGCCGTATCGAAGTAGTTGATGCCGATATCGGCGGCGCGCTCGATGACGCTGGGATCGGAGGTAATCATGCAGCCGAAACCCACCGTGGTCAGTTTCAGCCCCGTTTTACCCAGCGTGCGGTATTCCAGCTTGATGTCCTTTGTCGCTTCCGGTGCCGCTTGCCGCGCGGATTCGGAGAAATTCCACAGGCCCGCCACCGGCAAGGCCACGCCGGCGGCAAGGAAGTCGCGTCTCGATTTCATGATTCCAACTCCTGCAAAGAGGAATATAATTTCACTACGACCCCGAATCATAGTCCCTCGCGGGGGAGCGTTGCCAGTGAAATTCGCCCGCAGGAATTTCCTTCAATGGACGGGCGCCGGTCTGCTGCTTCCGCTGTGGCTCCGCGGCCAGCAGGCGGAGGGCCCCCGGATCAAGACGATCCGGGAATATCCCGGCCGCTCACGCGTCGCGCTGGTGCGCGGGGAAGCGCGCCGCAAGAACGTCCACGACGCCCTGCTCGCCCTCGACGGCGAGATCCGGCGCAAGATGGCGCGCAAGCAGTACATCATCATCAAGCCCAACGTGGTCTCGACGGTCAACCCCCTGGCCTCGACCCACGCCGACGCCCTGCGCGGGATTCTCGATTACCTGGCGCCGCGGACGAAGCTGCCCATCCTCATCGCCGAATCGGCGGGCGGCGACACGCTGGAAGGCTACGAGAACTTCGGATACCCCAAACTGGAATCGGAGTTCCGATCGCAAAAGGTCCGTCTGCTCGACCTCAACCGCGAGAAGCGTTACGAAGAGCTGCCACTCATTGATTTCGACGTGCATCTGGTGCCGGTGCGGCTGGCGGCGCGATTGCTCGATCCCGACGCCTTCGTCATCTGCTCCGCCATCACCAAGAGCCACAACACCGTGGTGGTCACGCTCTCCATGAAGAATATGCTGCTGGGCGCGCCGCTCCACTCCGTTAAGGGTGAAGAGCCGCGATGGAACGACAAGCGCAAATATCACACCGGCATTCGGTTCACGCATTACAACATGCTGCGCACCGCTCAGCGCATGGTGCCCCACTTCGGCGTGGCGGTCATCGACGGCTTCGAGGGCATGGAAGGCAACGGCCCCAACTCGGGAACTCCCGTGCCGCACCGCATCGCCATCGCTTCGACCGATTTCATCGCCGCCGACCGCGTGGCCATCGAAGCCATGGGCGTCAATCCCGACTGGGTGGGCTACCTCCGTTACTGCGACCAGGTGGGCCTGGGCAATTACAACCTGGCCAAGATCGATGTGATCGGCGAGAAAATCGAAAACGTGCGAAGGACGTATCGCCTGCACGATACGATCCAGCAACAAGTGGATGAGTGGATGCAGCCCATGCGCGACCTGCCCGTCAATCTCGGCCGCGCCGACCTGCCCGACGAATGCATCCCGGCCTGACGGCGTCCCGTAGCGCAAGGCTCGTAGTTCAGCCTTGCGGCACTTTGGCAGGAAGAACCGCAGGGCCGCAAGACGGGCCCTGCGCTACCCCATTCACCCATTGAACTGTGACTGCGGAAAACGGGCGTGTTCGAATTCGAGCAGGCGCTCTTTGGTGGCGCGGCCGCCGGCTGCAGCGAAGCCTCCCAGCCTGAGTTGCACCACGGCCGGCTTCTCGCCATCCTCCCGCCAGGCGATCGTGCAAATCCCGATCGACGTCTCGAAGAATTCGCAGTATGCCATTTGGCTCACAAGAATCGTACGCCTCGTAGCGCGAGGCTCGTAGTTCAGCCTTGCGGCACTTTGGCAGGAAGAACCGCAGGGCCGCAAGACGGGCCCTGCGCTACCCCGGCCAATTGGCGTAGGCGTAGAGCACATCCACGTACGACTGTTCGGCGCGGGTGATGCCGGCGACCTTGTCGTTACCCTCGATGACGATGTACTCATCGTGGCTGTGGGCGCGACCGCCGTGGCCCAGTCCGCCCCCGACCGAGGTCAAGCTGAGCGGCGGCCGGGTATATTGCGCGATGGGTGCCGAACCGGCCTCGCGCGGCCAGATCAGAGGCTCGAGCCCGTACTCCTGATAGACGCTCAGGAGCGCCTGCACCACCGGCGCCTTCACCGAGGTTTGTGACCATTCGTCGCCGCCGCCCAGCATCTGGATTTCGATATCCGAGTAGCCGTGCTTGTCGAGATGCTTGCGAATCAAGTCGCGCGTCGGCCGGATTTCCTGGTTGGGCACCAGGCGGCAATCAATCTTGGCCGCGGCGCGGTCGGGCAGAATGGTCGCCATGCCCGGCCCGGTGTAGCCCGACCACAGGCCGTCGATGTTGAGCGAGGAATCGAAGATGAGGTGGCGCAGGGCCTCGGCGTCCGACCAGTTGTTCATCCAAGCCTTGGCATTCTGCTTTTCGTCGAGCAAGAGACGGGTGGGATGCTTTTGCACCATGGTTTGGTAGAGGGCCAGTTCCTCCTCGCTGGGCGGACGGATGGCGTCGTAGTAGCCCTCGACCAGCACATGGTTGCCGTCCGCCTTCACCAAGGTGTTGAGAGCCTTGATCAAGCGCCAGGTGGGACTGTCGAGAATCGCTTTGCGACTGCTGTGGATGGGCCGCTGCTGCGGGCCGCGTCCCCACGCCTTGCCCGAGCAGGTCAGCTCCAGCGCGCAGATGCCCTTGTAACCCAGCGCGATTTCGACGTTGCCCTCGGCGTCCTGGCCGGGCCCCAGCGTCAGGTGCGCGTCGCATGTTTTCAGCTTGTCCAGATAGGGCGCCAGCACCTGGTGAAAATGCGGGCTGCCCTGCTCCTCCTCGCCGTCGCAATTGAACATGATGTTGACGGGCAGCTTGCCTTCGACCTCGAGAATCGATTCCAGCGCGTTGAAGACCATGGCGTCCGCGCCCTTGTCGTTCACCGCGCCGCGCGCCACAATCACCTCGCCGAAGGGTGGCATCTTGACAATGTTGGCGGCGAGCGGCGGCGAGCTCCACTGCTTCTCGTCGAAGGGCTGCGTATCGTACATGATGTAGTAGGCGATGGTCTTCGGCGCGCCCGCGTCGTACCAGGCCCAGACGCCGGGCAGCCCCTCGGTCTTCACCAGTTCGACTTCCTTGCAGCCGAGCCGCTTGAAGTAACTCATCAGCAGCCCGGCGCATTCCTGGATGCCCAGTCCCCAGCTCGAAACGCTCGGCTGACGAAGATATTCCTGCACGCGCGCGATATGGCGCGCCTTGTTGGCGGCAATGTGCTCGTGAATTTTACGCACGCGCGGCGATTCCAGAATGTCTTCCGCGAAGCCGTGCGGCGCGTCGAGAAACGAAAAGAAACTCGCCGCCGCCGCGCCCGCCAAACCTTTGCCCGTCTTGTTCAGGAAATCTTTGCGTGTCATGGTGGGAACTCCTTCGCAAGGGACTGTAGCGCAAGGCTCGTAGTTCAGCCTTGCGGCTCGTTTGGCGTAAGGGCGGATCTTAGACCCGCCCCTACGAGCAAATGCCGCAGGGACAGAAAGCGGGCCCTGCGCTACAAAACCAAGAACGGTGCCGTAACCCGTACCAACTCCTGCGGCCGCTGGATCAGGTTCAGATTCAGCGACGCGCTCGGGCCCGCGGCGGGCGGGCCGACGTCGGGGGGCATTTCACCCGTCAGGGCTTTGAGGAACTCCTCCAAATCGGCCAGTTCGCGCCCGGTCAGGAAGTCGAGCGGCTTGATCTCCTTGTCGAGATAGGGATTGGAGTTTCCGCCGCCGACATAAAGGTCAATGACTTCCTTGAGCGTCTTGCGGCTGCCGTCGTGCAAATAGGGCGCGGTGAGCGCGATGTTGCGCAGCGACGGCGTCTTGAAGGCGCCGCGGTCGGCCTCGACCTTGGTCTCCTTGAAGCGCCCCAGGTCGGTAAGGACTGTCTCGCCGTCCAGGGTGAGTTTTACGCCCACGCCCAGGTTGTGAAACTTGTTGTCGGTGAAGAGCGCGTACTTCTCTTCGATGGTATGGCACACTGCGCAATTGCCCTTTTTAGGATTACGAAATACCTCAAGCCCTCGAATGGCCGCGGCGCTCATCGCCTTCTTGTCGCCGCCATACATGTACTGATCGAACGGCGAGTTGCCGCTGAGGACGGTGCGCTCGAAGCTGGCGATGGATTTCTCCACCATTTCGTAGGTGATGACGTCGGCGCCCCAGGCCTTCTGGAAGGCGGCCCGGTAGGAGGGGTCGGCCATCAATCGCTTTTCGACGCCCTCCAGCGTGTGGGCCATCTCGACGGGATTCTGCACCGGGCCCTCGGCCTGCTTTTCGAGGCTGGGCGCGCGGCCATCCCAGAATTGCAGGGTGTAATAGGCCGCATTGAAAACGGTGGGCGAATTGCGGTCACCCTTCTGGCCGCGCACGCCCTCGGAGAACTGCTTACCGTCGCTGAAGCCGAACTTGGGGTCGTGGCAATTCGCGCAGGCCACAGTGTTATCGACGGAGAGGGCCTTGTCGTAGTAGAGCCGGCGTCCGAGCGCGATAGTTTCCGCCGTGGGCGGATTGTCGGCCGGAATGGGCACGGGCGGCAGGCCGAGCGGGGCCTTGATTTCCACGACTGCGCCGATCGGCTTGGCAGGCGGCGCAGGAGCTTTGGTCTCTTGCTTCTTGGTGCAGGCGGCCAACACCAGCAGCACGGCAGCCATTGCCAGTGTCAGCGACGCCCGAGTAGTGCGAAGGGTCATCGGGAGTCTCCTGTTGGGATTTCTGGGTCTTTCGTTTGGATTGCTACCGGTCGGCAGACCGCGGCGCACCAGGCTCCGCGCGCCGCCAGCCTCCCCGATAGACGGCGCATCTTACCATATGTCCGGGCGCCAAAGTGCGTGTCTCTGTGACTGGTTTCAGATCCTTGGGACAGAGCGATTCCCAGCCAGCCCAGAGAATTGACACCGGCCAATTCTCTTTGCTTTCAACAACATCGTGGCTTCGTTCCTCGAGTCTTGACGTGCCGCCGGAGGCACCGTGGAGAGCGGTGGCGCTCCGAAGGAGTCGTCGGCCAGAGCGAAGCTCAGCCGTGCCCCCGCCGCGGGCAGCACCCGCCGGCATGGACGGCCCTGCTCCGGCATCAAGCGTAGGCTACAAAAGGTGGTCCATGTTGTCAAGCGGTTGGCGGGCTCGCCGGCGGGGGGAAGAGGCTCTCGGCATCAGAGGCAGCCGCCCTGGAGCCGGGCCAGGGCCCACTGGGCGTGTTCGCGCACCAGAGGCTCGGGATGGGCGGCAAGTTCGGCCAGCCGGGGGATAAAGCGCGTGTCGCCCGAGTTTCCCATGGCCACGCAGAGGTTGCGCAGCCAGCCGCGGTATTTTGTGCGGCGGATGGGCGAATGGCGGAAAACGCGGCGAAAGTCCGCCTCGGACATGGCGGCCAGCGCTTCAAGGGGCGGGGCGAAGAGGGAGCTGGTGTCGGGTATCAGGCGCCGGGTGTCAGGAGGATTTGGGGTTTCGGATTCTGGATTCTGGATGGAAGGAGGCAGAGCGTCACTCCGCGCCGTGGTCGCGTCTGCCAGCGAGAGCTTCCGCTCATCAAGAGCCGGCTCCGACGGGCGGGCGACTAACGGCTGATAGCTGACCATCATTGGCTCGAACTCCTTCCACTGACGACGGACCGCTGAGGGCTGACGGCCATTCCACGGGCACACATCCTGGCAGATATCGCAGCCGAAGACGTGGTTCTCCATTTGCGGACGCAGGTCTTCGGGAATGGAGCCTTTAAGTTCGATGGTCAGATAAGAGATGCAGCGCCGGGCGTCCAAGACGTAGGGCTCGACGAGCGCACCGGTGGGGCAGGCAGCGAGACAGGCGGTGCAGGAGCCACAGCGGTCGGGTGCGGGCAGGCCGGGCTCGAGCGCGAGATTGGTCAGGATGACGCCCAGGAAGAACCACGAACCTCTCCGCTCATTAAGGATGAGGGTGTTCTTGCCCATCCAGCCGAGGCCGCTCCAGCGGGCGAAGGCGCGCTCCGCGAGGGGACCGGTGTCCACGAAAACTCGCGTTTCGGCCCCGGGCGCCAGCCTTTCGATCGCCGCGCGCAATCGCTCGAGTTTCTCCCGCATGATTTCGTGATAATCGCGCCCCCAGGCATAACGGCTGATCCACCCGCGGGGCGCGCCGGCATCCTGCCTGCTGCCCACCTCCGTGGAGTAAGGAAAGGGGGTGTCATAAACCAGCCCGACGCAGACAACGGATTGCACGGAAGGAAGAACCCGCCTCGGGTCGAGGCGTTTGGAATTCGAAAGGTAGGCCATCTCGCCGGCGTAGCCGCGCGCCAGCCATGCGGCAAGGAATTCCAGATCCCGTCCCGGGGTGGCAGGGGCAATCCCCACCAGGTCGAAGCCGATCTCCGCTGCCCGCGCCTTGACCAAATCGCCGAGTGTCACGCCGGTATCATACAGTGAGGATGCCCTTACTTGTAGCGGCGGCCTTCAGGCCACCATTCTGTAGGGACAAAACCGCCGCTCCGACCGCCGCGCTGTGCAAGGGCCCCCCCCACCAACGCTGGGAGGAACTGGGGCATTTTTACCGGCCGTCGATCGAGTGAAACTCGACAGGGAGACCCTTGGCGCCACAGCAATCCCCCAAATCATTGATCTTGAAGGGGATTTCCCACAATCCATTCAATGATGGAAAACCGCCATCCGACCCGGGATTCTGACCATTCAAGTGAAATTGCTTAATGTTGGTTCCTGATTAGACCAAAATCACCGTCGGGCGCACGTGTAGTCAGTCGGGGCTGAGGCACACCATTTCGAAGACTGGGCGACGAGCCCGACTCAGCGCACACGGTGGGGGAGCACCTGGTATCCCCGCGCCAATACTATCCCTGGACTCCGGCCGCTGACGCCGGACGGGATCATGAAAAGTGAGGGTTTATCCTTATGCCTAGAGTCCGAGGACAGCGCCTGATGAAGTATGTGGATCGCGCGGCGACGGCGATCGCGGGAGTGGCGTTTGACGGCTTGCAGTTCTTCAACAAGTACAATATGAAGCCCGCATTCACGCCCCGGTGGACCGAGAAGCCGATGCTGAAGTCCTGGCAGAAGACCAAGCCCCAACTCGGCTGGCCGCGCCAGACCGACTCGCTCTGCCCCGGCTGCGTCAAGGAGGCACGCGAAGCCATCATCAGCGGCTCGAAGCCCTGGCAAGACCTGCTGACCGAGAAGGTGGGAGAAGTGAAAGCCACCATCCTCGAGCGCGACGGCCAGGTCTGGATGGTGAAGGACTGCCCGATTCACGGCCACTACGAAGACATGATGGCGGTGGACGTGAAGTTCCTGGAGTGGATCGAAAAGAATTTCCCCGGCCGCGACATTCGCGCCCACAACGACGAGCGGCTGCACAATCACGGTTCGAGCACGGTGCGCCACGGGCGCGGCTCGGTGCTGACCGTGGACCTGACCAACCGCTGCAACATGATGTGCGATCCCTGCTTTATGGACGCCAACCAGGTGGGTTTCGTCCACGAGCTGAAATGGGAAGACATCACCGAGATCCTCGATAACGCCACCCAGATCAAGCCGCGCCGGCAGATGTCGGTGCAGTTTTCGGGGGGCGAGCCGACCATGTCGCCCTACTTCATTGACGCCGTGCGTTACGCCCGCAAGCTGGGCTTCAATAGCGTGCAAGCGGCGACCAACGGCATCGAGTTTGCCAAGAGCAAGGAATTCTGCAAGCGCGCCTTCGAGGCGGGCCTGCGTTACGCCTATCTGCAGTTTGACGGCATCGGCAACGACGCCAACAGCCACCGCCAGGTCGGCAACCTGTTCGACGTCAAGCTGCGCGCCATCGAGAACATGCACGAGGCGGGCATCGA
>CAZHKT010000084.1:0-15896 GCA_964533045.1 uncultured Acidobacteriota bacterium | reverse complement strand
TGTGCGGCAAGTACAAGCGCATGAAGCACCGCGGCGTCATCTGCGACAAGTGCGGGGTGGAAGTGACACTTTCCAAGGTCCGCCGCGAGCGTCTGGGTCACATTGAGCTGGCTTCGCCCTGCTCGCACGTCTGGTTCTTCAAGGGCTTGCCCAGCCGCATCGGCCACATGCTGGATATTTCGCTACGAGATCTCGAGCGGATCCTCTACTTCGAAAGCTATGTGGTCACCGATCCCGGCGAAGCTCCGGTGAAGGAAAAGGAGCTTCTTTCCGAGGAGCAATACCGCGAACTGATGCAGCAGT
This sequence comes from uncultured Acidobacteriota bacterium, assembly GCA_964533045.1. Lineage (GTDB taxonomy): Bacteria > Acidobacteriota > Terriglobia > UBA7540 > UBA7540 > JACQNR01. The sequence goes on along the minus strand of CAZHKT010000084.1, from coordinate 15,593 downwards.
ACGCCGGGCGTTTCCGCGCCGGCATGGGCGCCGAGGCCATCAAGGAACTGCTGAAGCAGGTGGATGTGGAGGCGCTGGCGGAGGAGATGCGGACCAAGATGAAGTCCGATCCCTCGCAGCAGAAGCGCATTAAGTACGCCAAGCGGCTCAAGGTGCTGGAAGCCTTCCGCAAGTCGGGCAACAAGCCCGAGTGGATGATTCTGGATGTCCTGCCGGTGATTCCTCCCGAACTGCGGCCGCTGGTGCCGCTCGATGGCGGGCGCTTCGCAACTTCCGATCTGAATGACCTCTATCGCCGCGTCATCAACCGCAACAACCGCCTGAAGAAGCTGATGGAACTGCACGCGCCGGACGTCATCGTGCGCAACGAGAAGCGCATGTTGCAGGAAGCGGTGGACGCGCTGTTTGATAACGGGCGCCGCGGCCGTGTGCTGCGCGGCGCCAACAACCGTCCGCTCAAATCGCTCTCCGACACGCTCAAAGGCAAGCAGGGCCGCTTCCGCCAGAACCTGCTGGGCAAGCGCGTGGACTATTCCGGCCGCTCGGTCATCGTGGTCGGGCCGGAATTGAAGCTGCACCAGTGCGGCCTGCCCAAGAAGATGGCGCTCGAACTCTTCAAGCCGTTTATCTATCACCGGCTGGAGCAGGCGGGCCACTGCACTACCATCAAGGCCGCCAAGGAAATGGTGGAGCGCCAGGAGCCCATCGTGTGGGACATCCTGGAGGAGGCCATCAAGGATCATCCCGTGCTGCTCAACCGTGCCCCGACCCTCCACCGTCTGGGCATCCAGGCCTTTGAGCCGCTGCTGGTCGAAGGCAAGGCCATCAAGATTCACCCGCTCGTCTGTACCGCCTTCAACGCCGACTTCGACGGCGACCAGATGGCGGTGCACATTCCGCTTTCGCCGGAGGCGCAGATTGAAGCCTCGGTGCTGATGCTGTCGTCGCGCAACATTCTGTCGCCGGCCAACGGCCATCCGCTCACCATTCCCAGCCAGGACATCGTGCTGGGCGTCTATTACCTGACCAAGGACAAGAAGGGCGCCAAGGGTGAAGGCCGCGCCTTCGCCAATGTCGAAGACGTCATCCTGGCGCTGGAGGCGGGCGACGTCGAAACGCTGACTCCCATCCGGTTGCGCTATACCGGCCGTGTCATTGACCTCACCACCGCCTACGACGATCAGGACGTGCTGCACACGGACCCCATTACGGTGAAGAATCAGTTCATCAACACCACGGTGGGCCGGGTGATTTTCAACGATCACCTTCCCAAGGAGATGCCTTTCGTCAACGGCCTGCTGCGCAAGAAGGGCCTGGGCGCGCTGGTCAACTACTGCTACCTGCGCTTCGGTCTGGAAACCACGGTGCAGATGCTCGACGGCGTCAAGTCGCTCGGATTCCTTTATGCCACCAAGGCGGGCATCTCTATTGGCATCGACGATCTGATCGTGCCTTCCAGCAAGGCCAGCCTGGTGGACGCGGCGGAGAAGGAAGTCATCGAAGTTGAAAAGCAATACCAGGACGGCGCCATCACCCACGGCGAACGCTACAACAAGGTGGTGGCCATCTGGTCGAACGTGACCGACCGCGTGGCCGACGAAATGTTCCAGGCCATGGAGGCGCAGGATAAGTCGGGTTCGCTCAATCCGATCTACATCATGGCCGACTCCGGCGCGCGCGGATCGAAACAGCAGATCCGGCAGCTCTCCGGCATGCGCGGCCTGATGGCCAAGCCTTCGGGTGAAATCATCGAGACCCCCATCACGGCGAACTTCCGCGAAGGCTTGAACGTGCTGCAGTACTTCATCTCCACGCACGGGGCGCGCAAAGGGCTGGCGGATACCGCCCTCAAGACCGCCGACTCCGGCTACCTGACGCGACGGCTGGTGGACGTGGCCCAGGACGTGATTATCTCTGAGACCGATTGCGGCACGGTGGACGGCGTTTACGTGGAAGCCATCGTGGAAGCGGGCGAAGTGGTCGAACCGCTGCGCGACCGAATCGTGGGCTGCTTCTCGCTCGAGCAGATCAAGGACTATGAAGGGAACGTCATTGTGGAAGTGAACCAGGAAATCAACGAAGATCTGGCCAACGCCATTCAGGCGGCGGGCATCGAGCGGGTTCGCATCCGCTCGCCCCTGACCTGCGAATCCCGGCGCGGTGTCTGTGTGCGCTGTTACGGCCGCAACCTCGCCACCGGTCACCTGGTGGACGTCGGGGAAGCGGTCGGCGTCATTGCCGCGCAGTCCATCGGCGAGCCCGGCACGCAGCTCACCATGCGGACGTTCCACATCGGCGGAACGGCGAGCCGTATCAGCGAGCAGTCCACGCTGGAAGTGCGCTCCAACGGTTTCGCCAAATACCATAATCTGCAAACGGTCACCAACCGCGAAGGCCACTTCGTGGTGATGAACCGCAACGGTTCGGTCGTGATCGTGGACGAAAAGGGCCGCGAGCGCGAGCGCCACTCGGTCGTTTACGGTGCCAAGATCAAGGTGGCGGATGGCTCGCCGGTCAAGATGAACGACGTGATAGTGGAGTGGGATCCCTACACGTTCTCGATCCTGACCGAGGTGGGCGGCACGGTTCAGTTCAAGGACCTCGAAGTCGGCGTCACGCTGCACGAGTCGGTGGACGAAGTCACCGGCCTCTCGCAGTGGGTGGTCACCGAGGCGCAGGACGAGAAGTACCAGCCGACCATCATCATTCGCGACGAGGAGAGCCGCAGCAAGGGCCTGCGCAAGTATCTCATGCCCTCGCGCGCGCACCTGATGGTTCACGAGGGCGACACGGTTAGCCCGGGCGACGTGCTGGCCAAGATTCCGCGCGAAACCACCAAGACCAAGGACATCACCGGCGGTCTGCCGCGCGTCGTTGAACTGTTCGAAGCGCGCAAGCCGCATGAGCCTGCCGTTATCACCGAAATCGACGGTGTGGTCCACTACGGCGACACCGTCAAGGGCCAGCGCAAGATCATCGTCACGCCCGAACGCGGCGAGGCCAAGGAATACCTGCTGCCGCGCGGCGTGCACGTCAACGTGCAGGAGGGCGAGCGCGTCAAGGCCGGCGAGCCGCTCATGGACGGCCCGCGCAATCCGCACGACATCCTGGCGGTGCTGGGCGAAAAGGAACTGCAGAAGTACCTGGTGGATGAGATTCAGGAAGTCTACCGGCTGCAGGGCGTCAACATCAACGACAAGCATATCGAAGTGATCGTGCGCCAGATGATGCGCTGGGTGAAGATCGAGGACGTGGGCGACACCGACTTCCTGCTGGAAGAGCAGGTGGACAAGTTCCGCTTCCGCGAGGAGAACGAGCGCGCCATCGCGCGCGGGGGCAAGCCCGCCGTGGGACGGCCGCTGCTGCTCGGCATCACCAAGGCGTCGCTCGCGACCGATTCATTTATCTCCGCCGCTTCCTTCCAGGAGACGACCCGCGTGCTCACCGAAGCCGCCATCCGCGGCTCGGTGGACCACCTGCGCGGCCTGAAGGAGAACGTCATCATGGGCCGCTTGATTCCGGCGGGCACGGGACTCGAACGCTACCGCAACTTCAAGCTGCTTACCGAAGTCGAGCCACCGCCGCCAGCCGAAACGCCGGCGGAAACGGTTGCCGGCGAAGCCGGATTGCCCGGCCCGACCGCCGCCGACCTCGCCGACGAGGACGAAGCCAGAACATAAGGCGGGGACGAGTGACAGGTGACGAGTGGCCGGCAGGCTTTCTGCACCTGTCACTCGTCAGGGGCCTTTCCCCCTGCCTTACCCCCCACTTCCCCATCCCCAGCAAGATTGACCAGGGCTTTGAACCGGAGGCCGGGATCTGCGCCAGCCGCACAGGCGGAACCTCCCTTTGCCCGGGGAGCTTGCGCGCCGCGCGGCAACCGGATGTCCCTGCCCCGAAGCGACGTAGCGGCGGGCTTCCGCCCGGCATGTGTGAATCAACCACATGCCGCCCTGAAGGGCGGCGCTACAATTCAAATCCGCCGGCGGTTTCAAAGGCATGGGCGGCTTGCAGCAGGACGGTCTCGTCGAAGTGTTTGGCGAGGATTTGCATCCCGACAGGGAGTTGGGGGTCGCTCTTCATGCGGCCGCAGGGAACGGAAATGCCGGGGATGCCGGCCAGCGATGCGGTGACAGTATAGATATCGGCGAGGTACATCTGGAGCGGGTCGTCCACCTTCTCGCCCAGCTTGAACGGCGGAATCGGCGAGGTGGGAACCACCATCACATCCACATCTTCAAAGGCTTCCAGAAAGTCGCGCGCGATGAGCGTGCGGACTTTCTGAGCCTTTAAATAATAAGCATCATAATATCCAGAACTTAAAACATAGGTTCCCAGCATGATGCGGCGCTTAACTTCCGCGCCGAAGCCCTGGTCGCGCGTCCGGCGGTACATATCGCGCAGGCCATCATAAACGGGCGCGCGGTAGCCGTAGCGCACGCCGTCATAGCGCGCCAGATTCGAGCTCGCCTCCGCCGTGCAGATGATGTAGTAGCAGCCGATGGCGTAGTCGGTGTGGGGCAACGTAATGGATTCGATCCGGCATCCCAGCTTGCTGAACAAGTCGATACCTGTCTGGATATTATCCCCAATCTCCGGGTGCAGCCCTTTGAAGTATTCCCCCGGGACGCCGACCTTCAACCCGCGCACATCGCGGCCGAGCGCCGCGGCATAGTCCGGCACGGGCACGTCGGCTGAGGTCGAATCCAGGGGATCGCGTCCGGCGATAGTTTGCAGTGTCAGCGCCACGTCGCGCACGCTGCGGCCGAACGGGCCGATATGGTCGAGCGACGAGGCAAAGGCCACCAGGCCGTAGCGCGAGACGCGGCCGTAGGTGCCCATCAGGCCGACGAGATTGCAGAACGAGGCGGGCTGGCGGATGGAGCCGCCGGTATCCGAGCCGAGGGAGACCGTGGCCATGCGGGCCGCGACCGCCGCGGCTGAGCCGCCGCTCGAGCCGCCCGGCACGCGCGCGAGGTCCAGCGGGTTGCGCGTGGGACGAAAGCCGGAGTTCTCCGTCGAAGAGCCCATGGCGAACTCGTCGCAGTTGGTTTTGCCCAGGATGCAGGCGCCCGCCGCTTCCAGCCGTTTCACCGCGGTGGCGTCGTAGGGCGCGATGTAATTGGCCAGCATCTTGGAAGCGCAAGTGGTGGGATCACCCTGGGTCAGGATGACGTCCTTGACGGCGATGGGGACGCCGGCGAGCGGCGGCAATGCCTCGCCCGCCGCGATCATCTGGTCGATCCTGCGCGCCTGGGCCAGGGCGCGCTCCGGCGAAAGCGAGAGGTAGGCGTTTATCTCCGCGTCGCGCTGCTCGATATGCGCCAGATGCGCCCGCACCAGTTCCTCGGCGCTGGCCTTCTTGGTCGCCAGCGCCTCACGAATCGCGCCGATGCTGAGGTTGGTCAATTCCATGCGTCGGGACACTCGCAAGTCGAAAGTCGCGCCCGGGGCAGCCCGTGGCCGGCTTTCCGACCTCGATGGTTGTTCTCATTCCTTTTCAATCACGAGCGGCACCTTGAAGTATTCCTCCGCCGGCTCCGGTGCATTGGCGAGGGCTTCCTTCTGCGTGAACGTCGGGAAAGGCGCGTCGGGCCGGAGAGCGTGGTTCTCCGCTGCCGGATAGGTGACCTGCGCCATGGGCTCGATATTCGTGGTGTCGAGTTCGTTCAGTTTCTGCATGTAGGTCAGGATAGAATCGAGCTGCGGCAGAAACTTCGCCACTTCCTCTTCCGTCAGCCGGAGATGAGCGAGTTCGGCGACGTACCTGACATCTTTTTCCGTGAGTGCCATCAATCGCCCCTTCTGTTGCGGCGCGCAAAGTATTTGTCGAACGATTGCCGGAGTATTTCCATGGGGTCCAACGGGTCTTTCGGTGGTCCTTTGGAGACCTTTCCGTGCGGCCGCGCGAGCTGGCTGACAGTTCCGGGTGCCAGGGGCGGCGGTTCGAATGCGGGATCCACCCGCACGCGCAGCTTCCGAACGTGCTCGCCGCCCAAGATGGTGTTAATGTTGCGTCGAATTTCGGCGTTGAGCTGGCGGAACTGCACCGCCCAAGTCGGACATGCAGTGACGATGGTCAGCGTCCCCGCGACGAACTCGACGGGCCGGCATTGCTGGGCGATTCCGTGCCCCACCATCTTCGGCCAGAGCGCCCTCAGCAACTCCAGCAGCGACGGATCGGAGCGGAACAGTTGTTGCCGCACCGCAGCAGGCAGAAACTTGGCGATTCCTTCCAACCCTGGAGACTCCGAAAAACCTTTGAAGTTGAGACGCTCATTTTAGCACAGCGTGGCGTGGCGGGTTGTGCAATCCGTCCGACTCTCCGTATAATCGCAAGCCTGATGCGACTGATCCTGGCCTCCGCTTCGCCGCGCCGGCGCGAACTGCTGACGAACGCAGGATGGAACTTTGAAGTCATTCCGTCGGCCGTGGACGAAGCGCCGCTGGCGGGCGAATCCCCGGAGAACTATACGCGGCGCGTGGCGCGCCATAAGGCGCTGGACGTGGCAAGCAAACTCCTCCCCGGCTGCATCGTTCTGGGCGCCGACACGGTGGTGGTGTCGGACGGAGAGATTTTGGGCAAACCGCGCGATCCCGCCGACGCCGTCCGAATGCTTCGAATCCTTTCGGGAGTATCTCATCGCGTGATCACCGGCGTCTGCCTGGCGCGACCGCCGGCCGAGGTTCTCGCGCTGACCCACGAAACCACTCGGGTGACCTTTCGCACGCTCGACGAAAGCGAAATCGCGGACTACGTGGCGAGCGGGGAACCGCTCGACAAAGCGGGCGCCTACGGCATCCAGGGACTGGCCTCCAAATTCGTGACGCGCATCGAAGGCTGCTACTTCAACGTGGTCGGATTGCCGGTGGCGGTGGTGTATGGCTTGCTGAAGGATTGTACGGCAAGCTTATTCTAGGCCGTGGATTCTGCGAGCGTCTATTGACTTCTGATCCGGCATTCCGCAACTCCCACCTCGCCCCTCACAAAATGATTCGTTCGTCGCCCGCCCGCCGCGTCACCCGCTCCCGGTCCAGATATTCGAGCAAGGGGATGGCGTACTTGCGCGTCAGGCCGGTCAAGGTTTTGAAAACCGCAACGTCCATGCGATTGCTTTTCTCCTTCTGGGCCCGGACGTTCTCTTTCAGTCGCGACAACGCTTGCGCGTGAAAGATCAAATCCTGCGTGACGCGAACCAGCGTCCCCTCTTTCAGCAGAAGCTGGAGAATCTTTTCGGCGCGCGCGCGGTCGAGGCGCAAGCCGCTCAGCACCTGCGCGGCGTCGGGCACGGCGAGCCCGGCGCGCTCAAACGCCGCGGCGATCTTATCCTTGGCCGCGGACTCTTCCGGCGTGAGTTGGACGCTGCGGCCCGCCAATCGCACCAGCTCGCCTTCCGCCACGATCCTGGCCTGCGCCTGCATTTCCTGAATCAACGTGCTCACCAGCTGCGGGGAAGGGGGTTGCATTTTGCCCGCCGACCTGCGGCCCAGGCGCGCCCGCAGGTCTTCGCGGCTGAGGCCGGGCAGCAGCGGATTCGATTCGTGAAATGCCTTCAGCTCGGTTTCCAGGCTGCGGCGAAGTTCGGCGAAGTAGCCGTCATGCGCGAGAGAACTCGGCGGCTGTCCGAGCGGACGAACGAGCCCTTTCAAAGCCGGCTCGGACGTTGCATTCAGGATTTCCTGCGGAGAGCACCCGGTACGCGCCACGAGCGCGGGGATCGTGATCTCACCCTCGCGCGCGAGGTGATGCTCAATCTGCGCGGTTGCGCCACCGCCTTTCAGCCGGGCCAGCGCTTCCAGGGCGGCGGGGTCGGCGAAGCGGTGCGATGGCGGCTGATTGTCGAAGACCACGCCGCCGCCCAGCGTGACCATGGGAGAGAATTGCCGGAAGATAAATCGGTCGCCCGGCAGGAACAAGCCGGAGGACGCGAGACGCAACTGGGCGAACCCGCCCCCGCCCGGCGCCAGTTCTCTGCGATCGAGGAGCGCGACCTCCGCCATGATCTTCGCCGTGCCACAATGGAAATGCAGCCGCGAGTGGTTTTTCAGCGCGGGCGCCGTGGGCAGCATCTCGATCCAGACATCGAGCCGCGAAGCCGCCTCGAACAATCCGGGTGGGGCGATCATCATGCCGCGGTCGAGTTCCTGCGCGTCCACCCCGGAGAGGTTCAGCGCGGTGCGCTGGCCAGCGACGGCTGCTTCGGCGGCGCGATTGTGCACCTGGATGCCGCGCACACGCGCGCGCCGGGCCAGCGGGAAGATTTCGACCTCCTGCTCCCGTTCGATTCGCCCGGCGAGGAGCGTCCCGGTCACCACCGTGCCGAATCCCTTCATGATGAAGGCACGGTCGATGGGGAGCCGGAAGGGCGACGCGGCGGGCCGGGGTGTCGCAGCCAGGGCGGCGCGCCTCAACTCAGCACGCAGTGCGTCAAGGCCCGCGCCGGTCTGTGCACTCACCGCCACGATCGGCGCGCCCTCGAGAAACGATCCCGCCACGAACTCCTGAACCTCAATGGTGAGCAGGTCGAGCGTATCCTGCGTAACCAGGTCCCGCTTGGACAGGGCGATCACGCCGCGCGCGATCGCCAGCAGACGGCAGATGTCGAAGTGCTCGCGCGTCTGCGGCTTGATGCCTTCATCGGCGGCGATCACCAGCAGCACGAGGTCCATGCCGCCCGCGCCCGCCAGCATGTTCTTGACGAAGCGCTCGTGGCCGGGCACGTCCACGAATCCGGCATGCACGCCGCCGCCCAGGTCGAGCTCGGCAAAACCCAGATCGAGCGTGATGCCGCGCCGCTTCTCCTCTTCCCAGCGGTCCGGGTCGGTGCCGGTCAGTGCTTTGACCAGCGCCGACTTGCCATGGTCCACGTGTCCCGCCGTGCCGATGATGACGTGCTTCATGCGAGGTCGATTATGAGGGAAAGAAACGGGCGCGGCAACCTGCCGCTCTCGGAGCGGCGTCCTGCCCATCCGCCCTAGGTCGCGGCGGGCTTCGGCCCGCTACCGAGTCTCATTCACATGGCGACCCACAGGTCGCCGCTACGGGGAAGTCTTGAGATTCACCGCGCCGGGTCAAACGTCCGGTGTCATTCGGGGTTGGGGGCCGCGGGGGGGCGCCTCGGCTTGGGCGGCGAGGTTTCGGGAAGGGTCTTCTCCACTTGCGCGCCAGGCCACACGCTGGCCACGGTCCAATCACCCAGCTGTTTTTGCAGGACGATGTCGTAGGTGGCCGAGGCCGTCGGATCCTCGAAGGTTACGCGCGCCAGGGCACGCGCCTGATTGGGCGCGACAGCGACATCCTCGATGCGCACCTTGACATTGGAGGGTGGCAGTGCAGGCCGCGCCGCGGGCTTGGCTGGAGCGCCGACAGCCGGTCTGGAGGCAGAAACTTCCCCAGGAGGAACCGAATCCAGCGCCGGCGAGAAGTAATGGCGGACCGCCGCCTCGATCGAGCCGCCGGTTTTCGAAGGCCCGGTGGCAGTCTGCCGGGCGCGCCGCTCGATGACTTCGATGGCGCTTTCCAGGTCCAGTTGGATAACCAGGTCTTTGATGTTTTGCCGCGCCTCGCGCAGCGCGGGCAGCACCTGGGGATTCGCCCGCACGGTGAGAGCGACGATGGCCGTCTCGGTCACGGTGCGGTCGGGCTCGGCATCGGCGTTCCTGATCACCGCCAGCAGCGTCGCGGTGGCGTCGGGCGTGTCAAATTCGGCGAGTGCCCCGTAGAAGAATCGCCTCAGGTTCAGATCGCGGGGGTCTTTCTGCAGTTCCCACAGCAGTTTGAGGGCTTTCTCGCCGCCAATGAACGCCAGCGCCTGCGCCGCGAACTCCGCGGTCCGATCGTCGGCTAGCCCCGGCTCGAGCAACGGAATGACGGCGGGGCCGGTCTTCATCACGGCGCGCATCAGGTCGTTGCGCGCTTCCGGGTTGGGCGAGTTGGCGATCTTGTCGAGTAGGGCCACCGCCCAGTCGCCGGGCAAAGGCTTTTCGTCTTCGTCGAAAGGTTGATCCGGCGGCGGCTCGGCCTCCTGGACGTTGGCGGGCGGCGGGCTTGGCGCGGAGTCCTGAGCGCCAAGCAGCGAGGATTGAAGCAGACAGAAAGCGCAAAGCACGAGGCAGAGGGACGCCTGCAATCGGCAGTTGAAAGTCGGCAGTGCGCTCGGCGTAGAGTTTTGCATGGGTTGGTGTGAATCGCCTGCCCAACTCCACAGGCTCAAACGGGTATGGCTCAGCAAATTCTATGGAATCCTCATCCGGTTTAGTTGCCGCATCCTCGTCATTGGATGCGTCCGCAACCCGAAACGATGGTTTTTATTGCCGACTGCCAGCGGCCGACTGCCGGCCGTTCTCCAGCAGCGGCGGAAGCTGGCGCAGGTCGTTAATGATGAAGTCGGGCGGCGCGTTTTCCAACGTGGAGGCGCCGAAACCGTAGGTGACGCCACAGGTCCAGATGCCGGCGTTCCTGCCGGTCAGGACGTCGGTGTCGGAATCGCCCACCATCATGGTCTGGCGCGGCGGTACCTGAAGGTCGATCATCAGCTTATGCGCGCCCACGGGGTCGGGTTTCTTCTGTTTGAAGCTGTTTCCCCCGTAGATATAACAGAACCGGTCGGCGACTCCCAGCCCCTGCAGGATCAGCTCGCTGAAGCGGACGGGCTTATTGGTCAGAACGGTGAGGTGGCGGCCCTTCAGTTGATGGAGCGCTTCCAGCACGCCGGGGTACAACACCGTGTGGTCGAGCATGTGCTCGCGGTAATAGGCGAGGAAGAATTCCAGAGCTTCCTGAACCCTTTCCTCCGGCGCCTCGGGCCCGAGCGAACGGCGGACGAGATGGGCCACGCCATGGCCGACAAACCTTGCAATTTCCGCATGGGTCAGGCGGGGAAGCCCCATGCGCTCCCGCATGGCGTTGACGCTGAGCGCCAGGTCCTCGGCGCTGTCAATAATCGTGCCGTCAAGGTCGAAGATCAAGAGTTGAATGTGGAGCGGGGTTTCGGACATCCGGGGCCGTTCTGGACCAGAATATCTCCAACAAAACATTTTAGCGCGAATCTCCCGCCTTCGCCACGGGCTTCTTTCCCCTTGCCACGGACGGGCAAGTTTAATAGCCTATTTGAGTGCCGGCCGGAGGGCGCGGGAGGCGCGAAAAAACACAAAAATTGTTGGACCGAAGCTGGAATGTTGTTGAAAACACAGGATTGAGGTGGAACCGGCACGCTGAGACCTCTCCAGCTGACACGCCCGCGGTGCCTCGTTACCCCGGCCTGGATGGGGAGTTCCTGACAGCCGGGTTCGCGGGTGGCTGGAGGCTCATGCCTGAGCCAAGTTAGAATTCAAATCGTCAGAACGAAGCTGGAATGGTATTGAAAACAAAGGCTCGACGCAGAGACGGCGGGATGCGCCGTCCCCGGGCGACGCGCCATCGGGCCTCACCGACCAGGATTCGGCTCCGGCTCGACGCCGCTCGGGGGCTATGCTATCTTGGACGTTAATCCTTTCCTCGCGAGGCTCGCACCACACCATGGCGGACATTCGTCCTTTCCGAGCGCTGCGCTACAACCCGGAGAAGGCCGGGGAACTGGGCAAGCTGGTGACGCAGCCCTATGACAAGATTTCTCCGGCCATGCAGGCGCGGTACTACGACGCCAGCCCCTACAACCTCGTTCGGATCGTCCTGGGGCGCAAACTCGCGGGGGACTCTCTGACCGACAACGTGTACACGCGTGCGGCGGCGGCATTGAAGAGTTGGATCGACGGCGGAATCCTGCAGAGCGATCCCTCCCCGGCCCTTTACGCTTACGACCAGGAGTTTGCGGTGCCGGGACAGGCAGACACGGTGCGGCTGCGCCGCGGGTTCATTGCGCTGGGGCGCCTGGAGGAGTACGCCGCCGGAGTGGTGCATCGCCACGAGGAAACGCTGGCGGGGCCCAAAGCCGACCGGCTGGAATTGCTCAAGGCCACGCGCGCGCACTGCGAACAGCTCTTCCTGCTTTACAGCGACCCGGCAGGTGAGATCGAGGCTGTCTTGGATCGCGCCACGCCCTCGGACTCGCAAGCCGTGACGGATGAATACGGGGTGCGCCACTCGATTCGGCGGGTAGAGGACGCTGCTGCGGTCGCCGCCGTGACCGCCGCGATGCGCCCAAAGAAGCTGGTGATTGCCGACGGGCATCATCGCTACGAGACGGCACTCGCTTATCGCGACTATTGCCGAGCCCGGGGGAGGGGGGATGAACGCTCCGATTTTGTAATGATGACCTTGGTGCGCAAGGAAAGCGAGGGATTGACCATCCTGCCCACCCATCGCGTGGTGCACAGCCTGGCGGAGTTCGATTGGAATTCATTCCTGGACGCCGCGCAGAGGTATTTCGACGTGGAGACGGTGGTCGCGACCGGCGATCCGGCGGGGTGGGCGGCGCGGGTCACGGCGCGGATGGAGGAATCCGGCCGCCTCGTGCCGACGCTTGCCGCTTACGCCGGACGCGGGAGCCTGGCGCTGCTCAAACTGCGCGATGATCTGAATCTTGCCGAGGCGCTACCCGACGTCGCGCCCGGGCTGCGCCGGCTGGATGTCATCGTGCTGCATCGGTTGGTGATGGAGCGCCTGCTTGGAATCAGCCGCGAGGCGGTGCGGGAGGAACGGAACCTTCACTACGTGCGCGGCGGGCCGGAGGCGCTCGAGCAGGTCGCGCGGGGCAAGGCCCAGGCGTGTTTTCTGCTCAACCCCACCGCGATCGAGCAGGTCTGGGACAATGCCCTGGCCGGCCAGCCTCTGCCGCAGAAGTCCACCGACTTCTACCCCAAGATGCTTTCTGGTCTGGTGATGTACTGGCTCGATGACCCTATTGGAATGTAATAGCAATTAAGATTCGATCTATTCGGTGCAATATCCCGCTACCGGATACCCGGGCAGGGCCGGAGCCGCTCCAGCAGGATGGCTTAGCCGAAGGATTTCACCGCGTCTTCGGCCGTGGGGTGCACCTCGAAGACGGTGACCAGCTTGGTGATGTGCATCTGCTCGTCGAACTTCTTGGTGAGGTTGGCGAGCTTGAGGCTGGCGCCCTGGCTCTGGGCCGAGGTGTAGCCCGCCACCAGCGTGCCCAGGCCGGCGCTGTCGATATACTTCACCTCCGCGAGGTCGAGGACGATCTTCTTCTTGCCCGCCGCCACCAGATCCTTGAGCTTGGTGCGAAGCTGGTTGCTTTCGTCGCCCAGCACGACCCGACCCACCAGGCGCAGCACGGTTACACCATTCGCCTCTCGCTCCGCAATCTCCAATGCCATCGTGCGCCTCCACGAAGCGGGCTCCGTTGCCGCTGCCTCGATGGGCAAATTCTAACTTCGCGGGGTGGAAAAGTAAATGGGGACCCGCTTCCTCAGCGAATTCGGAACACGCCATGAAGTAGCCGCAGCGCGGACAGACGAACTCGCAGCGGCGCGATTCCAGGCGGAGAGGAAAGAGGGGACAGACTTCGGCGGGAAGTTCCTCGGGCGGAGCCGGGGATCCCTCGGCGGAATCGGCCAGGGAGCGCCCAGGCCGTCAACGGATCAGCGATTGGATGAGTCCCACTTCCCAGGTGAGATACCCGCCAAAGCCCAGGCTGAACAGCCCGGCCAGGACGCGGATGCCGCGCTCGAGCAGGCGCAGGCGGCTGCTGGCGATGGCGATCGGCACACTGATCAGTACGCTCATCAGCACCATGCCGCCAATCGAGCCCACGCCAAAGACCAGGATGTAGGTTGCGGCGAGCACCAGCGAGGGCAGCGTGCCCACCACCAGCATCATTAGCGCGGCGGTCCCGGCCAGACCGTGCACCACGCCCACCATAAAGGGCCGGCCGCCCAGGCGCAGGGTGCGATGCTGATGCTGGTGCTGATGCTCGTGGTGCGGCTCGGCGACGTGAACGTGCAAATGCTTGTGCTCAACGCCGTCGTGGGCGTGGGCGTGGGCGTGCAGGGCGCTGCCTTTCCAAAGTTTGAACAGAACATTCGCACCCAAGCCAATCAGCATGAGCCCGACCAGGAATTCCAGGATCTGCGTGAGGCGCTCGGTGAGCGCCAGGCGGAAGGCCGCAACCGCCATGCCGAACACCAGCAGCGCCGCGGTGTGGCCCATGCCCCACGAGACACCAATCATGGACGAGCGCAGCAGGCTCTTCTCCTGGCTGGCGAAGGTCGAGACGGCCGCGAGGTGATCGGCGTCGAGCGCATGCCTCAGCCCCAGCACGAAACCCAGGGCCAGCGTCGTCCAGAGGGGCAATTCGGCCGCGTTCACGCGTAGTGTTCCTTCATGAATTCCGCAATGGCGCGATAAGCACGTTCGAGGATCTCCTCCTGCGGGAGGAAGACGATGCGGAAGTGTTTGGTGCCTTCGGCCTGGCCAAAACCGCTGCCGTGCACAACCAGCACCCGTTTCTCCATCAGCAGGCGCTGGACGAATTGCTCGTCGCTGTCGGCAATCTCGATGCGCGGGAAGGCGTAGAATGCGCCGCGCGGCGGGACGCAGCTCATGTGCGGAATCGAGTTGCAGTACTTCACGGTCAGGTCGCGGCGGGAGCGGAGCTTGGTGATCACTTCCTCCAGGTGATGCTGCGGCCCTTCCAGCGCGGGCTTCACCGCGTATTGGATGGCGTGATTGGCGCTCAGGCGGGCGCGCAGCAGCTTGTACATCCCTTCGATGTAAGGCTGCAACGGCTTGGCAGGCCCGCTGACGATGGCCCATCCCAGCCGCCATCCCGGCACCAAATAACCCTTGGAGAGCCCGCCGAAAGTCACAACGGGAATATCGGGCGCCAGCGCCGCGATGGAAACGTGGGTTTCGCCGTCCAGTTCCAGCTCGTCGTAGATTTCGTCGGAAAGGACCACCAGGTCATTCTGGCGGGCGGACTCGGCGATGGTTTCGAGCGTCTGGCGCGAATAGACCGCGCCCGTGGGATTGTTGGGGTTGATGATGACGATGGCGCGCGTGCCGGCGAAGACACGGCTGGAGAGGTGGTCGAGGTCGGGCTCCCAGTCCGCGCTTTCGTCGAGCAGGTAGGCGTTCGGCTGCGCTCCCAGCTTGGCCAGCACGGCGGAGTAAAGCGGATACTCCGGGCAGGGCGTCAGGACGTTCTCGCCCGGGTTGACCAGCGCCGAGAGCGCGATATCCACGCCTTCGCTCACGCCGGAAGTGATGAACACGCTCTGAATGTTGGTGATGCCCTTGCGCTCCGCGACCGCGCGAATGGCCTCGAGCGCTTCCGGCACGCCTAACGACGGGCCGTAGCCGTTCTTGCCGTCGAGCATCGCCCGCGAGACGGCCTCGATCAGGTGCTCGGGAACGTCGAAGTCGAACGCCGGCGGGTCGCCGATGTTGAGCGGAATGATCTGCTTACCCTCGCGGGCCAGCTGATCGGCGAGCACCGCGATATCGCGGATGGGATACTGGACATGCTCCAGCCTCTTGGCAGGAAGAACGTCCCGGGTTTGATGGGCGCGCTGCGACATAGACAAACAACCATTGTGGCCCGAAAGTCAACCTTTGGTCAATGGAAGCAGGAGGGGGGCGCTGTCAACGGTTCGTGTTGAAACTCGGTAAGGCATCTCCGGTTAAGCAT
>CAZHKT010000083.1:0-16144 GCA_964533045.1 uncultured Acidobacteriota bacterium | reverse complement strand
CGTGCCCACCTGTTCCGGCTGCGCGGCGTCGCCCGAAGCCTCCGTCCGGATCACTTTCTCCCCGCGGACTGCCGCCACCACGCCGCGCAACCTCAGTTCGCTCGCATGAACTACCCCGAATGCCGCGATAGGGACCTGGCAGCCTCCGCCCAGGCGGCGCAACATGGCACGCTCGGCCCGGACAGCAGCGTGCGTGGGCGCATGGTCGAGCGTCGCGAGAATCCGCACCACATCTCCCCGATCTTCCCGGCATTCAATCGCCAGTGCGCCCTGGCCCACAGCGGGGCAGAGCTGGCTGGCGGGAAAATATTCCGTGATGCGCGAGCGCCAGCCGAGCCGGTGGACGCCGGCGGCGGCCAGCACGATGGCGTCATAATCACCGCGGTCGAGTTTCTTCAGGCGGGTGTCAAGATTGCCGCGCATGGGCAGCAATTCTACGTTGTTTCGAAGCGCGCGCAATTGCGACTGGCGCCTCAAGCTGCTGGTGCCGATGCGGGTGCCAGCAGGCAACTCACCATACTTTTTCCCCGACGCTGAAATCAGCACATCGCGCGCGTCTTCGCGCGCCGGCACGGCCGCGACGATGAGACCGGCAGGCGTTTCCGTGGGCAAATCCTTCATGCTGTGAACCGCCAGATGGACCAAACCCTCCAGTAAGGCTTCTTCAATCTCCTTGATGAAGAGGCCCTTGGTTCCGGAGGCGGCGAGCGGAATCTGATCCAGCTTGTCGCCGGTGGTTTTGATGACCCGGATTTCCGCCTCGTGCCCTGCCGCCTGCAACTGGTTCTTGACCCAGTTGGCCTGCCAGAGCGCCAGTTGGCTGCCGCGCGAGCCGATGATAAGTTTCATAGGGCTGCTTATGATTCGACTCCAAACATCTTCCGAATGGCGTGCACCAGGTGCCCGTGCTCGGGCTCGCCGGCAGCGCTTTTGAGTTCGGTGATCGGCCCGTGGAGGATCTTGTTCACGATGCCTCGAGTCACCACATCGAGGGCCTCGCGCTGTTCGGGGGTGAGGCTGGCGAGCCGGCCGCGCTGGCGTTCGATTTCGGATTCACGGATGCGGTTCAGCCTCTCTTCGAGAGCGATGATGGTGGGTGCCAGCTCGCGGGTGGCGAGGCGCTTCAGCATCTTCTGTACTTCCTGCTGCACGATCTCTTCCGCCCAGACGGCTTCGCGCTCGCGCTGCTTCTTATTTTCGTCCACCACCTGCCCGAGGTCGTCAATATCGTACAGGAAGGCGTTATCCAGTTCGTTGACTTTGGGATCGATGTCGCGGGGTACGGCGATATCCACGAAGAACATGGGACGGTTGCGCCGGGCCGAGAGAGTTTTCTCCACCTGGGCCTTGTTCAGGATGAAGTGCGGCGCTCCGGTCGAGCTGATGACGATGTCAGCC
The DNA here is from genome assembly GCA_964533045.1 of uncultured Acidobacteriota bacterium. Classification (GTDB taxonomy): domain Bacteria; phylum Acidobacteriota; class Terriglobia; order UBA7540; family UBA7540; genus JACQNR01. Next base: position 14,746 of record CAZHKT010000083.1, on the reverse strand, counting down.
TTGGGCAGGTGGTCGGTCAGTTCCAAGTACGGCACGGCCATGCCCTTGAAGGCTGCGGCCAGTTCCGCCGCCCGCTGGGGAGTGCGATTGGTGACGTAGATGTGGCTGGCCCCGCTGCGCAGCAGATGCTTGGCCGCCAGTTCGCTCATCTTGCCGGCGCCGATGACGAAGATGCTCTTGCCGGTCAGGTTGCCGAAGATCTTCTTGGCCAGTTCCACCGCGGCGTAGGAGACGGAGACAGCCGAGGTGCCGATGGCGGTCTCGGTGCGGACACGCTTGGCTACCGCGAAGGCGTGCATCACGGTGTCGTCCAGCAGGCCGTGCAAGGCTCCGGCCTGGCGGGCGATGGCATGGGCGCGCTTCATCTGGCCGAGGATTTGCGGTTCACCTACCAGCATGGAGTCCAGGCTGGAGGCGACGCGGAACAGGTGCTGCACCACCTCGTGTTGCCGGCGCCAGTAGAAGTACTTCTCGAAGGGCGCGAGGTCGGTCCGATGGTAATCGGCCAGAAAGCCGCGCAGCGTGGGCTGAGCGTCCGCCTGCTCTTCCGCGCTCACCACCACTTCCACCCGGTTGCAGGTGGAAAGAATCATTCCCTCCGTCACCCCCGGGCGGCGCACCAGGTCGGAGATCGCCGGGCCGAGATGCGCCTCGGGGATATTCATCCGCTCGCGCACCTCCACCGGCGCGGTTCGATGATTGATTCCGACCAAGAGGAAATTCATAGTGTGAACCGGAATTCGGTTTGCGGGATTCGGGTATTGCACCTCCACCCGAACCTTTCCCGGCCCCCCCGAATTCCGAACTCCGAATCCCGAACCCCGTTGTTTATCACGGCAGCGGCCCGAACTCCGGCTGCATGCCATGCTGCCCGCTCCAGAAACTCACCCCGAGAAATGTCACCATCATGACGGCGAACCCCACGACCGCCACCATGGCGCTTTTGCGACCTCGCCAAAAACCCCCCAGCCGCGTCGAAAAGAGCCCCAGATAGATCATCCAGGTCACGATGGAAGCCAGAATTTTGGGATCCAATTCCCACGGTCCCTGCCAGGTCCGGCTCGCCCAGAGAAAGCCCGTCAGGATTCCCAGCGAAAGGAAGGGAAGCCCGGCCATCAGCGATCTGGAATAAAGCTCGTCGCAGGTTTCAAGCGAAGGGAGTCGGTAATAAAACCCTCCCGGTTTCTTGGATTTCAACTGCCTTTCCTGGAGCAAATACATCAGCGCCGCGACAAACGTCAGCAGGAAGGCCGTGTATCCGAGAAAAATGGAAATGATGTGGACCAGCAGCCAGCCTCCGCGGAAGGCGGGGTCGGCGAACGGCCGCTCCGGATGCACGGCCGAAATCAGCGTGAAGATGAAAACCAGCGGCAGCATGAACAGGCCCAGGGCGGTGATGCGGTAACGCAGATAAACGAAGAAGAACGCCACTGTGGCAAGAAACGAGAAGAACGACATGGCGCTGCGCACGTCAATGACCGGCAGGCGATGCAGCTCGGCGGTTTCCACGGCCAGCGCGATGCCGTGTGCGGCCAGACCCAGCCCCAGGGCGGAGAGCGCGAACGGTGAAAGCTCCGGGCGGCGCCGCAGGACCGGAGGGACGGTGAGCACGAGGCCGATGGCGTAAAGCAATAACGCGAGCCAAATGAAGACTGTGAACATGGCAACCTCAGCGGGCTGGCCTTAAAACTAGCTATTATAGCACCCCAGGCTCCAACATACCGAAGGCGCCCTCAGACCTGGCGGGCTGACGCTAAGGTGTGAAAGCAGAAGGACTTAACGGCTTGGCGCGCCTGGTGCGTGAGGTCTCAGGTCCCGCCGATGGCGAGCGCGCGCGCGGGATTTCCAGCTGCCAGCGCGTCTATTTCCTTGGCCGAGAGCCCCGCTTTTCGCAGAGCAGGGAGGAAATCAGTGAATAGAAACTCATAGCTCCGAAACTCGCCACCGCCCGATTCGCCCACATGATACCAGCCGGCGTCCTGGGAAATCAGGACGTGGTGGAGCAGTTTCTGACCGTGCATGTGGCGGACGAGTTCCACGTGCGGGTCGAGGGTCTTTGGGGAGACGCCATCGAACTCAACCCACGCGCCGAGCCTCGCGGCGCGTTCGTGAAGGCTGGAGTCCTTTTCGATCTGCGCATGGACCCAGATGAATGCCGACGGCGCGACCCCCTCCTGTTTCAGAATATCCAGTTCAGCCATGGCCGCCACCCCGTCGCCCGTGTGCGAGGCGATCACAAGCCCGGTGCGCTTGTGACAACGAGCCGCAGCGCGCACCAGCTTGGCGTCGATTTCCGACAGCGGCCCCGCGTCCACGCCGATCTTCATGAGGCCCGGCCGAATATTGTCCGGCGGGATGCCGTCCTCATACTCCCGCACCCAGCGCAACGCCAGCTCATCAGCGGATTCCTGGTAGGCGAAAGGCGGAACGAACTTGTCATTGGCCGCGCCGTAGAAGCCGGTGTTGGTCAGGATGTGCAGCCCGCTCGCCCCGGAAAGGCGCCGTAGAAGCGCCGGATCGCGGCCCAGAAACGCAGGCGTGCACTCCACCAGCGTGTCGCAACCCGCGGTTTTCAGTTTCTGAAGGTGCGGCAGCGCCACACGGAAGACCTCCTCGGCGTCGTAGCGTGAAGGACTGACCTTGTCCGCGCCGATGAAATCCACGAGCACGTGCTCGTGCATCAGCACCCGGCCGAGCTTCGCGGCGGGCACCGGGCCGAGAACCGTCATGACTTCCGCCTGGGGCTTGGAAGATCCGGACAGCGTGCCGACGGCTGACGCGGCCCATCCGACGGCCGCGCGGCGAAGGAGCGTTCTGCGATTCATGATTCCCTCCGGAGAGTGGCGCACGGCTCTGCAGAAGGGCGGAGCCGGCCTACCGTCGCCCGCCGAGGATAGAGCCCAGGACGCCGCGAATGATCTGCCGGCCGAGCTGGCTGCCCACAGCGCGCGCCGCGCTTTTCATCATCGCTTCACCCATGGTCTGGCGCGGGTACCCGTAGGATGAGCGCGGCGCCGGCACGCGGAAAGGCTCGGGCCGCGGCGCCTGCATTCGAGGCAGGGGTGGGGCAACGCGAGGCAGAAGCGGCGCGACTTCCTGACGAGCCTTGAGCTTCTCGTAGGCCGACTCACGGTCCACCACGTCCTCATAGACGCCGTAAAGGGTGGACTGCTGGATGATGGCCTGGCGCGTCTCCGGCATAATTGGGCCGATCTGGCTCGGTGGCGGGCAAATCAGGGCGCGCTCGACGATGCCGGGCGTGCCGTTTTCGTCGAGCATGGAGACGAGCGCCTCGCCCACCGCCAATTCGCTGATGGCCTTTTCCGCGTCCAGGTTCGGATTGGTCCGGAAGGTCTGCGCCGCGACCCGCACCGCTTTCTGGTCGCGCGGCGTGAAGGCACGCAGCGCGTGCTGAATCCGATTGCCCAATTGGCCGAGGATGGTGCCGGGGACGTCATCGGGATTCTGGCTGATGAAGAAGACGCCCACGCCGCGCGAGCGAATCAGGCGCACGACCTGCTCCACGCGCTCGAGCAGCGACTTGGGCGCGTCAGAGAAGAGCAGGTGGGCCTCATCAAAGAAGAATGCCAGGCGGGGCATTTCCGGATCGCCGACTTCGGGCAGTCGCTCGAAGAGTTCGGAGAGCAGCCACAGCAGGAACGTCGAGTAAATCTTCCCCGAAAGCATCAGCCGGTCGGCGGCCAGAATGTTGACCACGCCGTGACCGTTGGAGTCGGTCTGGAGTAAATCGTCGAGATTCAGGGCGGGTTCGCCGAAGAAGCGGTCGCCGCCCTGCTGTTCGAGCGCGAGCAGATTGCGCTGGATCGCTCCGATGCTGGCCGCCGAGACGTTGCCGTACTGCGTGCGGTATGCCGCGGCGTCGTCGCCCACGTGCTGCAGCATGGCGCGCAGGTCCTTCAGGTCGAGCAGGAGCAGCCCCTGGTCGTCGGCGATCTTGAAGACCAGGGTCAGCACGCCCGCCTGCGTTTCATTCAGATTCAGCAGCCGCGCGAGCAGCACCGGCCCCATCTCGGAAATCGTGGCGCGCACCGGGTGGCCCTGCTCGCCGAAGACGTCCCAGAAAACCGTGGGGCACCCCGCAAAGCTGAAGTCAGTGAGCCCCAGTTGGGCGACGCGTTCCGCCACTTTCAAATTGGTTTCAGAGCCCGGCCGGCTGATGCCCGCCAGATCGCCCTTGACGTCGGCCATGAAGATGGGGACCCCGATCTGGCTCAGCTTCTGCGCCAGCGTTTGTAGCGAGACAGTCTTGCCCGTGCCGGTGGCGCCGGCAATCATGCCGTGCCGGTTGGCCATCTGTGGGAGAAGGTAGATGTCGCGCTCGCCTCGCGCGATGAGAAGGGGTTCGGGCATGGTTTCCTCGGCTTGCAGTCTGGCCGCGGCCAGGGAAGTTGGAAACTCGATGGTAAGGAGGGCGCGGCGGGTTGTCAAATCCTTGGCGTGTAGCAGCGGTGTCTCCACTACCGTCTTGTCATGATCCTGGGTCTGGCGGCGGTCAGGGGCCGCCGCTACAGGCCGGCGTTACATCGATTCTAACGGCGCGTCGGTTCCTGAGACCAAGGACTGAGCGGACGTGTCGAGGAAATGGTACAATCGGCTCAGGGTTTGTCAGGGCGGAGGCGAAAATGCTGATCAAGATTCCACGAGGATGGGAGATTCCCGAACGCGAGGTAACGCCGGAGCCCGTCTACCTCAACCGGCGCAAGTTCCTGACTGGAGCCTCAGTCGGATTGATTGCGGGCGCCGGCAGCCTGATGCTGCCCGGTGGCAGTGCCTTTTCCATGCCCGCCTCGAAGGAAGTACCCCAGCCCGTGCTCGAACCTCTTACGGCCCCCCGTAACCCGGAATATAAAACCGACCGGCCCATTACCTCGGAGCGCGTCGGAACGGGCTACAACAACTACTACGAATTCACCGTGCAAAAGGATCGCGTCAAGGACGTGGCGCGCCGCTTCAAGCCCCGCCCCTGGACGGTGGAATTCAAGGGGCACATCGAGAAGCCGTTCAAGATAGATGTAGATGAGCTCATCAAGAAGATGACCCTGGAAGAGCGCGTCTATCGCCACCGTTGCGTGGAGCGCTGGGTGGTCGTGCTGCCGTGGATTGGTTTTCCCATGAAGAAGCTGCTCGACCTCGCCAAGCCGACCTCGAAAGCGCGTTACGTCCGCATGGTGAGTTTCTTCCGGCCTGCCGAAGCGCCCGGTCAGCGTTCGGACAATCCCGACCAGGACCCGAGCTGGAACATGTTGTGGCCTTACCACGAGGGACTCACCATGGAGGAAGCCGCCAACGAGCTGGCCTTCATGGTCGTGGGCGTCTATGGCAAGATTCTGCCCAATCAGAATGGATCGCCCATTCGATTGCACACCCCCTGGAAGTACGGCTACAAGAGCATCAAGGCCATTACTCGCTTCGAGTTCGTCGAAAAGCAGCCGGGGACGTTCTGGAACAGCGCCGTGCCCAGCGAATACGACTTTGTTTCCAATGTTGATCCTTCGAAGCCCCACCCGCGTTGGTCGCAGGCGGAGGACTGGATCGTGGAAACCGGCGAGCGCGTGCCGACCAAGCCCTTCAATGGCTACGCCAAATATGTCGCGCACTTGTATCAGAAGTAGCGCCGACCTCCTGCCCGGCTCCGGCTCTGGGATTTGCATTTTCCCCTGCCAAGAGGTAATCTCCGCTTAGAGAAGGACCTATGCGGCCCTCGCAAGGAGGGGCTGCGCCATGAGCGACATCATCGTCCTGGAAGTCTTCGGAGTTTTGCTTGCGTGGATGGTGGCGGGTTACGCGATCTGGAAATGGGGTCCGGGCAAGCGGCATCGGTTTGTGCGCTGCCCCGAGTCGGGAAAACGTGCCGAGGTGCTTGCCGTGCAATCGGAGCTGGAATTTGGCTGCCTGCGGGTGATAGACGTGGCCCACTGCTCATTGGTCTCAGGGCCTCACCTCGATTGCCCAAAGACCTGCCTCACCCGATTGTAGCCCTCTTGGAGCGTGGGCATCCTGCCCCCCCTGCTCGCGCGGGTTCGCCTGCGCCGCGCCGGACGCATCGAACGCTCTGCCGGATGTCGTCATAAAATCTGAAAGGGTCATCCGAGGGGCAGCCGGACCGCTGCCCCTCGAAGCCTGTCAAAGGTTACTGCCCTGACTTAGGGGTCTCGCCAGCTTCCTCAAAGACGAGGCGATCGCGGCGCCCCTGCAGGCGCATCTCGGTAATGATGCGATCATTGTCGCGCTGCGAGTAATGGATCTGCGTGGCACTGACCGGAGTGGGATGTTCCACCAGCTTGGCGGGTGCTTTCGCGACAATCTCCTTCCCCTTGTAGAAGATGACCTCGGAGGTCGCTCCTCCCGTCATCACCTCTACCTTGTAGGAGCCCGGTTGCAGCGTCGGGCCGTTAGCCAAGCGGGCGGGCTGGTCAATGCTCACCGTCGTGCCCTTGGCGAAGATCATCCCAGCAAATAGAAGGCAAGCAGCCATCGCTGAGAGGGTTCCGCGAAGGAATTTTCCAGTCATCGCTGTTGTCCTCCAATTTTGAATTTGTTGGGGTGAACCCCTACGCAAATAAGGGATGCGGCGGGCCGGAGCCGGGTTGCCAGACCGGCCAGCCAAGGCCCGGGCCATGGCTCTCTGTCTTACCAGCTAAGTCGCAGAGAAAATTGGACTTGCCGCGAGTTTTGGGCCGAACTGATGCGCCCGAAGTTGGTCGTTCCAAAGATCAACCCCGGCCGATCAAAGTTGGGGTGGTTGGTGAAATTGAAGAAGTCGGCCCGCAGGACGAGGCTGGCGCGCTCGCTCAGACTCACGCGTCGCTCGAGGCTGGAGTCCCAGGCGTGAAAGCCGGGGCCGGTAATGATGTTTCGGCCCGCGTTACCCGGGATACTGTACGGACCCTGCGCGTCGAAAAAGATGGGAGGGGATACGAAGGCTTGCGTGTTGAACCACCGCTGGGGATCGCGCTGGCCGCGGGGCAGATTGGGACTCGCCACCAGGTCCGGGCGATCGGTGCCGTTCGATTGTGTTCCGCTCAGCGCGGTGGGCAGCGTTGCCGACATGGGCTGGCCCGACTGGAGGGTCAGGATATTGGAGAACTGCCAGTCGCCCAGCAGTCTCGCGGCAGCGCCCTGCGTCGCCCAGCGCCGCCCGCGGCCGAACGGGAGCTCCCAGGTATTGGACAGGACAAAACGATGGCGCACGTCAAAGTCCGAGAGTCCGCGCTCGGCGGCGAGATTGTAGTTGTCCTGCGGCTGGTTGGTTCCGTTCAGGCCGGAAGCCGTGTCGATGGATTTCCCAAAAGTGTACCCCGCGGTGAAGGAAAGCCCTCGCGCCATGCGCCGCTCGAGCCGCGCGATCAGGGCGTGGTAGTGGGAGTTCACGTCCGTGGCGCGCACGAACTGATTGGAGCCGGGCTGAGGGTGATAGCCGCGGCGCTCGCCCGGAACATTGGGGACGCCCTGGTTCTGCAAGGCGCGCCGGGGAAGTTTGCGGGCTGAAGTTCCGGCATAGCTCAGGGAAAGCAGGGTGGAGGGATGAAGCATCCGTTCGAGCGAAAACGTCCACTCGTAGGCATAGCCGTTGCGGATGTCGGGCGGCGACGACACGGCGGCGGGCGGGGTGTTGCCAAGCTGATAGGCCAGCTCATAACTGAGCTGCGGCGGCGCGAACGGCTGGCCGCAGGCGCCCGGACCGTAGAATCGGCAGAGGTCGAGCCCAAAAAGGAATTCGGTGACGGGGGCGCTCAGCCGTGTCTCGGCCGCGTAATCGAGTTCGCCGAGCGAATTGAAGACGCCAAAACCGCCGCGCAGGGCCGTCAAGCCCTTGCCGTCGAGATCATAGGCAAAACCAAAGCGCGGCGCCCAGCCCGCCCAGTCCGGCTTGAGCAGCGACGCCGGAAGCCCCGCCTGCTGCGAGGTGATGAACGAGAGGCCGTAATTCTGCTGAAGCGTTTGAATGAAGGGGTCGGAGGTCAGCGCCGCCGCCTGGCCGCGCTCGTTGCGCACGATAAAGCGCGTGGCGTTCGAAGGATCGAGAATCGAACCGATGCCATCGGCATTCAGGGGCGGGGAATAGAACTCCTGCCGCAGCCCGATCGTCAGCGTCAGCCGCCGCGTGGCGCGGTATTCGTCCGAAAGGTAGGCGCCGAAGTAATTGAGGCGGTCATTGCCGCCCGAACTTCCCGCCTGCGCGAACGACAGGAACGGGCGGCCCAGCAGGAAGTCCGCGAAGCCGTTGCCGGAGACCGATCCGAAGCCGTCGCTGAAGGAAAAGATGCCCTGGCCGAAATCCTCCACCTGGTAGAACAGCCGCAGGCGGCGATAATCTCCGCCGAATTTGAGCGTGTGGCGCCCCCGGACCCAGACCCAGTTGTCGGTGAACTGAAACGTGTGATTGCGCCGCACAAAGGGCTGGAAGATATCGCTGTCGCCCAGGTCGGCATAGCCGGGCACATTGATGGCGGGGATGCCCCGATTGGTGGCGCCGGGCGCGCGCCTGATGCCGAGCCCTTCCAGGAACCCGCTGTTGATATTTTCCGACGCTTTCGTGCCGTTGAAGTAAGCGTAGCCGAACCGGAAATCATGAATCAAGGCGGGGCTGAAAACCGAGGTCAATCCCAGGGCGAAGTTGCGCCCGCGGTCGTTCTTGTTGGTTCCGAATCCGGGTGGCGCGGGGGGATTCTGCGCAAACGTGTTGGGCACGAAGGGGAAGAGCTGGTCGCTGTCGAAGTAGAGGAATCGCCCGAACAACTCATGCTGCGGCCTCAGCTGGTGATCGAGTCGCACCAGCAATTGGTCGGTTTTCACCCGCCGCAGGCCGACGTTGATGTGGTTATTCAGCCCGGGCGCGGCGTTCGGCTGATTGGGCAGGGGAATCAGGTCGAGCACGGCACGTGCGAGCGGATCAATCTCCGTGGCCGGAATGATGTTCCCCGGATAAGTCTGCCCCGTGGCGGGATCGACGATGGCCGGGAAAGGCACTCCCGTGACCGGATTCGTGCCGCTGAAATCGCCCGCGCGCTCGGCGGCGGTGGGCAGCATGGTGGTGTTGGTGATGCTTTGATGAATCCTTAAGCCTTCGTAGTTGGCGAAGAAGAAGCTGCGGTCGCGGCGCAGCGGCCCCCCCAGGCTCGCCCCGAACTGGTTCTGCCGGAAGGGCGGAATCGGCCGCGTGGGATCGTCAAAGAAATTGCGCGCGTCGAGCGCGCTGTTGCGCAGAAACTCGTAGGCCGAGCCCGCCAGGCGGTTGCTGCCGGAGCGCGACGCGATGTTCACCTGGGCGCCGGAAGTGATGCCCTGATCGGCGGAGTACGAACTCTCCACCACGCGGAATTCTCGGATAGCGTCCACCGACGGGTTCACGGTCAGGCTGTAGGCAAACGGCTCCATCAGGGTGATGCCGTCGAGCGAGAAGTTGTTGCGCTCCGAGCGCTGGCCGTTCACCGAAAACCCGATGCCCAGCGCCGGCGTGTTGTATTGCTGCGAGGAGCCGTTGGGATAGGCGGGAATGGCGCCCGCCGCCAGCAGCGCCAGTTGGGAAAACTGCCGGCCGTTGAGCGGCAGCAGCGCCACGCGCTCGCGGCCGATTTCATCCCCCAGGGCGGCGCTGGCGGTTTCGATCAGAGGCGGCCGGGCCTCCACCTGAATCGCGGTATGTCCGCGCGCCAACTCCAGCGAAATCTCCAGCCGCCGCGGCCGGCTGATTTCCAGAAGGACCCCGGCAATCCTCTGGGCCTGGAATCCGGGTTTTGAAACCGTGAGGTCGTAGGCGCCCACCGGCAGCACGGGGAAGGAGTAATAGCCGAGTTCATTCGTTTCCGTGGCGCGGCTGAGGTTGGTGGATGGATTTCGCGCCACGACCCGCGCGCCCGGCACGGCTCGCCCGCTCGCATCCAGGACGGTTCCATCCAGCTGGCTGCTCCAATTCTGTGCGGCCAAAGGAGTCGCGCAGGAGGAAACCAGAATCAAAAACATCGCGGGCACGAGGTTGTGTTTGCCTTGGACCAAACCGGACGCCCCTTTTCGGGGCATGGGGGGGAGGGTGGAGATACGCCCGCTCGGGTGAAGCAACGCCCTCGCGGGCGCCGACCCACTCGCCGGGCGGATTGCCGCCCTGACCTTCTACCATCCGGACTATACCGTCGGCCCCGGAGTTTCACCGGATCGTGGGAAGGGCAGTGACAAGTGACCCGTGAAGAGTGACAAGCCAAAGCCTCCGTCCAAAGCTCTTCGGCTCGTCACTCATCACTTGCCAATCGCCACGGCTCTTACCCTCGCGGGCTTTACCGCCGATCGGGAATTGGGATGCTCCGCGGAGCGCCCCTCACCCTGCCCCGAAGGTCGTAATTAAATTTCAGACGCATTGTAGCACCTTCTCGAGACGACCTCAACCGCTCAGCATGAAGTCTGCTTGACGGCCGGCGGGTTGCCCTTATACTCGTAACTCACCTCATGACCGACGCAGCACAGTCGAAAGCAACTTCTCGCCGCGGTGAGCCTTGGGCGCTGGGCTCGGTGCTGGGCTATTCCTCGGCCAACATTTTTGACCGGCTGGCGGTGATTCACGCCGACCCGCTGCTCGGCCCGCTGCTGCGCGGCCTGCCCAGCATGCTGCTGGCGCTTGTTCTGATGGTCAAGAACCGGAGCTGGGACCAACTGCGGCCGTCTTCGGCCGTCTTTATTGGACGCCGCGCCATCCTGCCGTTTCTGTGGGCGGGGTTGCTTTCGACCGCCGGACTCTTCCTCTATTATTTCGCCATTCGCCTGGGCGGGGTCACCATGACCATTCCGGTGCTCGAGACCTATGTCATCTGGGGCACGGCCATCGCGTGGTTCTTCCTGGGGGAAAGGGTCCGCGCCCTGAGCCTGGTGGGCGTCGCTCTGATTTTTGCGGGTCTGGTCACGCTCTCGCTCGGGCAACTGGGGGGGCGCCCCGCCTCGCCGCTCTGGTACTGGGCGATTCCGCTGGCACTGCTGACCGCGCTTACCTATGGCATCTCGGGCGTGCTGTGGCGCGACGGCCAATTGCGCGGGGCGCATCAATCCACCGCCATCTTCCTCCAGTTCACGACCAGTCTGTCGGTGGCCTTGATCGGATGGCTGACGCTGGGCGGCTGGCGGACGGCGGGCGCAACCGGTGGCCGCGACGTGGCCGCGCTGCTCGCCTCCGGCGTCCTTTCCGGAATTGTCGGGATCTACTGCATGTTCACGGCGCTGCGGCGGATGTCGGTGGCGCGCGTTTACGCCTTCTCGTCGCTGACGCCGCTGGTGGCGGCCCTCTTCGCTCGATTCTTTCTGCAGGAATACCTGAATGCCACCATGTTAATCGGAATCTTGCTGGTTTCCTGCGGTGTGGGTCTCACCCAGATCTTCCGCCCGCACGAAGAACGACAGGCGCAGTAGGGATGAAAGTCGAAAGTGCCGCGGTCCGGGGAGGGGCCGGAGGCCCTGTGACTCATTCCCCCCGCCTATGATTGAGTCTTCTCGCGCTTGTCCTTGATCTCGTTCAGGTGTTTCCGGAGCCGTCGAACGACCTCCCGCTCTTTGCCGCCGTTCATCTCCCCTTCCAGTTCCTTGAGGGCGAAGTGGACGACGTCGTGGTGATGGAGCTCCTCCTCGCCCAGGTGCTCCGAGAAGCGCAGCCAGAGCTGGTGCAGGTGGGTGATTTCCTTGGCTGTCAGATGCGGCGCGTGGGGGCCCAGGTAGAAGACGCCTTCCTGTCCGCCGGGCGTGAAGATCTGGAGCATCAGGTGCGGCTTGGGTTCGGGCAGCCGCTCCCAGGCCAGGCCGGCGCGGCGCGCCTCCTCCGTCATGGGCATTTTGGCGGACTGGCCCAGCACGATGGTGGAGGCCTGGAGGCTCTGCGCCGTGCGCAGGATGCCGTCCCAGATTTCGTTCGAGGCCACCAGAACCAGCTTGATGGGCTTGCCCTTCCTCTCGGCCAGCGCCAGGGCGCGGGTAAACAGGAGCTGTTCGTTGGCGGTGAAGAGCTGTTCCGGGACCAGGCCGTGCTCGCCCGAGCCGGCGCGGCGCAGCAGGCGCACGTGAACCACCACCACGTCCTGCTTGGCGGGATCGACCCTGTTTAATACTTCGGCAAGATTGTACAGGGTGTTATAATCTCGCAGCATCACGACAATGTTGCCCGGCCGGCAATCAACGGCCTTGGGATTGGGATCCTCGCCCGGCTCCAGGTTGAACTGGTCCATACTGGAAGTGGCGGCCCGGCGGCGACGGCAGATGTGCTCCGAGATCACGAAAACCACAAACACCGTCACCGTGAAGAACACCCCCCAGATGGTGGCCACTTGCTTGGTGACCAGATTGATGAGGGCGATGGAGAGCAGCGCCAGGGTGATTGCCGCCAGGCCGATGGGGATCTCCATGGACCCGATCCGCAGGTTGACCGGCACCCGAAATTCGCGCGGCCCGGCTTGCTTGAAGCGAAGCACCAGGACGCCGATCCCCTTCAGCGTGAAGCTCCAGATAACGCCGAAGGCGTAGGCTTCGCCCAGCAGGTAGACATCGCCGCCGCTCAGCAGAATGGTGATGATCTGCAGCCCCACCACCAGGTTGATGATGTGGTAGGTGGTCCCGTAATGCGGGTGAGGTTTGCGGAACCAGTCGGTGAGAACGCCGTCTTCGGAGACCCGGTTGAGCACGCCGTTCGATCCCACGATGGCGGTATTCGCCGCCCCGGATAGAATCAGGACACCGACAATGACCACGAAGGCATGGAACAGCAGGCGGAAGAGGAAAGGTCCTTCGAGGTGCATGGCGAGCGCCCCGATGAGGTTGTCGGCGAACTGGCGGCGCGTGTCGTCGGGGATAATCGCCACGGCGAGAAAGGCAACCGAGGTGGTGAACACCAGGCTGAATCCGAAGATGATGTAGCCGGCCTTCTTGAGGTTGGGGAGCTTGGGATGCTCGATTTCCCGGTACACTTGCGCCATCGACTCCAGCCCGCTCATGGCCAGGACCGAGTGACCGAGTGCGATCATGATGCCGATGAAGCCAATGCTCCGGGCCCAGTCGGTCGAGCGCAGCCAGCCGAGCGCCTCCGGAGCGAAGGTCAGATTTTCCAGTCGGGGCGCCGGAGGCAGGTGTCCTCCCCGCACCAAGAGGGTGTACGTACCCCAGCCGATCAGGATGACTACCATGATCGCCGTAAGGCGCATGATGTTGAGTGAATCCTCGCTGGATTCTTCAATCCCCTTGATGTTTCGCCACCAGAAGTACAGGGTCACCAGAATGGCGAAGCCCATCGCGGCCGCGTCGCGCGGGATCACGTAGCCGATCGCTCCGAACTCCAGCAGTTCGTTGATGAACCCCGCCAGGTAGTGCCCCGCTGTGACGGTGCTGATGGGCCCGGTCAGGATATAGTCGAACATCAGGGCGGAGACGGACACCTTGGCCATCGTGCCGCCCATGGCTTCCTTCACCACGCGATACACGCCGCCGCGCACAAACATGCTGCAGCTTTCGACGTAGACCTGCATCACCGCGTAAGAGAAGAGCAGAATGGCGAGGATGAACCAGGGGCCGGCCTTGCCGATGGCGTGCTCGACGATGCCGCCTGCGTAGTAGGCCGTCGAGGCCATGTCGTTCAAGACGATGGCGGCGGCGCGCCAGAAGGAGATGAACGACAACATGGCTGTCGTCGCCACCAGGACCGTTGGGGTTTTTGTCAGGGCAGGCTTTTCCTCCGCCTGGCCCGCCAGGGGAGGCTTGTCTTCGGATTGCTCTCCGGATGTGGTTTGCATCGAGGGTCGTTACTTTCTCCCTCCCGAGGTTTCCCAGCCCGCTTGCGGCTGCGAATTCTTCAGGTGGGAACTCGGATATTCTTGCACATCCTTGCCCGGAAATGAAGGGGACTGCCCATGCATCTCACTAATTTCTGTCATATCAATGAGTTGGCATCCTCAATCGGCGTCTCCGTTTCGCACGTTTCCTGCATCGAAGAAAGTTGAGGCTATAATGCTTGGGGACAGAATGCGGCGAAACTTTTTCCCATTTACGGTTCTGGCATTCTTGCTGACGGCGGCCAGCGGCTGGGCCCGGCCGCTGGCGGCGCCCGCCCCGCAACCCGACCCGGTTGAAACAGCCATCAACCACACGCGCAATCTGGAGTACGACCTCGCCCAGCAACAACTGGAGGCCTGGCTGGCCAGCCATCCCGCGGACCTCCGGGCGCGGGTTTATCTGGCGAGCACGCTGCTCCAGCGCGAGATCTTCCTGCGCGAGCTGGCCGACGGGCAGCTCGACCTCATGCGCTCGCGCTCGGGACCTCCGCCCATGCCGGAGACGGCCCGGCAGAAGCTGTTTGCCGTGCTGGCCCAGGCGGAAAGCATCGCCCACGAGCGCCTCCGCCAATTCCCCCAGGACCAGGACGCGCTCTACTGGAACGGCATGATTCACATGATCCGCTCCGTCTATCAGATCGGCTTTGCGCGGTCCAATACCGGGGCGCTCAAGGAAGCCAAAGAGGCGCGCAGCCTGCACGCCCAGTTACTGGCCATCAATCCCGGCTATGTGGACGCCATGCTGCTACCTGGCATGTACGATTACATCGCTGGCGCTATCCCCTGGTACATGAAGATCCTGACCACCATCATCGGGTTTGCCTCGCTGTGCCTCAATCACATCCCCACCATTCGCCACCTGGGCCTGCTTTCTGTGGCGGGGGTGGTGTTTTCGGTTTTTTTGGCGCTGACCGTGGTGCCGGCCGCGCTCGCGG
>CAZHKT010000082.1:0-16259 GCA_964533045.1 uncultured Acidobacteriota bacterium | reverse complement strand
ACATATATTCGCGGCCCGGCACTGGCGATGACTGGCCCGGAGTGTGGGCAGCCCGCGATTTTCCAGTTGTCCACGGCAACGCGGGCGGGCTCGCCAAATGTCAGACCGCGGTCGCGGGAAGTTGAAACGACGATGTCGCGAATGTTACCGTCGAATACCTTTCGCCACGCGACGTGGACTGCGCCGTTTGCACCGAAGGCAAGAGTGGGGCGGCAGCACGGGCAGGCGAGTTTGGCTACCTCGATGTTCGGGCCGAACGTCGCGCCGCGGTCGTCCGAGCGCGCCAGATAGACCGAAAGAGTCCCCCGACCGGCCTGCCGTCCGTCGAGCCATACGGCGTACACGGCGCGAGTGGGCGAAACCGCAAGGTGCGAAAAGATGTTGGGCGATTGGTCGGTTTTATCCGGCACGCGAACCGGCGTTTGGAAAGTTGCTCCGAAGTCTACCGAGCGCGCGAACAGCAATTCGGTCCCTCCTTCTATTCGGCGCTGCTCCCAGAGGGCGTAAATCTCCGTGTCGCCGAAGGCAAGCGAGGGGCTGTTCTCGCCGTGCGAGACGATTTCGCCTGCGGGTTCGCTGACCGGGACGGCGGGGCCGAAACTGTCACCGCCGTCGTGCGAAACAAAGAGGCCGAGGCGGGGTTTATGGTTGCCCTCGTAGACTGCCAGCATGTAGATCGCGCCCGAGGGCCGCGCCGCGATGCGCGGGTGCTTCGAGCCTTCCGGCGCAGCCTTTGTGAGGACGGCGCGCGGCTTAGCTTCGAAATTGTACGCCGGCTTGGTTGTTTTCGAGCATCCGACGAGACAAGCCAGCGCGCACAGGGAAGCTGCAGCTTCTGCTCCGACACAGTTTCGAATAAGCCGCGAGGTTGGCATCAAAACCTCCACCGAATTCCGGCGTATACGGCGCGTCCGGGCGAGGGTTCGAAGTAGCGTCCAAGATCGTTGTCCACCTGTACGGAGCCAGAGTAAAGGCGGTTGGCGAGGTTTGCCGCCTCGACAAAGAAACCCACGCGGCGGACGTCCAAGCCTGCTTTGAGGCCGAGCACCGCGTACTTATCATTGCGCGCCGTGTTGGCGCTGTCCACGAAGTAAGTGGCGGGCGACCAGTCGAGCAGCGGCGCGACCCAGAATCCCCGTGGATGGGAATAGCGCAGTTCGGTCCGCAGCCGGTGGCGCGGCGCGCCGGCAAGAAAGTTGTCGCCGAAGGTCGTGTCGTCCACAAAGTGAAACGCCGACCAGGTGTAGGCCGTGCGGGTCGTCAGCCGGTCGTTCGATGTGAAGAGCCGGTGTTTCAGGAGCACCGAAGTGCCGAGCTCGATGCCGCGGTGCCGCGTGTCGGCCACGTTGCGGTAACTGGGAACTGTAAAAGGCGCGCCGGGAAACGGTTGGACGTTAAGATTGATGATCTCGCCGGAAATTTCCGCGTCAAAGAACGCCACGTCCCACTGGGCGTGATTGCCCAGGCGACCGCGCGAACCGATCTCGAATTGCCAGGAGTCTTGCGCATCGAGATCGAGGAAGCCCGCCGAGCCGTAGCTGGTGAGTTCGAGCAGGAGCGGCGGCTCGTAACTGCGGCTGGCGTTGCCGAAGAGTTGGACGTCTTCGGCGGCCTGCCACACGAATCCGAGCTTCGGAGAAAAGGCGCGGTACGAGCGGCTGTCGGAGCGGTCGCCGTCGCTGAGGAAGTTGTCGTCAAACCGGCGCGAGGCCCAGTCGGCTCGTCCGCCCGCGATGAGCGTAAACGACCGTGAAAGGTGGAACTGGTTCTCGAAGAAGACGCCGTAGTTCCGCGCCTCGGAACCAAAAAGCGCGGCGAGCGGGCCGCGCGAGCCGAGGACATTCTGATAGCGGCGCTCGCCTGTCCTCCCCAGGTACGGCGCGAAGCCGATCACGAAGCGGTTGGCGAGTCCGGCCAGGCGGCGGTTCGAGCGATAGTAGAGCTCCCCACCGAAGTTCCGAGCGTCCTGGTCGAGGACCTGAAAGATGGGATGGTCCATGCTGCGGTACTGGCCGTGGAAGGAGGCGGCCAACTCGTCCGCATCGCCCACGCGCTGGGTGATGCCCGTGGCTAGGCGCACGTAATCGTAGAACCGGCCCCAGTGCTGCACCCCGTTGACGCCATTCGCCTGATGGGGATCCGCAAAGAATTCGCCGCGCGTGAGCGAGCCAGGGAGTCTTTCGGCGACGTTCGCGTAGACGATGTCGAAGCGCACCTGCGTCCGCTCGGTGAGCTTCCATCCGAGGTTTCCAAAGAGGCGCTGGCGGCCCTGGTTGCTGTGTTCGCGGTAGCCGTTGTATTCGGTGTCGGAGGCGCTGACGTAATAGCCGAACGGCCCGCGCACCCCGCCGGTTGAGATCTGGCCCTTAAAATATCCGAAGGAGCCTCCTTCGGCGCGGACTTCAAATGGAGATGCGTTCTCGCCGGTCTGCGTTGTCAAGTTGATGGCGCCTCCCATCGAGTTGCCGCCGAAACGCAAGGCGTTTGCACCCTTCCAGACTTCGATCCGCTCCATGGCGGCGAGCTCGATGGATTCAAAATCCGAAAAACCGTCGGCATCCTGATAAGGAATCCCGTTCAGCAGGATATTTATCCCGCGCAAGTGGAAGTTGTTCCGCAGGCCGGAGCCGCGGATGGAAAGCTGGCTTTCGTCGGCGCCGAAGCGCGACTGCGCGAGCACGCCGGGGGCGAAAGCCAAAACGTCCTGAAGCGAGGACACGCGCGACTGGCGGATCTCCTCTGGCGGAATGAGCGACGTTCCGCCGGGAACGCGCTCCAGCGCGACACGCGCGCGCTCCGTTGGTTCCGTCACCGTGACCACCTGGGCGATGGAGCGGATTTCAAGCTGGAAGTCCGCCTGCGCGGACTGACCTTCCGCAACGGCGACCTCCCGCGACGACTCCTCGAAGCCGGGCGCCGCAACCGTTATGCGATAGGTGGCGGCCGGGACTCTTTGTATTAAGTATCGGCCCGACGGATCGGCCAATGTTCCTCGAACTTCTCCAGTTTGCGTATTTGTGGCGTGCACTCTCGCCTTGGGGACGGCCGCCCCCGTGGGATCGGTCACCACTCCAGTCAGCGACGCCTGCCCGTTTGCATTGGAAACAGGAATCATGGCGCATACCACGAGGCAGAGCCCTAGGCGCCTCAACAAGCACCCCCGAATCATGGAGAAACCTCCTGCGCCGCGACGGTGAGACAAGGTCGCCGGAGAAGAAGCGAGACACTGCCGCAGCCATCGGGCATGAATTGGAAATTGTGCGTCGGGTCGATTGTTGGGTCAGACGATGAGGCGCGGAGGGGGGGTTGGAGGGTGCTCGAACCCGGCCCGATCGCTTGCCACTGTGGGGATTCGATCGAATGGACGGGTCAGCACCAGAGGAAGGGACGGCGATTCACTGGGTAGAAGATCGGATCGGCAACTGAGGGGTGAAACCGCCAAGTCGGCCGATTCCACACCGCAGCGGCCGCTCGCCAATGCGCAGGTGGCGGCGTGCGCCGCGCCGTGCTCATGGCCGGGGCAGTGGCAAGCCGCCGGCTGGCACGGGCACGCCTCAGGCGCGGGCCCGGCGGGAATCCCCGCTGGGTCGGGCACAAACAACACCGCGGCTAGCAATATCGGCAGCCACTGACGCATGGATGGGTTTCCTTCAGCCCTGAAGAGGAAAGCCATTCTACACTTCAAGCCTCAACCCTGCAACGGCGTAGTTCCTGTCGTGCACCGGCACGGCGGCGAGAGGGAAGCTCGGCGCCGGGGGCGCGCCCGCGTTTATCGCTGCGATAAGTGAAACTAAGACAAACTATTCTTATCGCCTGCAGAAAATCTATTTGTTGGACACCCTTCGGACACGACCCTTATCGTGGAAGGCGAGTCGCGGGGCCGACTCGACAGCAACACGTCACCAAGCCATTAAACCAGACAGGAAGGGAGATTCGAAGCCATGAAGATCATTCGTGTGTTACCGCTTGCAGCGGCCGCCCTCGGTTTATCGGTCCTGTGGAGCGGCGGCCTGAGGGCGGAAGGCGAGCCTTTGCCGTCTCCGGAAGCGGAGATATCCCGCAAGTTGGAGGACCTGCAACTCCAGATCGACGTGCTCAAGGCTCAGCTGGCTGATGCTCGAAAGGCTTCGGCCGCGGGCACCGCCCCCGCGGCGTCGGTGCCGACGGGGCTGGAGATTCCAGCGCAGGATCCCGCCCCGGCCGCCGCGCCGTCCGCGGAGGAGAAAAAGACTACCCTGCAGTCGCTGCTGGGACCGACGACAGTCAGTGGATTCGTGGACGGATACTACGGACTCAATTTCAATCACCCGCACTCCCGCAATTCGAGCTTCCGGGTGTTCGACGTCCCCGCGAACCAGTTCTCGCTCAATTACGCCAAGATCCAGCTGGACAAGCCGGCGGAGGCCTCCAACCGCGTCGGTTACCGCATTTCGTTCGGGTATGGCAATGCCATCAACGCTACGAACGTGTTCGAGCCCGGCGGCCTAGGATTCGCCCAGTACATGCAGGAAGCCTACGGAACGTACCTGGCGCCGGTGGGGAAGAACGGGCTTCAGGTGGATTTCGGAAAATTCGTCACCCCGCACGGCGGGGAAGTGATCGAAACCAAAGACAACTGGAACTATTCGCGCGGCCTGCTGTTCGGCTACGCCATTCCGTTCTATCACTTCGGCGCGCGCGCCAAGTACAACTGGGGCAAAGCGGCGCTGACCGGCTTCGTGGTCAACGGCTGGAACAACGTGGTGGACAACAACACGGGCAAGACCTATGGCGTTACGCTGAACCTGAATCCCAGCCCCAAGCTGGCCATCGCGCAGAACTATATGGCGGGCCCGGAAATGGCGGGCACCAATCAGAACTGGCGCCAGCTTTCCGATACTCTGGTGACCATCAATGCCACCGACAAGCTCTCCCTTCTGTTCAACTACGACTACGGCACGGGCGACAACGTCGGCCTGACTGAGCCCGCCTGGTGGACCGGCGTAGCCGGCTATGTGCGCTACGCCGTCGACAGCAAGCACGCCATCGCGCTGCGCTACGAATGGTTCAAGGACGCGATGGGATTTGCCACCGGCACCCCGCAGAACTTGAAGGAATTTACAGCAACGTTTGAAAAGCGCATTGCCGGCAACCTGCTGACCCGGCTGGAGTATCGCTACGACTATTCGAACGAAGCCACGTTCGTCAAGGGCAGCAGCCCGGTCCAGAATCAGAGCACGGTCGCGGCCGGTCTGATCTATATCTTCAGCACCGCGGAATGATCGGCGCGGGCTGAGGAGAAACCCCGGACAAGGGATGACGGCCAGAGAAAGTGGGCGATTCTCAAGAGGGGCCAGGTTTACCCGCATCCCTCGCAAGCGATGCTGTCTTGCAGGTGCCAGGAGCCTGCCGACCCCAAAGGGATCCCAACAGAGAGGAAAACAAACGATGAAAAGATTGGCAATTCTTGCCTGCGCAACGCTCTGTTTCATGGTTTTCAAACCGACCGGACGTGGCCAAACGCCGGCACCAGGCCCGTCAGCCGCCGCTCCCGAAGCCGCGGCTGCAGCCGCTCCCGCCGAACCGGCGGTGACTCTGGAAAGTCTCGGGGCGGACCTCAAGGCCCGCAGCGTGGAACTGGATACCGTCTGGGTTTTGGTGACCGCGTTCCTGGTGTTCTGGATGCAGGCCGGATTCGCCCTAGTGGAGACCGGACTGACGCGCGCCAAGAACACCGTTAACATCCTTATGAAAAACCTGATGGACTTCTGTTTTGCCACCGTCGCGTTCTGGTTTGTCGGATTCGGCGTGATGTTTGGAGCGGGGAATGACTGGTTCGGCACCTCGGGATTCATGCTGCACGATCTGGGCAAGACATTCGAGTCGCTGGCGTGGACCCCCGTCAGTCTGGATAGCAAGTTCTTCTTTCAGCTGGTGTTTGCCGGGACCGCCGCCACCATCGTGTCGGGCGCGATGGCCGAGCGGACCAAATTTTCGAGCTACTTGATTTACAGCGTCGTGATCTCGCTGGTGATCTACCCGGTTTCCGGGCACTGGATATGGGGCGGCGGAGCCCTTTCGCCGGGTCACCTGTTTGGGGAAAACAAAGGCATGTTTGACTTTGCCGGTTCCACGGTCGTGCATTCGGTCGGGGGGTGGCTCGCCTTGTGCGGAGCGGTCGTGCTCGGTCCGCGGATCGGGAAGTACGGCCCCGACGGAAAGCCCAACGCCATCCCCGGTCACAGCTTTGGCTTCATGATTCTGGGCGTCTTCATCCTGTGGCTGGGCTGGTTTGGGTTCAATCCGGGAAGCACCATGATGGCAACGGGCATGGGCGATGCCATCGCGCACATTGCGGTGACCACGAATGCGGCCGCGGCGACCGGCACCGTGTTCGCGTTGGTGACCTCGAAGTTATGGTTTGGCAAATGGGACGCCAGTATGGCCGGAAACGGATGTCTTGCCGGCTTGGTGGCCGTCACTGCACCTTGCGCGTTCATCGATACCTGGGCGGCCTTGCTGATTGGCGCCATCGCCGGCGTGCTGGTGGTCTGCTCCGTGGTCTTCTTTGACCGCGTGCTCAAGATTGACGATCCCGTGGGCGCGACTTCCGTTCACTTGGTCAATGGCATCTGGGGCACGCTTTCACTGGGGCTCTTCTCCAATCCGATCTATGGTGCCACGGGCCCGCTGCCGGGCTTGTTCTATGGCGGCGGCTTCGCGCAACTCGGGATGCAGTTGGTCGGCGTGGGCATCGTGGGGGTCTGGTGCCTCGTCACGGGCTTCGCACTCTTCTACCTCATCAAAGCCACGGTGGGTCTGCGGGTCAGCCCTGAGGAGGAAATCCGCGGCCTGGACGTGGACGAGCACGGTATGGAGGGCTATCCCGACTTCCAAATCATTCCTCGCTGATTTCCCGAAGGGGTACGGCGTCGCTGCCGGGACGATGGAGGTTTGACAAATGCGGGAGGACGCTTTCCGAGCGTCCGGCTCGCACCCTTTCGGGAGCGGACCTCAGTCGGGCCTCTTGCAAAGCGGGAGAGGCATCCTCTCCCCCACGGACAAGGCGGAAGTCAAATTGAGAGGTGCAGCTCTTCCAGGGCAGAGCCCGTGGCCGCTAAACACGCGTCGGGGGGAATTCCGGTGCGTCGGCGTCCGGGGTTTTCTGCTGCTTGGGCCGGGTCGGAGGTGGTAGGCAGGGGTCGTCGACGGCAAGAGCGGCATCGAGGCGCCGGTCGGCCCCACAGGTTGAAGGGGCTGGGTGGTCCAACCACCACATCTTGCGGTCCATGCGCATCCTTGCCAATCTTGAGAAAACTTGTAGAAACAACAATTTACCCATTGACGGGGTTGTCCGGTTCGTTTATATTCTGCCCCTAGAACTCGGCTTGCGGGGCTGCGGGGGGCAGCGTAAGGCCGCGAGCCGAATCGATCATCTCAGACTCGACCCATCGTAACAGCGCCAGGCGAGGGGGACGCCGCGTGTCCCGACGACGAGCTTTGCTTGTCCGCGGCGGATGGCTTGTCCGGAGACTGTTATGACGGGGCTCTTCGCCAATTGCTCAT
Organism: uncultured Acidobacteriota bacterium; assembly: GCA_964533045.1. GTDB lineage: Bacteria > Acidobacteriota > Terriglobia > UBA7540 > UBA7540 > JACQNR01. Next base: position 8,714 of record CAZHKT010000082.1, on the reverse strand, counting down.
CCCCCTTCTTCATCCTTCCCACCCTGACAACGTTTCTGTTGTTGGTTTATATCGTCCATCGTCTCAACCGGTCGAAGGTGGCCAAGGAGATCCATGAAGAGCAACTCCGGCGCTTTTCCGCCCTGCAGGTTCTTTCCGCCGGCTTCAGCGGCGCCAGCGACCTCAAGCAACTGGGCGATCAAACTCTGAGCGGCCTGCTTCGCGCCCTGAACATCTACGAAGGCTGCGCCCTCCTGCTGGTTCCCCGCACGCTCGACACCGAATACTTTGTGGCGCACGGGCTTCCGGAGCCGGCCGTGGCGGAAATCCAGCGCGGCCCTCTGCGCGCCTATCTGGCTTCCGCGGCGGAACGCTGGGGAAGCCTGGTCGTGTTCCCGGACCTGCTGCGGCCGGATCTGAACGCCGATTGGCCGCGCGATCCGCTCTTCCCGCAGTTTCGCGAGTTCTTCAGTGCGCAAGGGGCGCGCACCCTGCTGGTGGCTGGGCTGCACTCCCAGGAGAAGTCGCGCGGCGCCTTGCTGATCGGCAGCCGGGGGGTGCGCCGCTTTTCGCCCGAGGAAATCCGTCTGACCGTGACCCTGGCCAACCAGGTGGCGGTGGCGCTGGAGAATCGCTCGCTGCACCAGGCCGCCGAGCGCCACGACGACGACCTGCGCGTGCTGCACCGCGTGGTGGATTCACTCAGTGCCACCTGCGATCTGCAGGGCCAGATGCAGACTTTGCAGCGCGAGCTGAGCGGATTTCTGGGCAGCGCCCACCTGGCGCTTACCTATCAGGAAGCGGACGGCCCGCTGGTGACCGTCAAGGGCTCGCTCCCTGAAGGCCCGCCGAAGGGACCGAGGGCGGGCGCGGCGGACGGACTGGTGGAGTACGTTCTGGCCAACAGGACCCCCCTGGTGATCTCCGAGGACTTTCTGGGCAGCGTGCGCAGGCTGGGAATCACCTCCGTGGATCCGCGCATCCGCAGCTGGGCGGGGGTCCCGATCCAATTCTCGAATCAGACCTGCGGGGTGCTGACCATCACCGACTTCGAACACGAAGACCGCGTGAACGGGAGGCGCTTTGGCCTGCTGAAGGTACTGGCGGGCGAAGTGGCGGTGGCCATTGAGAACGCCCGGCTTTTCCAGCAGGAGCAGAAGCGCGCCGGCCATCTGGCGCTGCTCAACGAACTGACGCGCAAGGCGACCTCGCTGCTCGATCCGCAGGAACTCCTGGACCAGGTCTGCGCCGACCTTCACAAATCCTTCAACTTTGAATTGGTGCGCGTCGAGACGCTGGACCGCGAAAAGGAAGAACTGGTGGTCGCCGCCGAGGTGGGCTACGACACCAGTATCAAGGGCCGGCGCACCAAGTTCGGGCAGGGTTTTGCCGGCATCACGGCGGAGACCCAGGAACCATACCTCGCCAACGACGTGCTGACCAGCGACCGCTACCTGCCGTTCCATCCCGGCGTCCGGTCGGCGTTGCACGTCCCCATGAAGTACCGGCAGGAACTGCTGGCCGTGCTGACGGTCGAGAGCCTGAAGCCCAAGGATTTCAGCCAGCAGGACCTCCTCACGCTCAGTACGCTGGCCGACCAGCTGGGCATCGCCTACAAGAACGCGCAGGCTTACCAGGTGGCGCAGGAACAGGCCATCACCGACGGCCTCACTTCGCTCAAGACGCACCGCTTCTTCATGCAGGCGGTGGATGCCGAGTGGCGGCGTTCGCCCCGTTCCGGCAAGCCGTTTTCGCTCATTATCCTGGATCTGGACGGATTCAAGCAGCTGAACGAGCGGCTCGGCCATCTGGAAGGGGACAAGGTCCTGACGGCGGTGGCGCGGGTGCTGGAAGCCAGTTCCCGCCAGTCGAACACCGTGGCGCGCTACGGCGGCGACCAGTTTGCATTGCTGGTCCCGGAAGCCACGCCCGAGCAGGCGCAGATTCTCGCCGAGCGCCTGCGCGCCAACCTGAAGGCCGATTCCTATCTCTCCAGCCGCGGCGTCACGGCCAGCTTCGGCATTGGTACTTTCCCGGTGCACGGCGTGACGCCGGAAGAGATTGTGCGGGTCGCCGAATCGGGCATGTACTTGGCCAAGCACGAAAAGGGAAACCGCGTGCGCGTGGCCGCGCAAACTCCCGACAAGTCGTCCGGAGACTGGGATCAGCAACTGCTGCAGGCTTACCTGGGAGTCGCCGTCAAGCGCATGTTCGCCACCGGCCCCGAAGTCTTCAATCAGTACCTGGCGCGCTTCGAGGCGGCCACCAACGGCGACACGGCTTCCCTGATGGATACGGTCACCGCCCTGGCCTTTACCATTGACGCCAAGGACCACTACACCCAGGGCCACTCGCAGTCCGTGGCTCGCCTGGCGTCACAGATTGGACAGGAAATCGGTCTGACCCGGGAAGAACTGGAGGAGATTCGTCTCGCCGGCATCCTGCACGACATCGGCAAGATCGGCGTGCCAGAAAGCGTGCTCAACAAACCCTCCGGGCTGACACCGGAAGAATACGAATTGATGAAGAGTCATACCACGTTGGGCGAACGCATCCTGGCCCCGCTCAAATTCAAAGCCATCGAGGCGATCAAGAAGATCGTCCGCCATCACCACGAGCGGATTGACGGCAAGGGCTACCCCGACGGCCTGACCGGCGACGAGATCCCGCTCGGCGCCCGCATCATCACCATCGCCGACTGCTTTGACACGATTATTTCCGACCGCGCCTACAAGAAAGCCTGTCCGCTGGAAGAAGCCCTGGAAGAGCTGCGCCGGGGCCGCGGGACCCAGTTCGACGCGAAGTTGCTGGACGCCTTCCTCAACTCGCTCGCCAAATCGGCCCCGCCCCGCCGCGGTGCCGCCGCGCGCCGAACCGATGTGAATTAGCCTCGCGGCCAGTTCTGAAGTGGGCGATGGCAGCCTTACTTCGCCCCGCTCGTTTCTCCGCGCACTTTCTCAAGATCGGCACGCAGACCTGGGCGTGCGCTGCGGCGACGCCGCGCAGGATTTCTTGCGGTTTGACCTCGGTCAAATCGTGTGGGCCGATAGGATTCGATGGGAACCGAAGAGGCATCTCTCTCGACAAGGTCGCGAACAATCTGGGCTGTTATGGGCGCGAGCAGGATGCCGTTGCGGAAGTGGCCGGTGGCGAAGATGAGGTTGGGAATCTTGCCACGGCCGAGAATCGGGAGATGGTCCGCCGTGTCCGGTCTCAAGCCGGCCCAGGCTCTCAGGAACTTAAAATCCTGCATTTCCGGCAGAATCCTGAGAGCGCGGGTCAATAGGGAGTTCAGGCCGGCCGCGGTGACCTTCTTTTCAAAGCCCGCATACTCCGAGGTCGTGCCCACCACAATCCGGTTCTCCGACCGCGGTACAAGATACGTGTGGCCGGCGCGCACCACCAGGGGCAGCGCGCGCGGCGCTTCCAATTCCATCATTTGGCCGTGGCAGGGCCGCATCGGCAGGTCAATGCCGAGCGGCCTGACCACCGCCGCCGACCAGCATCCCGCAGCAATTACGAATGTTCCGGCGGAAATCCTCTTGGTGACGCCTCGCTCGTTTCTCCATTCGGCGCGAGCGATGCGGCCGCTCTTCTCGACGAGCCGCGTGACCGTCGCGCCGGAAATGATTCTTACGCCTAACCGCGCGCAGGCTACGGCCGCCGCGGCGCTCAATTTTTCATTATCCACGCTGTGATCGCCGGCAAGGAAAAGGCCGCGGTCAATCCCTCGCGAAAGCCCGGGCACGACCGAGCGCAGCGCCTTGCCGCGCAACGCCGTGAGGGAGAGTCCCATCGCCTGGTGTGCCCGGTCGAGTTCCTCCAGGTCGCGGCGCTCGCGCGCGCTGGTTGCAACCAGCAAGGTGCCGTCGCGCCGGTAATCCACTTTCAACCCACTCAGGGCCTCGACCTCGCGCGTAAACTTCGGATACATCCGGCGGCTGGTCATGCAGAGCTCGAAGAAGGGTCCTGGTTCGATCCCTTCGCTTTGCGGGGACAGCATCCCCGCCGCGGCAGAACTGGCTTCCGCGCCGGGCGCCGAGCGCTCCAGCACCGTGACGCGCAAGCCGGCCTGCGCCAGCCGCAGCGCGATCGAGCAGCCAATCAGCCCGCCGCCGATCACCACCACATCCGGTTTTCGCGAATTCGCCCCCATGCGGTCCACTCATCATGTCGTCAGCCGGGGGCTGGCCGTCAAGGAATTTCTGGCCTGGGTGCGCCGGCCTCTGGCCGGCAATGCCAGGGGGATGTCGGCGCTCCCGGACAGGATGCCGGCGCTCCCGGCGTTGTGGCATAATGACGGTTCCACCTCAGGAGAAGGAATTGTCTTGCCCGATTTGTGCAAAGCGCCCGCCCAAGCGGTCCTGTCCCGCCAAGGGAGAAATCATTTGCGCGGTCTGCTGCGGCACCGAACGTGAAGTCACGCTGCATTGCCCCTCCGATTGCCGCTACCTGATTGCCAGCCGCGTCCATGATGCGGAACGGAAGGAAGCGGACCCGTCGAAGATTCCGTTTGCGGAAGCCCGCATCTCCGCGAAGTTTGTGGCGCAGAGTCAGCCCCTGCTGCTGGCGCTGTCTTACACGATCTGTGCCGCGGCGCGGGACAATCCCCTGATTGTGGACACCGATATTCTGGCGGCGCTTCAGGCCCTGGGTGAAACGTACCGGACGCTGGCGGGCGGAATCTACTACGAGAAGCTGCCGGACTTCCGCACCCACCGCGAAATCTACGAGGCGCTCCAGCAGGGCATCGAGGGGTTCAAGAAACGCGTCGCGGCCCAGCCCGCCGTGGGGGCGGTTCGCGACTCGGATCTTCGCGACGCTTTGATCTTCCTGGCGCAACTGGGTGCGACGCGCGCCAACGGCCGCCCCAAAGGCCGCGCTTTTCTGGACTTCTTGCGCTCGCAGTTTAAGCCGGAGGAGTTCGCGAAGCCCGCTCCGAGCATCGTCCTGTTGCCATGAGCCGATTGGATCCGTTAAAACCACGGACCTGAGGGGCAGTCAGGGGCTGCCCGGCATCCTGAATCTTGGACTTTCATGTCGCAAGTCGAACAAGTCAAATCCGCCGCCGACATCGTCAAGATCGTGGGCGACTACGTGAAGCTGCGCAAGTCGGGTGCGAATTACACCGGCCTTTGCCCGTTTCATCAGGAGAAGACCCCCTCCTTCGCGGTCCATCCGACCAAGCAGATTTTTCACTGCTTTGGCTGCGGTGTGGGCGGCGACGTTTTCAAGTTCGTCATGCTGATCGAAAACCTGACGTTCCCGGAGGCGCTGCGCCGTGTGGCGGAGAAGGTGGGCATTCGGCTGAAGGAACAGGCGTTCGACGAAGCCGCCGACGCGAGCGCCCGCGAGCGGACCGCTCTCTATAAGATTCACGAAGCGGCGGCCCAGTACTTTGCGTCCCAGTTGGGTGCAACCTCTGAGGGCAGAGCGGCGCGCGCCTATCTCGCCGACCGGGGCCTGACCGACGAAATCGTAGGCCGCTTCCGGCTGGGTTTTGCGCCCTCCGACGGGCAGGCGCTGACCCGCACGCTCCAAGAGGCGGGCTTCAAGCTGCCCGAGCTTGAAAAGAGCGGGCTGGTGCTTCGCAACGCCGAAAGCCAGCGCCATTTTGACCGCTTCCGCCGCCGGGTGATCTTCCCCATTTCCAACGAGTCCGGCAAAGTGGTGGCATTCGGCGGGCGAGCTCTGGGCGATGACATGCCCAAGTATCTTAACTCCCCCGAAACACCTATCTACAGCAAGAGCCGCGTCCTCTACCACCTCGACCGGGCCGCCGCGGCGATTCGCAAACTGGATTATGTGATTCTGGTCGAGGGATACATGGACTGCATCGCGGTGGCCTCGGCGGGCATTGAGAACGTGGTGGCGAGTTGCGGGACCAGCCTGACGGAGAGCCAGATTCGGCTGCTGGCGCGCTCCACGCGCCGAGTCATCGTCAATTACGACCCCGATTCGGCGGGGGTGGCGGCGACCGAGCGTTCCCTCAACCTGTTGCTCGAAGAAGGGTTCGAGGCCAAAGTGCTGGCGCTGCCGGGCGGACTCGATCCGGACTCGTTCATCCGCAAGCAGGGAGAGGCGGCTTACAAGGAATTGCTCGGGGCGGCGCCTACTTATCTTGATTATCTGACGGACCGGGCGGCGGCCGAGAACGACATTTCCCGCCCGGAAGGGAAGATTGCCGCCGCCAACTTTGTGATGAACTATCTGGTGCGCGTGCCCAATCCCATGCTGCGCGCCGAACTGGCCAACCGCTTGGCCGAGCGCCTGCGCGTGGACAATCGCCTGCTGCGCGACGAATTGCGGCGTGCCGCCGCCGAGTCCCGCCCCCAGGTCAAGGCTCCACCGGGGACCGCCGAAGTCAAGGTCACGCTGGCGGAGAAGCAACTTCTTCGCGCCGTGCTCGAGAACGAGGCGCTGGCCGACGAAGTTCTTCCGGTCATCGCCGGGGAGGAACTCTGCGCCGGGTTGGCAACGGCATCCCTCTTCCAGAATATCTTCGAGGCGCGCCTGCGGGGTGAGGCGCTGGAAGTCTCGCGCATCGAGGATTGGGCCGGCGCCGAAGGCCGCAGGCTGGCTTTTGGCAGCATCTTTGATTCCGGGGAACCACCTGATTCGGCGCAGGTTGCCTCCTGTTTGCTGGCCCTGCGCCGGCGCAAGCTGGAGCGCCAGCGCGACCGCCTGCAGGGCGACATCGAGGCCGCCGAGCGCGACAAGGATTTCGCCCGCCTGGGAGAATTGATGAAGGAGAAGGCCCGGGTGACAAAGGAATTGGCGGGCCTGGGGCGGGCCTGAGATTTTGGTTTCCTTTCCGTAACCGGATGGGTTAGACTTTCATCTAATCTGTTGTTGAGGTTTGCGGAGTTTGTCGGAAGTCAGCAATCGGAGTGCGTGACGCAACGCCGCCCGCGCAGGGTGGAGTGTTGCGTATCTTTGTTTTCAGGCGGTACGCGAGGCCCTTTCTGCCTCAGCAGTTGGCAGTGACTCAGTTTCCGGTGGTAGCGCCGGACATTAGCCCGGCACGGTGCCGGCCCGCAGGCCGGTTCCACCCCCAGATTCGTCACGCCCCAGGAGTCCGGTCCGTTGGCCTTTGACGAAAAGTTTGATCAACTGAACAAGCTCATTACCATGGGGAAGGAGAAGGGCTACCTTCTCTATGACGAGGTGAACGAGTTGCTCCCGTCGGACATGCATTCGGCGGAGGACCTCGATGATCTGCTCTCCATGTTTGACAACGCCGGCATCGAGGTGCTGGAGTCGCCCCGCGCCAAATCCGCCGACAAGATCAGCTTCGACAAGGTAGATGAGGGCACCGAGGGGGGCGGCGAGGACATGGACCTCGACCTCACTCCGGGCGCGCTCGACAAGACCAATGACCCGGTTCGCATGTACCTGCGCGAAATGGGCACCGTGCCGCTGCTGACGCGCGAGGGCGAAGTCGAAATCGCCAAGCGCATCGAACGCGGCCAGATTCGCGTGCTGAAGGCGCTTTCGCGATCCCCCATTATCGTCAAGGAACTCTTCCAGATACGCAAGGACCTTCAGGAAGGGAATAAGTCGATCAAGGAAGTCGTCACCTTCAACGAGGACGAGCTCACCGAGGAACGCGTCGAGGAGCGGATTCAGGAAGTCATTGCGCAAATCAACGAGGTCGAGCGGCTCTACAAGAAGCAAAAGCAGCTGGAAGCGAAGCTCGCCACCATTCCGCGCACCAAGAGGCCGCGTGACTATCGCCGTTATCGCTGGGCCGCCGCCGAACACCACATCCTGGTGTCCAAGACCATTCGCTCCATCGAGTTCACGCACACGGAACGGAAGCGGCTGATCGAACGCATCCGGCACGCGGTGGAAGAAGTGAGGCCGCTGGAGCGCGAGATTTCGCGCCTGGAGCGCAAGATCGACTCGGCGCGCTCCAACGGGGCCAAGGACCTGAAGAAGGAATTACGCCTCCTCAAGGCACGCCTGGCGGAGTTCGAGGAACGGGTCGGCACCTCGGCTCAAGGACTCAAGCGCACGTACCAGACGATCGTGAGCGGCGAAATGGTGGCGGAAGCCGCCAAGCGCGAACTGATCGAAGCCAACCTGCGCCTGGTCGTCTCCATCGCCAAGAAATACACCAATCGCGGGCTGCAATTCCTGGATCTCATCCAGGAAGGCAACATCGGCCTCATGAAGGCCGTGGACAAGTTCGAGTACCGGCGCGGCTACAAGTTCTCCACCTACGCCACCTGGTGGATCCGGCAGGCGATTACGCGCGCCATCGCCGATCAGGCCCGCACCATCCGTATTCCGGTGCACATGATTGAGACTATCAACAAGCTGATCCGCACCTCGCGGCAGCTGGTCCAGGAATACGGGCGCGAACCCACCTCGGAAGAGATCGCCAAGCGCATGGAAATCCCCGTGGCCAAAGTGCGCAAGGTGATGAAGATCGCGCAGGAGCCGATTTCGCTCGAAACGCCCATCGGCGAGGAAGAAGATTCCCACCTGGGCGACTTTATCGAAGACCGCGGCGTGATCTCTCCCGCCGAGGCCGTCATCAATATCAACCTGAAAGAGCAGACCGAGTCGGTGCTCAAGACCCTGACGCCGCGCGAAGAGAAGGTCATCAAGATGCGCTTCGGCCTGGACGACGGCAGCGAACACACGCTGGAAGAGGTCGGCCAGAGCTTTGCCGTCACGCGCGAGCGCATCCGCCAGATCGAAGCCAAGGCGCTGCGCAAGCTGCGCCA
>CAZHKT010000081.1:0-16514 GCA_964533045.1 uncultured Acidobacteriota bacterium | reverse complement strand
AGACACCCTCTCTCTTTCCAACTCAATTTTCAACACGAAATGTTACAGCCTAGCAAGAGCGCCGGGGCGCCGGAGGGCTCCCCGCTAGTGTGGTGCGTCGCAGATAACGATTCAATCGCGGGGCGCCGCGTAGCGGCGGCCTTCAGGCCGCCACCAGTACGTGTCGCCCTGAAGGGCGACGCTACGTCCCACTCGGCCGAAACCACGGAGGAGACCACGAAGGACATCCACCATTGTATAGAACCGTTAGACGCACCACACTAGCTTGTCGCGGCCACGTAAGATTCGATTCGCTTGCAGTCCGCGGCTTCCAGCTTGAGAAATCGCACGCCCACACCGAGTTTCAGCACGGCGTATTTCACTTCCGCCTCGGCGCGCACCGCGTCGCCTCCGTCTTCGAGATGGAAAATCAGACTCAGCGTCGTGCCGACGGGAATCGGTTTGGTCAATTCGATGAACATGCCGCCGACACTGATGTCCTTGGAGAATCCGATCAGCGTTCCTTCCGGATACTCCACCTGCGTGGCCAGCGGGGCGCGCGGGTGCTGGCGCTTCTCTTCCAGCCGGCGATGCACCAGTCGCAGGATTTTCTCGCGGTGCTTCGGGTCAATGTCGGTGAATTCGATACCCAGGCCCTCGCCGGCCGCGACGTAGCAGACGCGGGCACGCGCCTGGATGACCGGCAGATGCTTGGCCGGACGGAAGCGAACGGTCATTTCCGTGCCCGGCTCGATGCGCTGCGCCGTGCCCAGAAAAAGCCCGCCCCCGCCCATCGTGGTGGCCCGCGTCTTTTCCTTACTCGATCCCGAGGTCATCTCCACGGGAATTTCCGCCGGCACGCGCGGGTACTTCCGATGATGGTCCTGTACCATCCTGGCCGTTTCCTGAAAGCGGTTGTGAATTGGGGCGGGGCCGCCCCCTGGAGAGCGTCCCTCGAACACCAATATACGAAGATTGAGCCCTGGATTACCACACTTTTGTAGAAAAGGAGCCGAAGCACATGGCCGAAAGCTTGCCTCGCCGAGGCGCGTGGGGTAGCATAGGGGTGTTCTCCGAGCCCGAGAGCGCTAAAGGCGGCGGTTCATGCCCATGCCTCGCGGGCCGACAGGGTGGAGTGAGAAATTGCCCCGCCTCCCGTGTTTGGAAAGGAGAGCCACGCCGACTCCAAACACGGGTCGGTGTTTTTGTTTGGTAGCGGCGGGCTTTAGCCCGCCAGCTTGATGGTCAACACCATGGCGACCTGAAGGTCGCCGCTACGCCGCCCTCTGCGGAGTTGTCAGCCAGACCCTTCAGGGCGGCACACGGGTCTCAAGACGGCGGGCTTTAGCCCATCAGCTTGATGGTCAACACCATGGCGACCTGAAGTTCGCCGGTACGCCGCCCTTTCGTGAGTGGTCAGCCAAACCCTTCAGGGCGGCACGCGGGTCTCAAGACGGCCGGGCGGAAGCCCGGCGCCACGGCCTGGCGCACTAACGATGCTGCGAGACAAACTGGGACGCGACATTCACGACCTCCGCCTCTCGGTCACCGACCGCTGTAACTTTAGCTGCGTTTACTGCAAGTCCGCCGATCCAAAAAACTACTTTCCCCATCGCGACCTGCTGACCTGGGACGAATTTCTGCGCGTGGCGCGCGTGCTCACCGGCATGGGGATCCGCAAGATTCGCGTGACGGGGGGTGAACCGCTGCTGCGCGACGGCGTGGTGGACTTTATGCGGCAATTACGCGCCCTGCCGGGCATCGAGGACCTGGCCATCACCACCAACGGCTACCTGTTGCCGGAAATGGCGAAAGACTTGGCGGCCGCGGGCGCGCCGCGCGTCACCGTCAGCCTGGACTCCACCGACCCGGTAAAGTTCGCGCGCATCACGCGCACACCGCGTTCTTACGAGAAAGTCATGGGGGGTGTGGACGCCGCGCTCGATGCCGGCCTCAAGCCGGTGAAGGTCAACATCGTTCTGGTGCGCGGCTTCAACGACGATGAGATCGTCGAGTTTGCGCGGCTGGCGCGACGCCGCGATATCGTGGTGCGCTTCATCGAATTCATGCCGCTTGACGCCGACCATCACTGGAACCGCGATCTGGTGGTCACGGCCCGGGACATCGTGGCTGCCATTCAACCGGTGTTTCCTTTGGAGGAAATCGCGCGCCACACGGCGAGCGAAACGGCGCTGCGCTACCGTTTCGCCGACGGGCAGGGCGAAATCGGCATCATTGCGCCCGTCTCGATTCCCTTCTGCGGGCAGTGCAGCCGCCTGCGCCTGACCGCCGATGGCAAGATTCGAACCTGTCTTTTCTCGTTGCGCGAGCACGATGTGCGCCACCTGGTGCGAAACGGCGCGACCGACCGGGATCTGGAGCGATTCTTCCTTCACATTGTCGCGCACAAAGAACCCGGCCACCGCATCAACGAGCCGGACTTCGTGCAACCGAAGCGGACTATGGTCTATATCGGAGGCTAGTTCTGGAAGTCAGCCTTCTCCCTCTGGAAGAAGGTGTCCCGATGAAATCCGGACGGGTGAGGGCGAGCCAGCAAGGGCAGGGGATTTGCGCTAAACTTAAAGCTAGGGCGCCATGGCGACAAGTATCCTCAATCCGCTGCCGGAAGCCTACGTCGAGCTCTCCGAGCAGGAACTCGACGCACGCATCGTGCGCGCCAAGGCGGAACTGGGTTCGCGCCTTGTCATCCTGGGCCACCACTACCAGCGCGACGAAGTGGTGAAGTACGCCGATTACCGCGGCGACTCGCTCAAGCTTTCACAGCAGGCCGCGAGCCGCAAGGAAGCCGAATACATTGTCTTCTGCGGCGTGCACTTCATGGCCGAGAGTGCCGACATCCTGAGCGGCGACCACCAGGTCGTCGTGCTTCCCGACATGAACGCCGGCTGCTCGATGGCCGACATGGCCGAACTCGAGCAGGTGGAAGTCTGCTGGGATGAGGTCGCCCGCGCCACCGACGCCAAGGTCGTTCCGGTCACTTACATCAATTCCACCGCGGCCATCAAGGCCTTTGTGGGCAAGCACGGCGGCGCCGTCTGCACGTCGTCGAACGCGCGCAAAGTGATGGAGTGGGCGTTCACGCAAGGGCAAAAGGGACTCTTCCTCCCCGACGAGCATCTGGGGCGCAACACGGGCTGGCGCATGGGCATTCCGCTCGAAGCGATGCGGGTGTGGGATCCGTACCAGGAATCGGGCGGGCTCACGGCGGAGGAGATTCGCCGTGCGCGGGTGCTGCTCTGGAAGGGCCACTGCTCGGTGCACCAGCGCTTCCTGCCCGAGCACGTGCACAAGGTCCGCGAACAGTATCCCGGCATCCGCGTCATCGCCCACCCCGAGTGCCGCTGGGACGTGTTCGAACTGGCCGACGACGTAGGCTCGACGGAATACATCATTAAGCGTGTGAAGGAATCGCCGGCCGGCACGGCGTGGGCCGTGGGGACGGAGATTCATCTGGTGTGCCGCCTGGCCCGTGAGTTGCCCGACCGGCGCATCATTTCGCTCGAAGACTGCGGCTGCCTGTGCAGCACCATGTTCCGGATCTCGCCGCAGCATCTTTGCTGGACGCTCGAGAGTCTGGCCGCAGGACAGGTGGTCAACCGCGTCAGCGTGGATCCGGAGACCAAGCACTGGGCGCGCGTGGCGCTCGACCGGATGCTGGAGCTGAAGTAGCGCTGAGCTTGTGCCGGGCAGATCATTGGGGGCGGCGCATTCGAAATTATGGCTGACAAGTTTTTCAATCGCGACGAAGCCGAGGAACTGCTCCCGCTCATCGAGCACTGCCTGATCGAAGCGCGCGCGAGCAAAGAGAAGGTGGAGGAACTCGACCGCGAGCTGCGGCGCGCCACCACCGAGATCATGGTGCTGGGCGGCTCGTTTCCCCCTTACAGGAGACTCGCCGCCAACCGTTCGGCGCGCGAGGAATCGGCCGCGCGACTGCAACGGGCGCTGCAGCGCATCCAGGAAACCGGCTGCCTGGTGAAGGACCTTGACGTCGGCTTGATCGATTTCCCGGCGATGCGCGAGGGGCGCGAGATCTACCTCTGCTGGAAGCTGGGCGAGGGGCGCATCGGCTTCTGGCACGGCGTGGAAGAGGGCTTCGCAGGTCGCAAGCCGCTGGAGGATGACGGCGGAGACGAGCCGCCCCTGGAGCCGCCGCGGGTTCAATAGCTCGACACCAATTCAGGGCCACGACAGGAGAACCTATGTCTTCACCCAACGCGCTGGCGCAGTCTCGCAGCGCGTACCTGCGCAGCGCCGCCCATCAGCCGGTTGCCTGGCAGGAGTGGAACGACGCCGCCTTTGCGCGCGCCCGGCGCGAGGACAAGCCCATTCTGCTCGACATTGGCGCGGTGTGGTGCCACTGGTGCCACGTCATCGACCGCGAGAGCTACGAGAATCCCACCATTGCCGAAATCATCAACCGGCATTATGTCGCTATCAAGGTGGACCGCGACGAGCGGCCCGACATTGACGCGCGCTACCAGACCGCCATCAGCGCGCTCACCGGACAGGGCGGCTGGCCCCTGACCGCCTTCCTCACGCCCGACGGCCGCCCGTTTTACGGCGGGACGTACTTCCCGCCGGAGGATCAGTTTGGGCGTCCGGGCATGCGCCGCCTGCTCGAAGCTGTGGCGCACAATTACCGGACCCACCGCGACGAAATCCACTCGAGCGCCGAACGAATCGTCGAAGCGCTGGCCGAGATCGAATCAGCGCCCGCCGCCAGGGGCCAGGCGACACGCGATGTTCTTCTCAGGATGCTGGCCAATATCGGCCAACTCTACGACCCGCGAAATGGCGGCTTCGGGCGCGCGCCCAAGTTTCCGCACCCCAGCGCCATCGACCTGCTTCTCGACCAGTACCTGGAATCGCGCGAGCCGTGGATGCTCAACACCGTCACCCACACGCTCGAGAGGATGGGGCGCGGCGGGGTCTATGACCAGCTGGCGGGCGGATTCCACCGCTACTCGGTAGATGAGCGTTGGATCGTGCCCCACTTCGAGAAAATGTCCTACGACAACGCGCCCCTGCTGGTGAACTACCTCCGCGCTTACCAGGTGACGGGCCACGCGTCCTTCCGCGAGATCGCTGAAGGCATTCTGACCTTCATCGAAAACGTGCTCGCCCGTCCCGAGGGGGGCTTCTACGCCAGCCAGGACGCCGATTACAGCCTGGACGATGACGGCGACTACTTCACTTGGACGCTGGCCGAATTGCAGGCCGCGCTCGATCCCCTGGAAGCGCAGGCCGCGGCGTTTTATTACCACGTCGAAGAGCGGGGGGAGATGCATCATAACCCCGCCAAAAACGTGCTGTTCATTGACCAGCCGGTCGAGGCGGTCGCCGCTCGCATGAATCTCTCCGCCCAGGAGGCCGGCAAGCTCCTGGCGCGCGCCCGAAGCAAAATGCTGGCGGCTCGGCTGAAGCGACCCACCCCCGTGGTGGATACGACCATCTATGCCTCGTGGAACGGGATGATGATTTCGGCGCTGCTCGAAACCTGGCAAATCCTGGGCATCGAAGCCGTCCGCGACCGCGCCTTGATGACGCTCGACCTCTTGCTGGCGACATGCTACAAACCTTCCAAAGGCATATATCACAGCCTGGTGAGCGGAAAGGCGGAAATCGAGGGCTTGCTCGACGATCAGATTTTTGTGGCGACCGCGGCGCTCGACGCCTTTGAGGTGACCGGCGAACTGCGCTATTTCGAGACGGCCCTGCAGCTTACGCAGACGGCCATCGAGCGGTTCTGGGATGACCAGGACGGCGGCTTCTTCGACACGGCAAAAGATCTGAGCGAGCGTCAAGGCGCGCTCGGCATGAAGCGCAAGCCGTTCCAGGACACGCCGACGCCGGGCGGGAATCCCGCCGCGGCGCTGCTGCTCGACCGGCTGGCGCGGCTGGCAGGAAAGCCCGATTATCGCGCCAAGGCCGAGACAATTCTGGGATTGCTTGCCGGAAAAGCGGGCGACTACGGGCTGTTCGCCGCGACGTACGGGCTCGCGCTCGCCCACCATCTGCGCGCCCCCGCGGAAGTGGTGATCGTCGGCGACCCGCTCGACGCCCGAATGCGCGGCTTGGTCCAAACCGCCCTCGCCACGCCGCGGGCGGGGAAATCGGTGTTCAGCTTTACACCGGCGCAGGTAAAGTCCGGCGCCCTGCCGGAAGGCTTGCGACAGACGCTGGCCGGCCTGCCGCTTGACGGCGAGCCCGTGGCGCTGGTCTGCACGGGCAGCAGTTGCCAGCCGCCGGTTCGATCGGCGGAGGAGCTGGCCAAGACGATCGCGGCATGGGTCTAGCCCCGCGCGGTTGCACGAAGGGGCGATGCAACGATAGACTGTGATATTGAACGAATCAACGGAAAGCGAGGAAGTGCCATGCCGTCTGCTATTCGCCGCGATTGGGTTGCCCGGCGCACCGGCCCGGTGGTAACCCAGATGCACTACGCCCGCCAGGGCATCATCACGGAAGAGATGGAGTACGTGGCGAAGCGCGAAAAACTCCCGCCCGAACTCGTCCGCGACGAAGTGGGGCGCGGCCGCATGATCATTCCCGCCAACATCCGCCACGTCGAACTGGAACCCATGGCCATCGGCATCGCCGCGCGGTGCAAGATCAATGCCAACATCGGCAACTCGGCCACCACCTCTAACATCGATCAGGAACTGGAGAAGCTCCACACCGCCGTACACTACGGTGCCGACACGGCAATGGATCTTTCGACCGGCGGCGACATTCACGCCATCCGGGAAGCGATCCTGCGCGCCAGCCCCGTGCCCATCGGGACGGTTCCCATTTACGAAGCCCTGGCGCGCGTGACGCGCGTCCGCGACCTGACGCCCGAAATCATGCTGGAAGTGATCGAGGAGCAGGCTGCCCAGGGCGTCGACTACATGACCATCCATGCCGGCGTGCTGCGCGAGTTCATTCCCCTTACTTCGAAGCGCATCACCGGCATCGTCAGCCGCGGCGGCGCCATCATGGCGCAATGGTCGGTGGAGAATCACCAGGAAAACTTTCTCTACACGCACTTTGAAGACATTTGCAGGATTTTCCAGAAATACGACGTCTCGTTTTCACTGGGCGACGGCCTGCGGCCCGGCTGCCTGGCCGACGCCAGCGACGAGGCGCAGTTCGCCGAACTCAAAGTCCTGGGCGAGCTGACCAAGAAAGCCTGGGAGTACGACGTGCAAGTGATGATCGAGGGCCCCGGGCACGTGCCCATGGACCAGATCAAACTCCAGGTCGACAAGGAAATGGAGTTGTGCCACGAGGCGCCGTTCTATACGCTCGGCCCCCTGGTCACCGACATCGCGCCCGGTTACGACCACATCACCTCCGCCATCGGCGCGGCCATGATCGGCTGGTATGGGGCTTCGATGCTCTGCTACGTGACGCCCAAAGAGCACCTGGGCCTGCCCAATCGCGACGACGTCCGCCAGGGCATCATCGCTTACAAGATCGCCGCGCACGCCGCCGACGTGGCCCGTCATCGCCCGGGGGCGCGCGACCGCGACGACGCGCTCAGCTATGCGCGCTTTCTGTTCGACTGGAACAAGCAGTTCGAACTCTCGCTCGACCCGGAGACGGCGCGCGCCATGCACGACGAGACGCTGCCCGACGAGTATTACAAGGAAGCGGCCTTCTGCTCGATGTGCGGCCCGAAGTTCTGCTCCATGAACACCACGCAGACGCTCGAGAAACATCTGGGCCGCGACCAGGGTCAGCGGGAGCAGAAGTTCGTGGAATTGCTGACCAAGGTGCAGCCATAACGGTCTTGTTCAACGGCGCCCTTCCGGGAGCCGGCGGTAGCACTCAGGGCATGAACTGAACAATTGAATCCCCAAGGACTCCACGCGCGGAGAGCAGGGGCGATTTTGTGTCGCGCGACCTTTGCATTCACCAACTCGAAACGAGGAGGAATCAAGATGTCCCATCCCGCAACCAACCCCACCGCGCGTCCGGCCACTCCACCCAATCCCGGAAGAATCTTTCAGACTCTCAACGCTTACCAGCAGACGGCGGCGCTGCGCGCGGCGATTGAACTGGAAGTCTTCACCGCCATCGGCGAAGGGGCAACCACGGCAGCGGCCATCGCCGCACGCATCAAAGCCTCCGAGCGCGGCACGCGCATTCTCTGCGACTATCTGGTGATTTTGGAGTTCCTCTCCAAGAACGGGGCCCATTACAGGCTGACGCCGGAGTCGGCGCTGTTTCTGGACAAGCGGTCGCCGGCTTACACGGGCACCGTGGTGCAATTTCTCAATGCGCCGGAGTTTGTTCATTCCTTCGACCATCTCACCGCGGCTGTGCGCAAGGGCGGCACGGTTATGAGCGAGGACGGCACGGTGGCGGCGGAGAATCCGCTCTGGGTCGAGTTCGCGCGCTCCATGGCGCCGCTGATGCGCATGCCCGCCCAGGCCATCGCCGAGATGGCGGCCGGCAGCGGCCCCTGCCGCGTGCTGGATCTCGCCGCGGGGCACGGCCTGTTCGGCATCGAAATCGCCAAGAAGAACCCGCAGGCGGAGATCGTGGCGCTCGACTGGAAGAACGTGCTGGAAGTGGCCAAGGAAAACGCCCGGCTGGCCGGGCTCGACGGACGGCATCACACGCTGCCCGGCAGCGCGTTTGAGGTCGAATTCGGCGGCGGATTCAATCTCGTTCTGCTCACCAATTTTCTCCACCATTTCGATGTGGCGGCGTGCGAAAAGCTGCTGCGCAAGGTCCATGCCGCCATGGCACCGGGCGGCCGGGCGGTCACGCTGGAGTTCGTGCCCAACGACGATCGGGTCTCACCGCCGGAGGCTGCGTCGTTCGCCCTCATCATGCTGGGCTCGACTCCGCACGGCGACGCTTACACCTTCGCTGAGTACGAGCGCATGTTCGCCAATGCGGGTTTTGCTCGCAGCGAGCTTCATCGGATGCCCAATTCCCCGCATTCCGTCATCGTGTCGCACCGGTAGCGGCAGTGTCCTTACCGCAACTCCAGTAGTCCGCGGGGCGGCGGTCAGAGACCGCCGCTACAGCCACACTCGGATGATGAGGTATAGTGGGTGTATGTCTGAACAACAACTTCGCGAGGAATTCAATCGCTGGGCCGAAGACGGCCGCGGTGACGAAATGGAAGCGCATCATCGTCCCGTCACCGATCCGATGCTGGAACTCATGCAACTGCGTCCCGACGAACGCGTGCTCGATGTGGGCTGCGGCAGCGGATGGTTCTGCCGCCAGATTGCCGCGCTCGTCCCGCAGGGCTCGGTCATGGGCGTGGACGTTTCCGACGAAATGGTGCGCCGGGCCGAAGGCGCGTCCAGGGGCAATCCGCGTCTCCGGTTCGCGACCGGAACCGCGGAAAACCTGCCCGCGCCCGACGGCGAATTCACGCGCGTCGTGTCGGTGGAATCCGCCTACTACTGGCCGGATCCCGCGCGCGGGGTGCGCGAAATCTTCCGCGTGCTGGCGCCGGGCGGCTCGGCTTGGATTCTGATCAATTTCTACCGCGACAACCCGCACTGCCACCAATGGCAGCAACACTATGCGATCCCTTCCCAGCTTCTTTGGGCGGAGGAGTGGGCGGAGCATTTTCGGCGCGCGGGATTCACGCAGGTTTCCCACCGCCGGATTCCCGACCGCTCGCCTTCGCCCGATGTCTATTCGGGCCGCTGGTTCCGCGATGCCGAGCAGCTCAAGCAGTTCAAAGCCGAAGGGGCGCTGCTCCTCACCGGCACCAAAGCCTAGAGGCGCTCGATTCCCGCCGGAACTTCCACCGCGACTTCCGGTCTGCCATCCTTCCGTTGCCATCCCACGCGAATCGGGCCGTGCGGCGTGGGAATCGAACCCGAGCATTGAGTCACACCCTGAGGAGGCTGCGGGTTGATTCTTACTTGGGCGTAGCCGGGCGCGAGCGATTCGATTCCCAGCAGAAAGCGGACGTAATACTTCAGAATGTACGCCGCGAAGGGATGACAGCGGCTGCGCGTGGGCCACACGGGGCCGTTCCACTCCGAGAAGGTTTCCCACGTCGTGGTGTCACCGGCCAGAACCATTTCACCCCAGCGCTGGCGGATCAATTTGAAGATTTCTTCCACCTCTCCCAGCCGGTCGTACATTTCGAGAATGTAGTAAAGCCCGTACGGGCTCCCATAGGGCAGGAATTGCGGATCCCGGGCGGCGATGCGCTGCGCCAGTCGCCGAGCGCGTTCGCCGGATGCAATGCCATAGGCCACCATGGCGGCGTTGGTCGCCATGCTGGAAACGGGCGAAGGCGAACCGTCTTCGTGAATGCTGTCGAAATAGGCTTCGCGCTTCGGGTCCCAGAGGTGCTGGTTAGCGGCAGCCATCAGGCGTTCTCGCGCATCCTTCCATCGCTGCAAACTTGACAGGGCGCCGCCGCCGGCCAGCTCGGCCAGCCTCATGCCCGCGGCGAGCGTCTCCACCAAGCCCGCCTGTTCCACACTCATGATGTCGTGATTGTCGTCGCGCCCGGGAGCCCATTCCACAAAATGCCAGGAACCGGGCAGCACCAGCAGGCCGCGCGGGCCGATCTTGCCCAGCGCCTCTTCGATTCCGGCAGCCACGCGCGGAAACATGCGGCGGGAAAACTCGGCGTCGCCTGTCGCCATATAATAGTCCCGGCACCAGAGGATCCAGTTGAACGACCACATGGGAATCTGCGAAAACCAGGTGCTCGGGTACTGGCTGCGAACCAGTTTCGGGTAGTGGGGATCTTCCGTGAACAATTCGATGCTGTTGCGCGTCACGGGCCAGTTCGCGCAGGTTAGTGCGTCACCGATCGAGGCGGTCCGATTGTCGAAGTTCCAATTGACCTGCTCGTAGGTGGGACAGTCGGTAAAGGTATCATCCACCCCGGAGATGACCGACTGCACGCAGATGCCGTAAATCGAATTGAGCAATGCGTCGTCGCTCTGGAATGTGCCGCGCTGGACAGAGCCGCAGTTCGCCGTCAGGACACGGAGATTGCTCACTCTCACCGGCTGGTCGCCTTCGTGTTGAATCCCGATGTAACGCACACCGTAGGCGAAGAAGGTCTCCACCGATTGCCGCCCGTCGCGCAGGCGATAGGTAAAGCCGTTGTTGCAGTGCTCGGGCCACTGCATGACGAGCGGCGGACCGGGTTTGAGCCCTTCGGCCATGGCCACCAGCAACACGCTTCCCTTTTTGCCTTCCACCTCGAACGCGACCCAGCCGTTATGCAAAACGCCCAAATCCACCACCACGCGCGAGGCGGTCCCGCGCGGCGCGGGAGGCAGCTGGATCGGCTCGGAGAGCGGTGTCGCGAGCACCGATTCGAAACCGGGTGTGGCAGCTTCCGTGCGTTTCGAACCGTAGAAGACATCGTAGTGATTGCCAAACGGCAGCGAGTGCGCGGCATCCATCGCCGGCATGCGCGACCGCAGCGATTCCCAGTCCAGGGTCTCCAGCGCGCCGCCCTCGACAAGGTCGGAAGTCTTCTCCATCCGCACCACCTGGAAGGCGCCGTTTCCGAAGGGATTCCTGAATTCGACCGGCGAATCCGCGAAGCCCGCGAGGCTGACGTCTTCGAAATGATTCTCGCGGCCGTGGACGCCCACCACGCGGTTCGACCCGCGCTTGAGCCGGAGCTTAACGCCCGGCAGTCTTTCGACGCGGCGCTCCCAGCCGCTGCCTTCAAAGAGCTTCTTCCCCTCGAAGTACCAGGTGACGTGCCCCAGCGTCGGGGTCAGCTCCAGCTCTTGCTCCGCGGGCGACACGATATCGGTACCAATATACGCCGGGGTGGCGAAGGGATTGGTGCGGCGCGTTTCTTCGCCGTCGGTGAGATACGGGCGCAGCCGCATGGAGATCTGAACATTAGGTACACGGACGAACTCCGCCGAAACCATGCGTTGCGGCGAAAGCGCCTGCCGCGTGGGAAGCGGAACGCGGCGCGCGTAAAGGCCGATGTCCTTTGTCAAAACAGAAGCGGCGCGCCAGGCCTCGGGCTTTGAAGCACCGTCAATGTCCTCGAGGCACGGCAGCATCCATCGCCGCGCCGTTCGCCGCTGCCGCCCGGGGTGGGGCCGCACCAGCGTCTGCGCATCGCTGGGAATTCTGCTTCCCGCAACGTCCAATTCGAAAATCAGCCCGGCCTCCGCCGGGCAATAGGTCATCGTCCCCACACCCAGCCCGAGCGCCGTGATGTCAAGTTCGTTATCGCCGACAAGGAGAAACGTCGCGATGTCCCATGTATCCACCGAGCGCCGGCTTTCGGCGGACTTCGCCGGTCCCGCGCCGATGACCCGCCCGTTCAGCCGCGCCTGGTAGTACGCATCGGCCGTGATGGTAAGGTGGGCGCGGCCGCCCGCCGCCACCCGGTCAAGTTCGGCCGTCGTAAGGCGGAATTTGCGCCGCGCTTGCACGTAATGGTGGTAGGCCCAGCGGTCGGAATCATCCCAGATCCACCGGGCGGCAGGCGAGAACAATTGCCCAGGGGCTGGGTTTTGACCCTCCACGGGCTCGCCCTTGCCGGTTCCCCCCGATAAGGCGGAGGGCACCTTGACAGCGAGCACCCCGAGGCTGCTGCCTTTCAAAAAATCGCGCCGCGACGTTCCTGCGGCAACTCTGGCGGTCGGCTTCCCCTGGGCATAAAAAGGTTTCATGAATCCTCCGTGGGCGCTCCCAAAGCCGCGAGCAAGTCCCGAAGGATAACACGATTTGCGGGCGGTCCTGGGTAGTTCCTCTGCGCGTCCCTGCCCGGACCGGACCTTTGTTTGCAACAACATCCCCGCTTCGTTCCGGCGATTCTTCACGCCGCGCGCGCAGCGCCTCGGCACCCCATGCCCGGACATGGGCCGCAGAATCAGGGCGGCAGCAAGCTGGTCCGCGCCGCCGGAGCGGGCACGTGGGCTGCCATCAAAGGTATAGGCTACTATACTTGTCGTTGCGGGTCACGCCCGGCGCGGACGCGGGAGGGGGCGAGGCGTCCGGATTCTCGCGGAGGAAAAATGGCCTGCGGCGGCGGGCTTGGGTTATAATGGCGCGTTGCGGGGAACATCCGGCGGCAGGAACGCTGACCCAGGGTGCGAGGTTCTGCATGGAAGCCTTTGAAGCCAAGCACGAAGAGAGTTTTGTCATTTCGACCGTGGACCAGGTCTTCAAGTGGGCGCGCAAGTCGGCGCTCTGGCCGCTGACCTTCGGCCTCGCCTGCTGCGCCATCGAAATGATCGCTTCCACCACCTCGCGCTTCGATATGGCGCGCTTCGGCGCGGAAGTTTTCCGCCCCAGCCCGCGGCAGGCCGACCTGATGATCGTGGCCGGAACGGTTTCGCTCAAGATGGCGGGCCCCATCAAGCGCATCTGGGAGCAGATGCCGGAACCGAAGTG
Organism: uncultured Acidobacteriota bacterium; assembly: GCA_964533045.1. Lineage (GTDB taxonomy): Bacteria > Acidobacteriota > Terriglobia > UBA7540 > UBA7540 > JACQNR01. The sequence goes on along the minus strand of CAZHKT010000081.1, from coordinate 3,152 downwards.
GTGCATCTCGATGGGAGCCTGCTCGAGCGTGGGTGGCCCCTTCAACACCTACGCCGTGCTGCAGGGCGTGGACAAGATCGTGCCGGTGGATGTTTATATCGTCGGCTGCCCGCCGCGTCCGGAAAATCTGTTCTACGGCCTGTTGAAGCTGCAAGAGAAGATCGACCTCATGCACCTCAACGAACCGCCGACCAAGGTGCGCCTCGATGAACGCATGGTCGAAGAATTCAAGAAGAACATCCGCATCGGAAAAGCGGGAACTCCCGAGTTGGTCCAGGTCGGGTAACCCATCCTGCCGTGGCTGAATTCGTCAGCGTCGCCAAATTCTCCGAACTTGAGCCCGGAACCGGGAAAGAGGTCGAGGTGAACGGCGTCTCCATCGCGCTGTTCAAGATTGACGGCGCCGTCTACGCCATCTCGAACACCTGCCCGCACCGCGGCGGCCCGCTCGCGGCCGGTCCGGTCGAGGGCCACGTCGTCTCCTGCCCGCTTCACTTCTGGGATTTCGATATCATCACCGGGGAGTTCACCACCAATCCTGAAATCCGCCTCGCCACTTACCCGGTGCAAGTCGAAGGCGACGATATCAAAGTCGCGGTGTAGGGCTGCTTGGTGACTGGGACGTAGCGCCGGGTTTCGGCCCGGCATGTGCGCCCTGAAGGACGGCGGTACCGTTATGCCTGAACTCCCAGAAGTCGAAACCGTCCGGCGCGGCATCGAGGCGCGCGCCCGGGGGCGAACCATCGCCAACGTCGAGGTGCGCCATCCCGGCGCGATCGCGGGCGACACCGTAGTTTTCAGGAAAAATCTTGAACGTCGCGTAATTGCGACGGCGGAACGAAAAGGCAAAGCCATCGCGGTGGAACTGGCAAGTCAGGACGGGCAGCCGCCGCATTACCTCATCATTCGCCTCGGAATGACGGGACAGGTGACCGTCAATCCCGCCGAGGCTCCTTGCGAAACGCACACGCACGTGCTGCTCAAGCTCGACGATGGAAAGGAAGAACTGCGCTTTCGTGATCCGCGGCGCTTTGGGCGCTTGCAATGCTGCTCGCGCGAAGAGAAGGAAGCTATCTTTCGCAAACTGGGCCCCGACGCGCGCGAAGCCACTGAAGCCGCATTCCTCGCCGCGGCGCGCGGGCGCAAAGGCGCCATCAAAAGTTGGCTGATGGATCAGGCGCTGCTCGCTGGGCTTGGAAACATTTACGCCGACGAAGCGTTGTATGTCGCGCGAATTCATCCCCTGGCGCAGCCGGGGCGCGTTCCCGCAGACAAGCTGAGGGCGCTCTACAAAGCCGTGCGACGCGTGCTCGACCACGCCGTGAATCTCCAGGGCACCTCGTTCAGCGACTACGTCGATATCGAAGGCCGCCCCGGAAATTTTGGCTCGAAACTACGAGTTTACCAACGCGACGGCGAACCCTGTCGTCGCTGCAAAACCACCATCCGCCGCATCGTCATCGCCGGCCGCAGCAGTCACTTTTGTCCGCATTGCCAACCCCGCCCGCGCCGAGTTGCGGGTTCTTAATCCAAAGGTCCCATCGCTGGATCACGGCCTTATAATAGGCTCTTAAGCGCGCGATTCCCTGAGGCTGTAAGATGGGAATGGAACGCAAATTACAGGAAGTCATTCCGCGCCGAGAATGGTGGCGGCCAGGGGCAATCGCCCTATTGGGGTGTCTTCTCATTATTAGCACCTTTGCGGCTCAGCAAAAACCTTCCACACCCACGATTCAAATTGAAGCACGACAAGTCGTCGTCCCCGTCGTGGTCACCGACGGTAAAGGACATCACGTTGCGGGACTGAAAGCTGGGGACTTTCGAATCTTCGAAGACGCAACTGAACAACAAATCGTTTCGATCGGTACCGAGGTTGCCGAACCACCCATCGCGAGGTCGCCCACACCAAGTCCGAATGGCCCTCTTGGTAAGCACGAGAGGTCTCAAATCCAGCCTGATTCCCCTTCACGCATCCGCAGAACCTATTTCGTCGTGCTGGATACTCTCTTCATGACTTTCCAAAGTACCAATCACGTTCAGAAAGGTTTGGAAGGACTTTTCCAGTCCGAGCAGAGTACGCAATCCATTTATGCTTTAGCCACTCTCGACCGCGACATTCGGTTTATTCAAAGCCCCACTGGTGAACGAGACCATGTGCTTGCCGCCGTCCGAGGAAAGCAGATGGCCCAGGCTTTCGCGACAGCCGGAGGACTCGAGTTGGAGCAAGAGGAAACGCAACTGAAATCGTTGCTGGAAAAGTACTGCGGTGGCGGGCCCTGCTCAGGAATCCGCAGGAGCGACCCCAAAGACAGACCGATGGAACTTGAACAAATCGAGCATTTCGCTGCTTCTGTCACCATGAGAAGAATCTTCTTGACGCGCACATATCTGCGGAACCTTCGTGACGTAGTGAATCAAATGGGTGGCCAACCTGGCAAACGAATCCTCATTCTAATCTCCGATGGATTTGACCTTCTTCCCGGCCGCACGCTTTATTCACTCATTGCGGCGTATATTGGGAAGCCGAATTTTGTCATGCGAAACCCGGCGCAACGACTCAGCTCTGAACTCGAGGAAGTGGTGCGCGCAGCGACGGGAAACGATGTCGTCATCTATTCTGTGCACGCGCGGGGACTACCGGCTCCCACATTCGGCGTCTTCGACGCGACGCACGAAGGGCGAAGGTTCGCCCGCGCCGATGGAGGTCAAGTCCTTTCTGAATTCATTTCACAGATGTCCCTCGTTGAGAACGCCCGGCAGGACACCATGGCCCGGCTGGCCGAGGTGACGGGCGGGGTCTTCTTTCGAGGCAACAACGACCTCGCCAAAGGCATCCGCCAGGCGTTCGCCGACGAGCGAGAGTACTACGTCCTCGCCTACGCGCCCAGCAATCGCGAAGCCGACGGCAAGTTCCGCAAGATTCGCGTCGAACTCAAGGACAAGAAGCTGAAAGTCCGCGCCAAGCAGGGCTACTGGGCTCCTGCGCCTCCCTCAACTCCCTGACAATCTAGGAAGCAACTCTTCAGGCCCTGTCATTCCGAGCCCATTCGCTTCGCTCAGGGTAAACTCCTCGAGGAATCTCGCTCTGGAGCGTCAGGCAGTGCGCGATTCCACGGCGCCCCGATGAACTGCATCGGGACTACTCGGAATGA
>CAZHKT010000080.1:0-16844 GCA_964533045.1 uncultured Acidobacteriota bacterium | reverse complement strand
GGCGCTGTCGCACTCAGCGCCCCCGGGGAAAACAAGTTCATCGCCTGTTTCCTTGCGATCTGGCTGTCGGGCTGGTCGGTGGGCGTCTATTTTCTTCTCACGCAGACTCTTCAGGCGTGGCGCGAGGTCCGCCGAGGCCGCCTGGGACAGAAGGCCACTTCCGCCGCGGCGGCCACCTTCCTGACACTCTTCTCCCTCCCGTTTCTGGCAGGCGAAATCTTCGCGCTGGGCATGCTGGCCCATACACTCACGCCGGCTGTGATCGTTATCCTGCTGCTGGTGGCAGGCGCGAACTTACTTTTCCACCATCTGCTCAAAGCTCCCACGCACGCGGGCCGCGCCCTGATGGACAAGATCGACGGCTTCAAAATGTTTCTGACGTCGACGCTCGACGACCGCTCGAAGATGCCCTTCGCGCCCATGTTGACACCTGACCTCTACGAGAAGTTCCTGCCTTACGCGCTGGCCCTGGGCGTCGAGGAACCGTGGTCGGAACAATTCAGCGAAATCCTCAAGGTCGCCGCGCAGCACGGCGGCGACAGCTCGTACCGCCACCCGTGGTACGGGGGAAGTAATTGGCGGACGCTCGGCGCGACGGCCTTCGCGGCGTCGCTCGCTGGCGGCTTTTCCAGCGCCATCACTTCCGCGTCCACCGCGCCCGGCTCGCGCTCCGGCAGCCGTTCCAGCGGCGGCTCGTCCGGAGGCGGGGGCGGCGGCGGGGGCGGCGGCGGATGGTGACGATTTTGGATTTTATGATCTTGGATGAGGAGCACTGTGGCTGGCGCATACCCTGTTCTTCGGGTCTGCAAGTCACCCTGCTGCTTGCGCCCTCGGCGCGCAGAGCAAGCGCGTAAGGTCTGCGCCGCCCCGCATTATTCCGTCCCGAGAAATCGTTTGAGTGCCTGACGCGGAGGGATTCCTTTGGCGGTCAGGATGAGGTCAATGGCTTCGCGGGCGGCGCCCAGGCCGCCGCGGGTGCGCGTCCAGTAGTGGACTTTCTTGCGCAAGCTGGGGTCGCCGTCGGCCACACCCACGGCCAGGCCCACGCGCTCGAGCACCGGCAGATCCACAATGTCATCCCCGATGTAAGCAACCTCTTCATCTTCCAAACCCGCCAAGGTGCGGATTTTTTCGTAGGGCCCTACCTTTTCGAAAGCGTGCTGGTAGAGGAAATGGATTCCCAATTCCTTGACGCGATGAACAATCACTGGCGAACTGCGCCCGGTAATGATGCCGGTCTGAATTCCTACGGCGTGGGCCATGCGAATGCCCAGGCCGTCGCGCGAGCAAAACGTCTTGGTTTCGAACAACCCGCCCTTCGGGTTGGGGAGGTAATAGATCCGCCCGTCGGTGAGGACGCCGTCCACGTCGAAGAGGATGAGCTTGATCTTGCGGGCGCGGGCAAAGAGCTGTTTTCGAGTGATTTTCATAAGGAATCAGGAGCGAGAACAGGCGAACAATTCGGGGGGACCGCGACCAGACAGGTGCCGATCCTGACTTCCGCCTCTGCCTACTCCTTTCAAAACATTTCCGTCCGCCACAGGTCGTGGATGTGCACAATGCCTTCGAGCGTTCCGGCTTCGTCCACCACGGGGAGCGAAGTGATCTTTTTGGCTTCCATCAGACGGAGCGCAGCGGTGGCGAACTCGCGGCGCGCGATGGTGGTGGGCGTGCGTGTCATGCAATCCGCCGCGGTCATGCCGAGGGCGCGGTTCCCTTCCCTTTGGAAAAAGCGGCGCAAGTCGCCGTCGGAAATGAACCCGACCAGACGGGCGTCCGATTCGATGACCGTAGTAACGCCCAGCCCTTTCTTGCTCATCTCGTAAATGACGTCGGGCAAGGTGGCATTTGGCCCCACCCGAGGGACTTCATCGCCGGTGTGCATAACATTTTCGACGCGGCGCAGCTTGACACCCAGGCCGCCGCCGGGATGGAGCGCCGCGTAGTCCTCTTCTTTGAACCCGCGCTTTTCGAGCAGCGCCATCGCCAGCGCGTCGCCCATGGCCAGCATCGCCGTGGTGGAAGCCGTGGGTGCGAGGCCCAGCGGGCAGGCCTCCTCGCGGATACTGACGTCAATTACCGCGTCGCTCGCCTTGGCGAGCGTCGAATGAAGCGAGCCGGTCAGCGTAATGAGGGGAATCCCCAGACGCTTCAGCGTGTCGAGCAGCCGCAGCAATTCCTCGGTCTCGCCGCTGTAGGAGAGTGCCACGACCACGTCGCCCGCCACCAAGCGCCCCAAGTCGCCGTGAATCGCCTCGGCCGGATGCAGGAAAAACGACGGCGTCCCGGTGGAGGAAAGCGTTGCGGAAATTTTCTGGCCGATGATGCCGGACTTGCCCATGCCGGTGACGACAACGCGGCCCTGGCAGCCGAACACCAGTTCAACAGCGCGCACGAAGCTGGCGTCGAGACGATCCAGGAGCTCCCGAAGCGTCGCCGCTTCGATGGCGAGAACTTTGCGCGCGGTATCAAGGCTCATGTTTCTTGCCGATGCCGGGCCGGGCCTGCCGGCAGGCAGGTCTTCGTCCGGCATTCGGACCGCTGGCCCGAGGGCCGGCGTTACGCCGCCGGCTCCTCCGGCGGCGGCGAATACAGCGTGGTGCGATTCCGTCCGGCGCGTTTCGATTCGTAGAGCGCCTTGTCCGCAGCCTGGAAAATCTCCTCCAGACTATGGCCGTGGTCGGGGTAGATAGCGATCCCCAGGCTGACGGTCACTTGCGGCAACGGCTTCTCGCCGCCGGAGGGAATCACCATGCGCTCGACCGCCTGGCGAATGCGTTCGGCGACGATCAGGCAGGACTGGGCGCCGGTGTCGGGCAGCATCACCACGAATTCCTCGCCGCCGTAACGCGCCGCCAGGTTCGCCTCGCGGATGGCACGCGTGGCAGTGCGGGCGAAGTGGCGCAGGATGCGGTCGCCCGCTTCGTGGCCGTAAACATCGTTGCATTCCTTGAAGTGGTCGAGGTCCATCATGATGACCCCGAGCGGCTGCTCCTTGCGCCGGGCCATGGCGATCAGCTTGCGGGCATATTCTTCCAGGAAGCGCCGATTGTAAAGGCCGGTCAATTCGTCCACATTGGCCTGCTCCTTGGTGCTTTCGAGCAGCCGCAGGTTGGAGAGCGCCGTGGCCGCGCCGCTCAGATAGCTTTCCAGCAGGCTTTCGCGCTCCGGCGTCCAAAGGCCCTTGGGGCCCTCGACGCGCACCGCGCCAATGATCACGCCGCCGGCGATCAGCGGGCCGCAGTAGTACGAGCCCTCACTGGGGGGCACGAATTTGGCGGGACAGAGAGGCTCGGCCATGACGTCGTTGACGCGAAACCGCCGGCCCATGCGCACCGCCTTGCAGTTGTGCGGCTCGGGAATCACCGGCCAGTCCTGAAGTTCCTTGGGAAGCGGCACCAGCGTGGCCGCCGCTTCCAGGAAATTCTCCTCGGCATTCAGCTTGAAGATAATCACCTGGCGGGGATGGAACCGGTCGCGCAGCGAATAGAGAACGTGCTCGTAGATTTCGCCCTCGGAGGTGCACTGGGTCACCACCTCCGAAAACCGGTTGAGCGCCGCGAGTTCTTCGCGCTCCTGGCGCAGCGCGGCGGTCATGTGGGCGAAGCTCTGCCAGAGCACACCGAATTCGTTGTCGGTGGGCGGCGGAAGCGCCAGCTTAAAATCACCGCGGCCGACCCGCTCGGAAGCGTCGATGAGCTGCCGCACCGGCTGTTCCAGAAGTCCAGCAACTTCGCGGGTCACGAGCAGGACAATGAGCGCCACCAGCGCCGCCACGACCAGCGCCATCATCAACATGCGCTTCATCAATTGGGTCGAGGCGCGCATCGCGGCCTCGTTTTCGGCGCGGTTGGCCTCGATCAGTGCCAGCAATGGCTTGCGCACCGCCGAAAATCGCCGGACGCCTTCGTCCTTGATCCGCAAAAGGTCCAGGGTGGCGCCGCGGTCCACATCGCGAATCGTGGGATTGACCCATTCCGTCTTCCATCGATTAACCGCGGTCTGAATTTCTTCCACGACCTTCAATTGCTCGGGATCGTCGCTCTCCAGCTCGCGCAGCCGCGCCACGCCGGAAAGCAGGCGGTCGGAGAGCTCGTTATAGGAAGACAACATGGCGCGGTCGCGATAGAGAAGGTAGCCCCGGACGCCCAGGTGGATCTCCGCCACGGTGCGCAGTACGTCTTCACCTTCGACAACGCTTTCGAGCGAGCGGGCATTGCTCCGGCTGGTGTGGAGCGCCAGCCAGTAAGAATAGATCAACAGCGCCACGGAGCAGAGCAAGACAAAGATCGGCGGCAGTGTCACCAGCAGGATCTGCTGGCGGATCTTCAGGTTATGGATGGAAAATGCCATCGCTCCCGTGCCCTGCGAAAACTACCCCACTCCCGTCTGGCCGTCAACCCTCTCCCTCCAGCACGTACGCGTCCGGCTTGTGCTCCCTGGCGTAAGCCAGCAGCGCGCGGAGATTTTCGGGCGGCGTGGCGGGAGAGACTTCGCACCCGGACCCCACCACGTGATAGCGGCCGCAGATTTGGTGGCAGGAGCGCGCTGCTTCGTAAACCTGTTCCGGCGTGCCTTCCAACAGGTCCGTAATCGTTGAGACGTTGCCCAGGATCACCCGCTGCGGCCCCAGCACCTGCCGCGCCGGCGCCAGCGCCGTGGGGTAATCCAGCTCAATGATGTCAGCGGGGAGTTGACCCATGCGCGCCACCAGCGGATCCGTCTTGCCGCACATATGGAGCCGCGTCACGACGCCAGGATGACGGGACTTGATGGACTCCAGCACCCGGTGCTGGCGGGGATGAAGGAAAGTCTCATAGCGATCCAACCCCATCATGCAGGCCGCCGCGTCGCTCATGCCGATGGTATCCGCGCCCGCCTGGATCTGCGCCTCGGCGTAGGGGATGGCGACCTCCGCTGTAAAGTCCATCAGGTCATGAACAAACGCCGGATCGTCAATCATGTCCAGCATCACGTTGTTGACGCCGCGCAATTCCGCAGCCAGCGCCAGAGGTCCTTCCACCCACCCGACGATGGAAACGTCCGGCCCCGCCTCGCGCCTCATCATCTCGATGCTGCGGATGCGGTCAAACATCCTTCCCGGCGCCAGGGGGTCGGGCACGCGGAAGGTTCTCAGCCGAGCCTTCTCCGTCAACGCGGCCTTTTCCTCGTTGATTGCCGGCCCCTGGTCCTCGTACCAAAGCACGCTGCCTTCGCCGGCGATGTCGATCACCTCGCGCGCCGGGTCGGAACAAGTCAGCAGACAATCCACGCCAAAATCTTCCACCAGCTTGAGCTGGGCTTTGGCCATCAGATGGCCATCTTTGGTGTAATCAATGTATTTGATTCCCGCGTGCTTGGCCGCGAACATCATAATCACGGGCTGCGCAGGGAGGTGATCCACGGGTTCGCCCGTGATGACCTTGCGAATCCGCTGATAGGAGCCCATAGACGTATTCCTGCTTGAATGCCCGTTGGGTCTTCCGTGCATTGCCAGGCGTCCCCCAGCCGCCAATTCACCCACGCGCGCCAGGCGCCAACTCCCGCCCGGCCCCGCGGGAGCTAACCCAGCTTGCGAACGAATTTCCCGAGCGCCGCAAGCCTGCCCACCAAGGGAGCGAACCGTGCCAGCGCCAACGCATTGGCGCCATCCGAAAGGGCTCGCGCCGGGTTCTCATGGACTTCCATGAACAATCCGTCCGCGCCCGCAGCCACGCCCGCCCGCGCCAGCGGTTCAATATATTGCGGCTGCCCGCCGCTGCAGGTCCCCTGCCCGCCGGGAAGCTGAAGCGAGTGCGTCACGTCCAGAACCACCGGAAAGCCCAACTCGCGCATCACCGCCAGGCCGCGGAAATCCACCACCAGATTGTTGTACCCGAACGACGCGCCGCGCTCAGTGATCAGGATGCGCTGATTCCCCGTGCGGACGATCTTCTCGACCGCGTAACGAATATCCCAGGGTGAGAGAAATGGCCCCTTCTTAATGTTGACGGCAGCGCGGGAGCGTCCTGCTTCGACCAGCAGATCCGTCTGGCGAGAAAGGAATGCGGGAATCTGAATGATGTCGCACACCCCGGCCGTCGGACCAATTTGCGCGACCTCATGAACGTCCGTGAGCACCGGGACTTTGAACCGCCGCTTGATCTTGGCAAGAATCTCGAGGCCGGCGGCGAGACCCGGACCGCGGTAAGAATCGAGCGAGGTACGGTTAGCTTTGTCAAAGGAGGCTTTGAAGATGTAGGGAACGCGCAGCGCCCGAGCGGTCTTCGACAATCGCTCCGCCAGCTTCAGGGCGTGGCGCTCGCTCTCGATCACGCACGGGCCGGCAATCAGGAACAGAGGATGCCCGGCGCCGACGGTGAAGCTGCCGATCTGGAATGAATGACTCAAAGCTGTCTCAATTCTTTGGCTGGGCCACCGCCAACGTCTTCGCCGCTTCCGGAGTGGCCGCCATCCGCATCGCACGATACTTTACAGCCGCGCCCACGAAGGCCTTGAACAGGGGGTGCGGTTCGAGCGGCCGCGACTTGAATTCCGGGTGGAACTGACAGCCCAGAAACCAGGGATGGTCGCGGATCTCGACAATTTCGACGTAAGTCCCATCGGGGGTGTTGCCGGTGATGTCGAGCCCGTGCGCCACCAGCGTCTCCTCGTACTCGCGATTAAACTCGTACCGATGCCGGTGGCGTTCGGAGATTTCCAGAGTGCCGTAAGCCTCCGCGGCAAAGGAATGAGGCTTCAACTTGCACGTCCACGCCCCCAGCCGCATGGTACCCCCCAGGTCATCAATCCCGCGCAGTTCGCGCAGCTTGTAGATGACGCGATGGGGCGTGGCGGGATCGAACTCCGAACTATTCGCGCCCTCCAGCCCGCAAACGTTCCGCGCGAATTCTATCACCGCGCACTGCATGCCCAGGCAAATGCCGAAGTAGGGCACTTTGCGCGTGCGCGCATACTCGATGCCGCGCAACATGCCGGGAATACCTCGCTTGCCAAAGCCGCCGGGGACGAGGATGGCGTCCAGTTCTCTCAATTGGTCTTCCCAGTGGTCGCCTTCCAGCCCCTCCGACTCCACCCAGATGAGGTTGACCTTCACCTGGTGGGCGATGCCGCCGTGTGCGAGCGCTTCGTTCAGACTCTTGTAAGAATCCTGATACCCGACGTACTTCCCCACGATGCCGATATTGACTTCGCCCGCCGGATTCTTCAGCCGCCTCACCAGGTCCGCCCAGCCCTCTGTCTGGCGCTCCCCGGCTTGCAGTTTGAGGCACTTCATCACCTGGGCGTCGAGCCCTTCGCTGGCCAGCACCAGTGGCACTTCGTAAATATTGTCCACGTCCTTGGCGGTGATGACGGCCTCCTCCGGGACGCTGCAAAAGAGCGCGATCTTGCCCTTCAATTCGGGCGAAAGAAAGCGGTCGGTGCGGCAAAGGAGAATATCAGGTTGGATGCCGATTTCGCGCAGTTCCTTGACGGAGTGTTGTGTGGGCTTGGTCTTGAGTTCGCCGGAGGCGCCGATAAACGGAATGAGCGTCAGATGAACGAAGACGGCGTTGTCGCGGCCCTGCTCCTGCCGCATCTGGCGGATGGCTTCAAGGAACGGCAGGGATTCGATGTCGCCCACCGTGCCGCCGATTTCGATAATGGCCACGTCCACGTCCGTCGCCACTTTGCGGATGGCCGCCTTGATTTCATTGGTGACGTGGGGAATGACCTGAACCGTCTTACCCAGGTAGTCGCCGCGCCGCTCCTTGGTGATAATGGTTTCGTAGATGCGTCCCGCCGTGCAGTTATTGTCGCGCGTCATGCGCCTGTGAGTGAAACGTTCGTAATGGCCGAGGTCGAGATCCGTTTCCGCGCCGTCGTCGGTGACAAACACTTCGCCGTGCTGGAAGGGGCTCATCGTCCCGGGGTCCACGTTGAGATAAGGGTCGAATTTGAGCAGAGAGACTTTCAAGCCGCGCGCCTCCAGCAGGCACCCGATGGACGCCGAGGCAATGCCCTTTCCCAGCGAACTGACCACACCCCCGGTCACAAAGATGTATTTGGCACCCATACGCCTCCTGTTTTGATGGGGTCGGAATGGTGAACTCGTTCCAAGGACGTTGGCCGACAGGCAGGAATCGGTAAACGCAATTATCAGTCGAAGTTGAAATCACTGTCAATCCATGAGAAGAAATTTTCCGCGGCGCGAAGCGGGTTGACGCGCTCTCCCCGCCTTCTATGATAAAATTCTGGCAGGCTTCAAACGAGTGATGAAGGCAGGGTGCCGGAGCGGCACGCGGCGAACCGCTGGCGCCAGGGGATCATTTGCATGAAGTCTCGGGGCTGTCCGAGCGTGTTCCTGATGAGGGTGACGGCAGGAATGTGCCTCGCCGCCGGGGCCGTATTCGCCGCGTGGACGCCTTCGGACCAGGCAAAGCCTCCGATCCCGAAGGCTCCGGCCGCCGACGCCTCCGCCCAGGTCACGGTCAAGCATGAGGACCTTCGCGTCTCGCCCATCCAGGTCGACGTCAATATGGTCGTGGTCAACGTGACCGTGACCGACCCCTTCGACCGGATCGTCACGGGCCTGGACCGGTCGAATTTTCAGGTTTTCGATGAGAAGGTCGAACAGGAAATCGTCTCCTTTTCCACCGAGGACGCGCCCATTGCCGTCGGCCTGATCTTCGACTCCAGCGGTTCGATGGGCGAGAAGATTCAGAAGGCCAAGGAAGCAGCGCTCCAGTTCTTCAAGACATCCAATCCTCAGGATGAGTTCATGCTCATCAATTTCAGTGACCGGGTGAACTTGATTTCGGGTTTCACGTCCAAATACGAAAACATCCAGGACCGGCTGCTGTTCGTCAAGTCCACCGGCCGGACGGCGCTCTTTGACGCGATCTACCTGGGGCTGAACGAGGGCAAGAAGGCGAACACCAATCGCAAAGCCCTGCTGGTGATTTCCGACGGCGGTGACAATCACAGCCGCTACACGGAAAAAGACGTGAAAAAGGCCATTATGGAATCCGACTGCCAGGTCTACACCGTCGGAATCTTCGAACCCCTGGCAACGCGCGCCAAGACCCCGGAGGAGGCCCGCGGCCCGGCCCTGCTTGCCGAACTCGCCGAGATTTCGGGCGGGCGCATGTTCAGCGTGGAAGATGCAAGCGAATTGCCCGACATTGCGGAGAAAATCTCCATCGAGTTGCGCAATCAGTACGTCATCGGCTACAAACCTTCGAACCTGGTTCGCGACGGGCGCTGGCGCCGTGTGCGCGTCAAGCTCAACCCGCCTCGGGGTCTGCCGCCGCTTCAGGTTTACGCGCGAACAGGATACTATGCCCCCACGCAATAGCCCATTCATCGGGAGCGCCCTGGCTGTGCTTCTCCTGGCCGCGGGTGCGCACACCCAGGAAGCCCCCGCCCAGGGCCCTGCGTCCCATCGCGAATACACCATCGCGGTGGACGTCAACCTGGTGGTTTTGCACGCCACCGTGGTCGACGCCAAGGGGCGGATGGTCAACGGCTTGCGCAAAGAGAACTTCACCGTTTACGAAAACGGGGTGCCTCAGAAACTTTCCGTGTTCTCCCAGGCAGATATTCCGGTGACCGTCGGCATTATCATTGACGACAGCGGCAGCATGCGCGATAAGCGCGCCGCCGTGAACGCCGCCGCCCTCACCTTTGTGCGCACCTCCAATCCGCAGGACCAGGTTTTCATTGTCAACTTCAATGACAACTGGTATCTCGACACCCCGGGAGACTTCGCTTCCAATATCGAGGAGCTGAAATCGGCGCTCGACAAGATCGACTCGCGCGGCGGCACGGCCATGCGCGACGCTATTTACGCCTCGCTCGACCACATGAAGCTCGCCAACCGGGACAAAAAGGTCCTGCTGGTCATCACCGACGGCGAGGACAACGGCAGCCGTTACACGCTCGAGGAACTGGTCCGATACCTTCAGAAGGGCAATACGCTGCTCTACGCCATCGGACTGCTGGGCGAAAGCGAGCCCGGCGGGCTCTTTAAGACGCGCGGCGCGGGACCGAAACGCGCGCGAAAGGTTCTCGAACAACTGGCGGAAGTGAGCGGCGGGCAGGCCTACTTCCCCAAGTCGCTCGATGAAGTCGAATCGGTTTGCGTGCAAATCGCGCGTGATATCCGCAACCAGTACACGCTCGCCTACTATCCCACTAATGCCAAGAAGGACGGAACTTTCCGCGCCGTGCGCGTCGAGGCTCGGCCCGCCCGCGGCAATACCAAACTCACTGTCCGCGCCCGGCCCGGATACTACGCCCCCAAAGCTTCAACCGAAACCCCAGCCCCAACCGGGAACTGAACCTCACGGCCCTCCAGGTCCTTCCCTGCCTCGGTTGGGCTCGCTGGTCCTCCAGCGGCGCCGCAAGGAAAGGAGACGCTCAAAGGACGCTTTGGGTTGGTAGTCGCGGTCGAGCCAGCCGGCGTCGGCGATGAAGGCGCGGGCGTCGCAGGTATCCCACCAGTTCAAGCCGCGCAGGAAGGGCCGTGCCAGGGCCATGGTGAACCACATTTCGCACCAATCGGCCTGCAAAACGTCGGACCATGGGCCGCGCCAGCCGTGGAGGGGACCGGCCTGCGCTGTTTCAAGCCCTCGGACGCGGGGTGAAGACGGTGTTCCCATCTCCGTGACCCAGATCAGCCGGCCCAGCCGGTGATAGCGTTCCAGGTTCTCCGCGCACTCCATCAGGTCACGCCCGGGGTTGTAGTATTGCAGCCCGATGCCCTCGAACCGGATGCCGGCCGCGAGGACGTCCTCCAAATACGTGCGCGGCGTCCAGGAGCGGTCGTTCAGGCCCTGAAGGTATTCGCCCCAGATGCAGCAGTTGTTGATCACGCGCGGCGTGCCGGGGTCGAGTGCGCCCACCTGGTCGTTCACCATACGGGTGATATCAAGAATTTGTTCGTGCGACCAGCGCATGGGGTTGGCGAACCACCAGTCGTGCATTTCGTTGACGGTTTCCCAAGCCTTCACGCGGCCCCGGTAGCGCGTCACCAGCACCCGGCACCATTCCCCGAGAGCTTGCTTCTGCTGGTCGAAGCGAAGGTGGCGCCACCAGGGCGGCGTGCCGCCCATGCCGCCCCAAAAGATGGCGAAACTCTTAGGAGCGATGCCGTGTCCTTCGCAGAAATCAAGGATTTCCTCGAGCGGCCGCCAACGATACTTTCCCCGTTCCGGCTCAATCCAACGCCAGAAGGTGGGGAGTGTGGTGCCGTTGATAAGCCGTGAGAGCGTGAGCCAGGCGTTGCGCGGCAGGAGAAAATCGGGCGGCTCGGCGCCCATCGGCCAGTCGGGACCTACACCAATCGCCCAGGAACCGAGCCGTTCTCCAAAAAGAATTCCCGAAATTCGAACTTCGGGTGAAAGTCCTCGAAGCGCCAGGCGGTCCTGGGAGTAGGCGAATTCGATCTCTTCCCCTGCCAGGATCGCTTCGCGCAGGGCGTCGGCAAGCTTGCCTCCCTCTGCGAGTTCCTTGGCGCGATTCAAATTGAGCGTGGGCGGCGAGGCCAGCATGGTTTCATTCAAGCGGCGTTCGCACCGCGCCAAGCGGCTCCTGACCGCTTCGCGCATGAGCGACAGCGGCTCGCGGTTGCCCTCGCTGTAACCCGCTCCTTCGTTATCGAGCGTCACCCAAACGCGGCCGTACTCGGGCACCGCGATGTCGGCATGAATCGCCGCCGGCTCGCGCGGCGGAAGCGCGACGCTGAGAACACCGTCGCTCGACCAATCGAGCGGCGTGAAGCGGACCTTGTGCGTCAGGTCAGTAACGTACAATTTTCCGGGCCCGCAACAGACATTCGCGTCGTCGGGAGAAGCATCCAGCCGCAGTTTCAAAATGGGCGCGCCTTCCGGCCCCGGCGGTCGCTCGCGAATGACTTTCACCGCCTCCCGCTGGCCGCCCGCCGCCAGTCCGGCGGCCGCTGCGCCTGACATGAACAAAAAGCTTCGTCGTTTCATTTCCGCCTCGAAAGGATGCCTTGGGAGCGCCAGGCTCGCGCCGAGCGGGGCGGGCGCTCCTTCAATCCGTGTACCGGCGCGACGCGGTAATGGCTTGACTCGAAGGGCCTACCGGTCTTCGGTTTCAAGCCGGGCGAGGAATTCCTCCAGCGCGGCGGGGAGCGGCGACCTAAAGACAGCCATCTCGCCCGAGCGCGGATGACGAAAATCTAATCGCGCAGCGTGAAGGAACGTTCGATCCAAAGTCTTGACTTCCCGGCCCGCGAGGCGCAGCTTTCGTGGCGCACCATAAAGCGTGTCGCCCACGACGGGGTGACCGATGTGCGCGAGGTGGACTCGAATCTGGTGGGTGCGTCCGGTGAGGGGCATGGCCTCGACGAGCGTAAAATGCGGAAGGCGCCGGACGACGCGATAGCGCGTCAGAGCCTCTCGCGCGGCAATGCCCCCGGTCGTCATGCGCACGCGCCGCACGGGATCGCGGCCCACGGGCTGCCAGATCTCGCCCGCGTCCCTGGAGAGGCGGCCGTGCACCAGCGCCAGATAGGTTTTGTGAACGTGGCGCGCCTTGAATTGCGCGGCCAGCGCGCGATGCGCGGCGTCGTTCCGGGCCACGATCATCAACCCGGAGGTCATCTTGTCCAGCCGGTGCACGATGCCCGGCCGCAGCGCGCCGCCCGTCGTCGAAAGTTTCCCGATATGGTGAAGCAGCGCGTTCACCAGCGTGCCGCCCTTCACTCCCGCACCGACGTGCACCACCATGCCGGCGGGCTTGTCCACCACCACGAGGTCGTCGTCTTCGTAAATGATGGTGAGAGGCAAGTCTTCCGGCGTGGCCTTGAGCTCCTGCCGTTCCAGGCGCGCGGAAAGAATCATTCCCGCTTCCAACTTCTCGCCCGCCTTGCGCGCCGGGCGGGAACCCACCCTCACCAATCCGCGCTGGATCAGGCTCTGGACGTGGCTGCGGCTCCAGCCGGAAAGTTGTGCGGCAAGAAACACGTCAAGGCGCTTTCCGGCGTCGCCCGGGGCGACTATGAATTGGCGCCAGTCTTCCGTCATCACTTTTCCGTTATCAGTCCTCAGCCAGCTTCAGACCAGGAGTCCAGACTGAGAACTGAAAAAGGATAGCTTCATTCCGATCGCAGGAGATGCATCACGAGAACCCCCGCTCCCACCACGATGGCGGCGTCGGCGACGTTGAAGGTGTACCAGTGGAAGGTGCGCACGTAGGCGTCGAGGAAATCAACCACCGCCCCGGCGCGAACGCGGTCGGCGAGATTGCTGATCGCGCCGCCCAGAATCAGCGCCAGCCCCAGGCCCGCCGGCAGCGCCAGACTTTTCGTCCGGCCCACCATGGCGATGACGGTTCCCAGCAGTGCCAGTGAGACCACCGTCAGCAGCGCCGTCTTCCACGCCGCGGGCGATTCGGAAAACATGCCAAACGCCACGCCCGTGTTGGTGGAATGAGTCAGATTGAGCAGGCCGGGGATCAGCGGGATGACTTCGTGTTCCGGAATCCCTCGAACCACAAGGAGCTTGGTGGCCTGGTCGAGTCCCATGACCCCGAAAGCCAGGATCGCCACCGTCAGCCGCGAAAGCGTTCTCGCGGCCCGCGGTGCCGCGGGAGCGATGTCAGTTTGTGCGGTCATCGATTGATTCCTTGCGGTCACCGTACCCAATCTGCGGCTGTCATTCCGAGGCGGCCCGCTCCGTTCGGGGCGCCGAGGAAACTCGTCCGGGTCTTGCCTTCCGAGCGCGATTCCTCGCTTCGCTCGGAATGAGAAAACTCATCAGAGTCATCCTGCGGAGGCCCCGTTTTGATCGGGGCCGCGAAAGCACAACTACCACGATCCCTCGCTGCGCTCAGGATGACAAGCCGTAGGGGCACGGCGCACCGTGCCCCTAGCGTGCGATAACGGAACCCGAACGTCACGCGAAGCTCGCCTCGATCTCCTTGATCGCGACGGAGCAGCGCTCGCACACGGCGGGATAACGCGCGTCCTCGCCCACGTGCTCGGAGTAATTCCAGCAGCGGTCACACTTCCTGCCGGAGGCGCGCTCGATCTTGACACTCAGGCCGGACAACTCACTTGCGACCGGACCTTCGACAGTGCCCGCCGTCAGTTCAACCTGTGAAACGATAAAGAGGTAGCGCAGGAACGGTTCGTATTGTTTGAGCAGCGCCGCCAGTTCTCCCTCAGCGTGCAGGATCACCCGGGCTTCGAGCGAAGCGCCGATCTGCTTGGCGACCCGCGCGGCTTCCAGCGCTTTCAGAACTTCGCCGCGCACGGCGGCCAGCCTCGGCCAGTTCTCGAGCGACGCGACGTGCTTCGCGGAGATCCCCTCGCGCAGCTTTTCAGGGGGCGTGAGCGTTGCCATGTGGACGCTGGGCTCGCGCGGCGTGCCATCGGCCGGCGCGGGCAGGTGCGACCAGATTTCGTCCGCCGTGTAGCAGAGAAGGGGCGAGACGGCGCGCACCAGGGCATCGGCAATGCGGTAGAGCACGGTCTGCGCGGCGCGGCGACGGGTGGATTTGGCCGGCGCGGTGTAGAGCCGGTCCTTCAGAATGTCGAGATAAAACGCGCTCAGGTCCACCGTGGCAAAATCGTAGAGCGTCCGGTAGACCTTGTGGAACTCGAAGGCTTTGTAGGCGGCGCCCACCTTCTCCAGCACGTCGGCGGTGCGAGCCAGTGCCCAGGAATCGATCTCCTCCAACGCCTCGCCCCGGACCATGTCACGCTTCGGATCGAAGTCGTAGAGATTGGCCAGGCAAAATCGGAAGGTGTTGCGCAGCTTGCGGTAGGCTTCCGAGAGACGGACGATCATCTCCTCGCTGATGCTGATGTCTTCGCCCATCACCAGCGATGCCGCCCAGAGGCGCAGCACCTCCGCGCCGTGCACCTTGATGATGTCCATCGGCTCGATGACGTTGCCCAGCGATTTCGACATGGCGCGCCCCTGGGCGTCGAGCACCCAGCCGTGCGTCAGCACCGTGCGGTAAGGGGCGGCGCCGTGCGTGCACATGCCCACCAGCAAGGAGCTGTGAAACCACCCGCGATACTGGTCGCCGGCTTCGAGATACACGTCGGAAGGCCACGGCAGGTCGGGGCGGCGTCCGAGCACCGCATAGTGACTCGTGCCCGATTCGAACCAGACATCTATAATGTCGGTTTCCTTACGGAACCTAGTGCCGCCGCAACCGGGGCATGTTGTTCCCGCGGGGATCAGTTCCTCGACCGGGTACTTGTACCAGGAGTCGCTTCCCTCCCGGCGGAAGATATCCAGCGTCTTCTGCGCCAGCCGGGCGCCGAATTCCGGCGGATCGATCAGCGGCTTCTCGCACCGGGTGCAGTGAAACACGGTGATGGGCACGCCCCACACCCGCTGTCGCGAGATGCACCAGTCAGGCCGCGTCTCAATCATGTTGTAGATGCGCGGCTCGCCCCACTCGGGAATCCACTGGACTTTCTTGATCTCTTCCAGCGTGCGTTGGCGGAGTTGCCGGTGGTCAATGTTGATGAACCATTGATTGGCGGCGCGGAAAATCACCGGATGGTGGCATCGCCAGCAGTGCGGATAGGAATGCGTCAGAAATCCCGGCTCGCCGACCAGCACGCCGCACAACTTCAGCAGTTCAATAATCGGCTCGTTGGCCTCCCAAATCTTCTTCCCCTTGTATTCGGGCAGGCCTTCTAGGAATTCTCCCGCCACGCCCACCGGGCAATAGGTTTCGATTCCATAGGCCGTTCCCGTCGCATAGTCCTCGCGGCCGTGGCCGGGAGCCGTGTGCACGCAGCCCGTGCCGTCTTCCGCCGTGACGTATGGTGCCAGCACGCCCAGCACGCGGCGTTCCAGGAAGGGGTGCTGGAATTCCAGCCGCTCGAATTTTCGGCCCGGAACTCGCGCCATCATATTCCTGGCATCCAGCCCCGTGGCGGCAGTCGTCGGTTCGAAGCGCCGACTCTCCATCAAGTAGACGTCGCCTTCTTTCGACTCGACGGCCACATACTCAAAATCCGGATGAAACGCCACAGCCATGCTGGCAGGAAGCGTCCACGGCGTGGTGGTCCAGATCACGACAAAGACGGTTCGGCCCGCAAGCTTGGCATCAATGGCAGTGGGGTCACTCAGCAGCGGGTATCGGACGTAAATCGATCGGCTCCTGTGTTCTTCGTATTCGACCTCCGCCTCCGCCAAAGCCGTTTGGCAATGCGTGCACCAATAAACCGGTTTCAGGCCGCGATACACGTAACCCTGCTCGAGGAACTTGAGAAAAGCCTCGACGATCAAAGCCTCGTACTCAAAGTTCATCGTCAGGTAAGGGTGGTCCCATTCGCCCAGGACGCCCAGTCGGCGAAAGTCCTGCCGCTGCAGGTCGACATATTTCTCGGCGTAGCGGCGGCAGGCCTGGCGAATTTCGACCGTGCTCATGCGGGCTTTCTTCGGGCCCAACTCCTTGTCCACCTTGATTTCGATAGGCAGGCCGTGACAATCCCATCCCGGCAGGTAAGGCGCGTTGTAGCCTTCGAGAGTCTTGCTCTTCACGATCATGTCCTTCAGGATCTTGTTGAGCGCGGTGCCAAGGTGGATGCGGCCGTTGGCATAAGGGGGGCCGTCGTGCATGGTGAAGACGGGCGCGTTCTTGCGCGAAGCACGGATCTGCCCGTACAAATCCTCACGGTTCCATTTTTCGAGCCACTTCGGCTCGTTCTGCGGCAGGTTGGCCTTCATGGGAAAGCTGGTCTGCGGCAGATTGATCGTTTCCTTCAGTTCCAGGGGCTTGGACATGAACTCTCCGGCGAGACGCGTGAACAGACATTATAGGGAACGTTGGCAAGAAGGGGCAACCGGTCGCTTCGGCGTGGCGCT
>CAZHKT010000079.1:2563-16846 GCA_964533045.1 uncultured Acidobacteriota bacterium | reverse complement strand
AGTTCATCGAAGGGCAGAGCCTGCGCAAGCTGATCGAAACGGAAGGTGCGCAGCCGGTCAGCCGCGTCTGCTCGGTGATCAAGCAGGCGGCGGCGGCGCTCGATGCCGCGCACCGTCTCGGCATGGTGCACCGCGATATCAAGCCCGACAACATTGTGCTGGTCCCCACGCCCGAAGGCGAAATGGCCAAAGTGCTGGACTTCGGCATCGCCAAGGTCAAAGAGGGCGGCAAGGGGGACTTGGGCGGCATGACGCTAACGGGCACGGGCGTCGTGATCGGCACGCCGCAGTACATGTCTCCCGAGCAGGCGATGGGGAAGCGTGGCGACCAGCTGGATGGCCGTTCGGACCTCTATTCGCTGGGCATCGTGATGTACCAGATGCTGACGGGCGAGCTTCCTTTCCATGCGGATACCACCATGGAAATGTTGATTGCCCATGTGCAGCAACCCCCCACTGATGTGGATGCGGTGCATCCTGAACTGATGATTCCTCCGGCGGTGGCGCGCGTGACCATGCGGCTGCTGGAGAAGAATCCGGCAGACCGTCCGGCGACGGCACAGGAGCTGATAGAAGAGATAGAAGCCGCGGAGGCAGGCACGAGCAGTGAAATCGGTGCGACTCACGTGATTTCGCCCGTCGAGATTCTGGAGCGGCCAATAGCGCCAGCCCCGCCCCCGCCGCGGGCCCCTTCCGTCATTTCGCCGCAAGTCTCCAGAGCTTCGGGCGCGGCGCTGCGCACCGCGACGCCGCCTCCCACGCCGCGCCCGCAGCCGCGGCCGCAACCGCCCGTGGTGGCGCCCCCACCTCCGCCTCCTCAAATTCGCGTTGTGCCGGCCCCGCCCGTCAAGAAGCCCTCCCAGGCTGGCATCTGGGCGGCGCTGGGGGTCTTGGTTTTGATTCTGGTGGGTGGTGCGTGGTATTTCACTGAGCATCAGCCGGCACCCGAGGGAGCCGACGTGATTACCCCGGCCCCGGGCCCTGAGCCGAATGAAAGTTCCACGAATCCGCTGGCCGGCGGGCAAACGACCCCCGTCCCGCCTGAGCCAGAACGAACCAATCCCCTCGATGCAGGGGGCAGTACGCCTGCCGATTCCGCGGCGGGTGGCGCCCCAAGCTTTATCCAGCCCAAGCCTCGAGTGGAAACTCCCAAACCTCGAGCGGCTACCCCCCAGCCCAGGCCGGAACCGCCACCGCCAGCCAAGCCCGCCGTTGACACCCGGCGCATTAATGCCGCGCTCAAGATGGGCCAGTTCTACTTTGACCGCGGCGAATACGAGAAGGCCATCGAAGAATTTGAGCAGGGTCTTTCGCTCGATCCCTCCAACCAGGAACTCCGCAATCGCGTGGCCCGCGCGAGGAAAGCCAAACAGGCTGAAGACCTCCTGAACCGTTAGAGCTTATGAAGTGCCGAACCTCACGCGCTGCGTCTATTCTCCTGAATACGCCGAAGATACCCCTGATGGCGGCCGTGGTGCTCTTGCTGGCGGGATGCTTCGCTCTTGCCGGCGATGCCCAGCAAAAGGCTCGGAAGCCACTCAGCAAGGCCGAAGTGGTGGAACTGCTCCAAAACGGCGTGCCGTCCACACGCGTGGACGAATTGGTTCGCGCCTACGGCATTACCTTTGAAATCACGCCGGAGATCGCGGTCGAGCTTCAGGACGCCGGCGCGCGGGACGACCTGATCCGAACGCTAAAAGAAATCGCTCCCAAGCCCGAACCTAAACCTGACAGGCAGGCGGCCGCCGCGACTCCAGGACCGCTGGTGCTGATGCTCGAAACGTCCCCTCCCGGCGCGGAAGTTTATATCGATGAGGAACGCGCCGGAAAGACCAGTCCTGAAGGCAAGCTGAAGGTTTCCACGCTCACGCCCGGGGAGCATCGAATCCGGATTTCGGCTCCCGGCTTCGACGACCTTTCGCGCAGCGTGGAACTGGTGGCCGGTCAGACCAACACGGTGGCGGTGGCGCTGGCTCCACAGAGGCCTCCCGCCGCTGATCCCCAGCCGGCGCATCCCGGTCCGGGAATTTCCGCCTCGAATCCCGAGAATCCCAAGGATGCCTACAGCGCGATTCTCGACCGCATCATGGGAGGTGGCCAGGGCGATCCCAACACCAATGGCTTCATGGTGACGCACGAGCATGGCAAGGCCATTATGGGTTATGGCGGGGGAATGTGCTCCGGTTGGTTGAAGATTGGGGACGGCCGTGTCCAGTTCAGCAGCAACAGCGAAAACGATGCCTTTGATGTGGCGGCGAACGAAATCCAAGAACTTCAGATCAAGAGCAACCACCTTCGTTTTCGCATCGGATCCAAGAAGTACCACATGATGACTCAGGACTTCGGCATGTTGGGGGGCGAGTCCCAAGGGCCCGACGCCATCCGCAAGGCTTTCGAATCCGTGGGGGTCAAGGCGCAGAAAAAATAGCGCATTGCTCGCCCCGCGCGACCCGTCAACCAGACCATCTCAGACTTGAAGTTGTGGCGGCAGGGGATTAGACTCTGAGGTGTGAGCCGCTTTCATCTCTTAACATCCCGCAGGCTCGTGTCCCGGGTGCTTTTCACCGTTCTGTTCGCGGTTGGCGTGCTGGTCTGCGCGGCGCCGCAATCCGGCCAGAAATCCGGCAAGGCGATGGCCAAGAACGATGTCCTCGAGCTGCTGGAGAGCGGTGTGGATAACGTTAAGGTGGGGGAGGCCGCTCAGCAGTTCGGCATTGCATTCGAGATGAATGCCGAAACGGAAGCCCAGCTGCGTGACGCGGGGGCCGACGATGCTCTGATTGCCCTGCTGAAGCGGATCGCTCCCAAACCAACGCCCGCCGCGCCCAAGCCCAAACCCACTCCTCCGGCGGGGCGGGTCGCGACGCCGCCCGTTCTGCTCATTGAGGCCACGCCCGGCGGGGCACAGGTCTATGTGGATGACGAACCGATCGGGACCACCAGCCAGGCGGGCCGGTTAAGATTGAGCCAACTCTCGGCGGGAATGCACACGGTGCGGTTGTCGCTGGCCGGTTATAACGACTTCGAGCAGAACGTGGAATTGATGGCCGGAGAAACGACGCGGGTAGCAACCACGCTGGAGAGGTTTCAGCCGGCTCCAGCCCCCACGCCGGCGACTCCCGTCAATCCCCTCGCAGAGACCGGCGGCGCGGAAGGAGCCAACCCGCTGGCGGGAGGGGGAACGGCTGCGGGCGGGGGCGCGAGTCTGGGCGTCGTGGTGTCCAACCAGATTCCGGCGAGCGGACGCGGCGCCTACATCACCGCGGTGGCGCCCGGCAGCCCGGCGGAGAGTGCAGGACTGCGCCCCGGATTCACGATTCTGAGTGTGAACGGGCAGACCATCGCGACTCCCCAGGCTCTGGTGGAATTGGTGAATCACGCAAATCCCGGCGACCATATCCAGATCGCGTTCCATGACGGCTCGCAGGTGCGCTGGACCCGCGCCCAACTGGCTCCTCGCGCGAGCGGCGGCACGCCCCCCCAGGGCCTGCCACCTGCAACCGGCGGCGTGCTGGGCGGTGTGACCACTCCGACGCCGTCCACGCCGGTGACGACTTATAACGTGATGCACGATCACGGACAGAGCGGCCAGAATTTCTGCTCCGGCGTCCTGGCGGTGGGCGGCGGACGCATCGTCTATCGTGGCAACAACGCCAATCACAACTTCGATGTGAGTGTTGACGAGGTGAAGGAAGCCAAGAAAAACGGCGTCTATCTGGTGGCCCTGGGCGCCTTCCACATCCGACTGAAGAGCGGCCCGAATTACAATTTTATCCAGTTGGGGGCAGGCGGTCAGGCTCAATCACCGGAGGATCTGCTGCGCGCCATCGGGCTGGCGATGGGCAGATAAGCTGTTTTCCGAGCGCGGCACCCGCATGGTGGTTCCGCTGCGTCCCCGTTGCGATTGCTCATGATGCCGCACTTCGATTCCAGCCCCGCACTGCAAACAGACCTTTACGAACTGACCATGGCGGCCGCCTACTTTGAGCGGCGCATCGAGGGCCGCGCCTCCTTCGAACTGTCCATCCGCACCCTGCCGCGTGACCGTAGTTACCTGGTCGCGGCGGGCATCGACGAGGCGCTCGATTATCTCCAGGGCCTTCACTTCACGGAAGACGACATCCGCTTCCTGCGCGAGCAGCCTGCGTTTCGCGGCATTTCGGCAGAATTCTTCGAATATCTGAAGAGTTTCCGCTTCCGTGGGGAAGTGCACGCCGTGGAGGAAGGCACGCTGGTCTTTGCCGAGGAACCCATCCTCCGCGTGACGGCCCCGCTGATCGAGGCTCAGATTGTCGAAACCTATCTGCTCTCTGTGGTTCAATTCGATACGATGATCGCCTCGAAGGCGGCGCGCATGGCGGGTGCGGCCAAGGGGCGGGCGGTGCTGGAGTTCGGTTCGCGGCGCGCCCACGGTCCGGAGGCGGGCGTGCGCGCCGCTCGGGCCGCCTATCTGGGCGGGTGCCACGCCACCTCCAACGTGCAGGCGGGGAAGCGGTTCGGCATTCCCCTCGCCGGCACGGCGGCGCATTCCTGGACACAGGTGTTCCCGACCGAGCGCGAGAGCTTTGAAGCCCTGGCCGGGACCTTCCCGCGAAGGGCCGTGCTGTTGATCGATACCTACGATCCGTTGCATGCGGCGGAAGTCGTCGCCGCACTGAAGACTCCGGTCGTCGGCGTGCGCATTGACAGCGGCAACCTGGGCGAGGTCGCACGCCGCGTCCGCGACATCCTCGACCAGGGCGGCGCGCGCGGCGTGAAGATCTACGCGAGCGGCAACCTGAACGAATACAGAATCGAGGAACTGCTCCGCGACGGTGCGCCCATTGACGCCTTCGGGGTGGGCACGGACCTTTCCACCTCGAGCGACGCGCCGGCGCTGAGTGCGATCTACAAGCTGGTCGAAATGGAACGCGAAGGACAGGTGCTTTATGCCGCAAAATTCTGCCCGGAGAAGATCAGCTGGCCGGGCTGCAAGCAGGTGTTTCGCTTCTCGAGCAGCCAGCGAATGGAGTTTGACCTGATCGGCCTCGCCGGCGAAACGCATCCCGAGGGGGAGGCGCTGCTGCGGCGTGTCATGGCCGACGGCCGTCGCCTGGCGCCCGCCCAGCCGGCGGATGTGATCCGCGCGCGCGTTCTCTCGAACTTGAAGCGGCTTCCCAAAACATTCCATGTCCTGCGCGATGCGCCGGTCTATCCGGTGCGGAAGAGCACCGCGCTCCAGCAATTGCTGGAGGAGGTGCGCAGCGCCCATGCACGGCATTCAGCGTGAGGAGGTGAATTCCTGCCATGGCGGAACCCCTCGTCTTCTTTGACATCGATACGCAAGTGGACTTCATGCTCCCGCACGGGAAGCTCTACGTGCCCGGGGCGGAGAAGCGGATTCCCAATCTGGCGCGCCTGATCGGGTTCGCCAAAGCGCACGATATTCCCGTGATTGCATCTGCCGATGCGCACTCGCCGGACGATCCGGAGTTCTCCCTCTGGCCGCCGCATTGCGTAGCCGGCACGCCCGGCCAGCAGCGGATCCCGGAGACGAGCTTTGAGAATCCCACCATTGTGCCGTGCCGGGCGGGAGCGTTCCGTCCGCCGGCCCGATGGACTGGGCAAACGGTCCTCGAAAAGGTGACCTATAACATGGCGGACAATCCGAACTTTGAGGAGGTGCTCCGGTCACTGGGGCCGCGCCGGGCGATTGTCTTTGGTGTGGCCACGGAATTCTGCGTTCGGGCCAGCGCTCTGGCTCTGCGCGAGCGAGGTCTGGCTGTCGAATTGGTCACCGACAGCATCCAAGCGATTACCGAGGAAGGGGGGCGGCGGGCGCTGGAGGAGATGGCCGCCGCCGGTATTCGCATGGTGATCACGGATGGCGTTTTGACAGAAGTCCGCCAATGACAGATGGGTGGGCGGGAGTGTGTCATGTTAAGTCGGTCTCCACAGACCTTCGGAGTTCAGGTCGTTTCGGGACTCCTTCTCTGGAGCATTTCGGTTATTGCTGCCCCTGCCGACAGGGACAAGGCGCGCGCTCTCTATGCCGACGCCAACAAGCTTTTCGACCGCGGCCAGTTTGCGCAGGCGGTGGAGGCGTACCGGGCAGCGATCGCCGAAGACTCCGACTTCGGCGACGCCTGCCACAATCTGGCTATGGCCGCGGAAATGGTGGACCGCAAACAGGCGGTAGAGGCCTGGAAGCGATTCATTGAGATCGCGGAAGGAAGGGAAGAGTACAAGTACGACCTGGCGCGCATTCGCGCCCGCCTTCAGCTGCTGGAATGGATGCCCGTTCTGCCGGACGCGTTGCAGCCTGCTCGTTACGTGGCCGAGGCTGGGGACTATTATTGGCAAATCTCGCGCCAATCGGAGGGCGAGGAGTGGAAACAATTTCCCATCAAAGTTTACCTGGGAAATGCGCCGGAATTGAAGTGGCAGAAGGGCGCCCGCGAGGCTTATGACACCTGGGCGGCGGTGTTTCCCATGCAGCTTGTGGCCCTGCCCGAAAAGGCGGACATCCGGGTCAGTTGGCTTCCCACGCGCATGGGTCGGGCGCACGCCGGCGAGGAGACGGAATGGGTCGAAATCGAGCGCGAAGGCGACGAATTTACCGCCCGCCGCGTCGCGGTGATCGCTGTGGATATGAGCTTCAACTGGGGTGAGGACGACATGCGGGCCATTCTAACCCACGAATTCGGCCACGCCCTGGGCATCAAGGGCCACAGCGACGTCAAGAACGACATTATGTACATGGAAATGCAGAGAAAGGTGTATTCGAGAAAGGTTGGCGGATTCGACATCCCTTTTTGGAAGTCGCTGGTCAAGAAGCCCAGCCAGCGGGACATGAACACCCTGATCCGCCTCTATAATCACGCCGGGTCGAGCGTTCGCTTCAGGTAGCTGCCCGCAGGGCGCGCCGCCTTGCCTGGCAGTGTTCCTCGATCCTGCGCCGGATCTCCGCCGGCATGCGGCGGTCGAGGAGCAGGTCTTCAAGGTCGGTGACGGTGATGTTGGGAATGAATGCCACCGCCTGGGCCGCAGGGGTGGCAGGGTGCCGAACCAGGGCCATCCGCACGTTATAACGGCTCGACCACCGGGGGTCGGCCGCGACCATCTGGACCACGGCCGCGGGTAGCTTCTCGAAGCCCAGAACTTTAACCACGTGAGCCTCAGTTAGATAAGGGTTATCCAGGCAGGCTTGAATAATGTCGCGATCGCTTGTGGCCAGCAAGCCTGCCGCAACGCGGCCTGAGGCGCGCCGCGCCAGCGTGATCTTCTCGCCGCGCGGAATACTTTCCGACCTTTTCAGGATGTTTTCTTCCGCCGCGATCTTCACATCCGCCGGGACGGCAGGGGTGTGCACCACGCGCACCAGATCGAAGAGATAGAGGAACTTGAGGATCGGCAACGAGATCAGGCGCGGGGTGCGCGGATGGCGCGCTAGGGCCAGCTTGATGCCGTAATGGCGGGCCGTTTCTTTGTGGGCGGCGATTTCGCGCAGGGCTTCGGCGGGCAGGTCCTTCCGCCCGAGCAGCCTCAGCAGTTCGCGCTCCTGCAAGTTGGGATTGCGGGCCAGCGCGATCAGAACCTCTTTGGCGGATTCCTTAAAGAACGGCTCCAGTAAGTGACGAGGCGCTTCCGCCGCGCGCGCCGCGAGCTCGCTCAATCGTTGGTTCATGGGCGAGGGGTGCATTGCCTCCCGATTCTATGCGTAGGGGCCGCCGGTCGCAACCGGCAAAAGCCATTTGTATGCAATCCGATGTTAGATTTCCGGGCCACAAAAGCAACCCGCCGTGCATCCAAAGGGATGGAAAGAGGATCTCGGAACGAGGTGCATTCGCTTGGAAATGCAGAATTTGCTTGAAAAATCCCGCGAGTCCTGTTATTTGGATGACGGCAGAATTTTAGTCATCGCGCAGGGTGGTCGAGCCTTCAGGCCTACGAGAGAGGGAGATTCGGTTCCGGGGCTCGCCGTGCAGTCTAGTCTACAAAACCAAATCCGAGGTAAGACGTTCATGAAGATGACGACCGCGGTTCTGAGATTGACGGTGCTGGGGTGGCTGGCGGTGGGGAGCGCCGCGGGCCTCGCGATCGCGCAGCAGGCGGAAGGGCAGAAGGCCACCACCTGGGCTAGCCGGGAAGAGTACGACGCCTACATGGCCTTTTCCGGCGAAAAGGACCTTCAGAAGAAGGTCGCCTTGGGCGACGCGTTTCTGCAGAAATTCCCCAATACGTTCATTAAAGACGGGGCCTACGTCATTCTGATGCAGACGTACGGGGCACTGAATGACATCCCCAAGGCCATGGAGGCGGGTTACAAGGCCGTGGAAGCCAATCCCGGCAACCTGGAAGCATTGAATTACCTCTCCTTTGTCTTCCCCTTCGTGTTCCAGGGGAAGGATCCGGACGCGGCGGCGAAGCTGGACCAGGCGGAAAAGACCGCCCGCCTGGGTCTCGAGGCGCTGCAAAAGCTGAAGAAGCCGGACAATGTGACCGACGATCAATTCAACCAGTTCGTTCGCAGCCAGCGCGCCAATTACAACGGCTGCATCGGCTTTGTGGCCCTGCAGAGGAAAGATCACGCCAGCGCGGTCAGTTCGTTCAAGTTGGCGGCGGAGGACAATCCGGCCGATGTCTACGTTTTCTACCGGCTCGGCATCGCGTATATCACGGGCGAGCCCCGGGATTACAACAATGCCATTTGGAGTCTGGCGCGTTCGGCGTCGCTGGCTAAAGCAGGAAAGAATCCTGCGGCGCCCGAGATCGAGCGATATTTGAAATCCGTCTACGTCAATTATCACGGGAACGATGAAGGCCTGGCCGACATCATGGCGCAGGCCGCCGCGTCCCCGACGCCTCCCGAGGGCTTCCACGTCACTCAGATGGAAGTGCCCAAAGAGACCGGCAATCCCGGCGTGGACGCCTTCAATAAGTTCTTCTTCGTTCTGAAGTACGGCGGGGAAAGAGCTCAGAAGATCTGGGACAGCCTGAAGGGGCAGGAGTTCGGCGTCCTCGGATTTGTGGAGAGTGTCGAGCCGGGGCCGGACCCTAAGTCTTACACTGTCAAGATAGACTTGCTGGACAATTCCAAGGCGACGGATGGTGTGTATGACATCGAACTGCACGACGCCAGCCAGCCGAACGTGAAGAACCTCAGCAAGGGCGATGGGATCAGCTTTAAGGGCACCATTGCTGCCTATTCGACTGAGCCGAATCTGGTAATCACTCTGGACCCCGGGACGATCGACGAAGAGTTTATTCCGGATCAGCCGAGGGTAACCGCCAAGCCGAAACCAGCGGCCAAGCCCAAGCCGAAACCGAAGCGGACAACTTAGCTCTTTGGCGGTTCGAGAAAACCGATGAAACAGCAGGGGCCCCGAAAAGGGCCCTTGTTGTTTGGTCGCGGATTGGCGTCGAGGATCAGCGGCGGGCGCGGCGGCGGCGCGGCGAGGGTTGGTGATTCAGGCCCAGCTCCCCGATCTTGCGGCTGAGCGTATTGCGATGGATGCCCAGCGCCACCGCCGCCTTCGACTTGTTTCCATTCACTCGATCCAGCACCTTGCGGATAAACCGGCGCTCGAATTCGGCACAGGCGTCTTCAAAACGGATTTCCTGGTCGATCATCTGCAGCACAAGAGCTTCCAGCTTTTCCTTCACTGCGCCACTCCAGGTTTCGATTTAATGCGGGCGGGTGTTATCTTCCCAGCGCCTTTTTGTCTTTCTCGATGAGAGCTTTCCTGAACTTGTCGAGCCCCGATTGAAAACGGGCGCTCAAATCTTTGGGTAGCGCGGCCCCCACGACACGCGCCCCCAGCAGGACATAGGGAGCCAAGACCGAATCTTCCACCGCCGCTGGCTTCAGCGAAAATGTCACCGTCGCCAGAAGCAGGACGGAAACGATCGCGAATCCTCGGACCAGTCCGAAGACTCCGCCCAGGAACCGGTCAAACCACCCCAGCCCGGCGATCAGAGCTATCCTGCGCAGCAGGAATCCCAGGACCGCGCCGGCGATCAGAACACCCAGGAACAGCGCAATAAACGCCGTGCCTTGAGCGAATTCCGACGGGCGTATCCATCGTTCGAACCAGGGGGCGACTCGGGTGTACTCCAAGGCCGCCACCAAGATGCCTGCCACCAGCGCGACCAGCGAGATGACCTCCCGGATCAGGCCCTCCCAGATGGCGACGACAGTGGAGACGGTAACAATGCCGACAATTGCTCCGTCCAGCCAATTCCAGCCCATGCCTCGCTTTATCCTGAAGGCGCGCTTTTAGTTCAGCGAACGACCCGTCAGTAACCGGTACGCGTCGCGATATTTCTCGGCAGTCTTCTCGACCACGCTGGAGGGCAGCGGCGGCGGAGGCGGCTGCTTGTTCCATTTGAGTGATTCCAGGTAGTCGCGCACGAATTGCTTGTCGAACGAAGGCTGGGATTTCCCCGGCGCGTACCCGTCCTTGGGCCAGAAGCGCGATGAGTCGGGCGTCAGCACTTCGTCGATCAGGATGATCTCGCCATTCCAGACGCCCCACTCGAATTTGCTGTCGGCGATCAAGATATTCCGCTCGGCGGCGTAGGCCCGCGCACGTGTGTAGAGGTCGAGCGTGTAATCGCGGAGTTTCTCCGCCGCCTCACGGCCGACGGTCTCGACCGTCTGTTCCCAGGTGATGTTTTCGTCGTGGCCGGTCACTGCCTTGGTGGCAGGCGTGAAGATCGGCTGCTCGATCATGGACGACTCCTGCAAGCCCGCCGGCAGGCGCACGCCGCAAACCGCGCCGGTGGCCTGGTAGTCTTTCCAGCCGGATCCGGCCAGGAAGCCGCGCGCGACGCACTCGACCGGGAAGGGCTGCGCCTTCTTTACCAGCATTGAGCGGCCGTCAATCTGTTCGGCGAAAGGTTTCAGTTCCGCCGGGTATTCCGATATATCGGCGGTCAGCAAGTGACTGGGAATGTCTCGGAACAAGTTGAACCAGAAGAGCGAAAGCTGCGTCAGAACGCGTCCCTTGTCCGGGATGCCCTCCGCCATGACCACGTCAAAGGCCGACAGGCGGTCGGTGGCGACCACCAGCAGCTTGTCCTCGCCCACTTCGTAGACATCTCGGACTTTGCCTCGGGAGTGCAGCTTGATCCCGGGCAAATTCGTTTCACGAATGACTGACGTCATGGAGACCTGACCTTGGATGAACTTGAGGGAACAATTCTAGTTCAACGGGAAGCCTTGTCAACTCGAAAAGCGCGCGGAGTCTCGAGCACGCCCGAGATTGCTACCACGAAGGAGAAGAAAATGCAAGTGCCTGTGGCTAGAGTCCATTGCCCCCGCCACAGGTTATGCCAGGACGGGAACTTCTTCGGCTTCACGCACGGCATCCTCGAGGCGGACGGAAACCAGGCGCGAGACGCCGGGTTCTTCCATGGTAACGCCGTACATCACCCGGGCGATTTCCATAGTCCGTCTGTTGTGCGTGATGAGGATGAATTGCGTGCGACGGCTCATCGCCTGGATCATATGGGTGAACCGGCGCACGTTCGACTCGTCGAGCGGCGCATCCACCTCGTCCAGGACGCAGAAGGGACTGGGCGTGTAACGGAACATGGAGATGAGCAGGGCCAGCGCCGCCAGCGCTTTTTCGCCGCCGGAGAGCAGCAGCACGTTTTGCAGGCGCTTGCCCGGGGGCTGCGCCACGATGTCGATGCCGCTGTCGGGGTCGGCTTCGTCGGTCAGGCGCATTTGGCCCACGCCGCCTCCGAAGAGCGTCTTGAAAGCCTCGGCAAAATACCCGTTAATGGCCTCGAAGGCTTCGGTGAATTGCTGGCGTGAGACCTGATCGATTTCGCGAATTGCCTGGGTGGTGTCTTCAATCGAGGCCAGCAGGTCCTGCCGCTGCGTCTCGAGGAAGGTGTAGCGCGCTTCGGCCTCCTGAAGCTCTTCGAGCGCCATCATGTTGACGGGTCCGAGGTTTTCGATCTTGGTTTCGATTTCGCGGACTTCAGCCTCGGCCGCGGCCAGCGCCTCGCCTGAAAGAATCGGGTCGGCAGGGAAGTCGGCCAGCACCACGGCCGGATCCCCGTGCAATTTCTCGCGGCACTGCTCGAGATGGTGAGCGTGATCTGACTGGGCTCGCGCCAGCGTGATTTCGGTCTCCGATTTCTTGTCGCGCCGGGCGTCCAGTTCGGAGCGCGCCGCCTCGATGGCGGGCGCGAGTTCGTCCCGCCGCGCCCGCGCCAGCTGCGATTCCTGTTCGAGACCCTTGATCTGTTCGCGTGCCGACACCTGAGCCGCTTCCAACTCGGCAAGGCGCGCCTCAGCGGCGGCGCTTCCCTCGGCCAGACGCTGCAACTCCTCGGTCCATGCCTGCGATTGAGCGGCCAGCTGCGCCACCCGTTCGCGAATCTCCGTGCCGCGAGATTGCAGTCGTGCCAGTTCGCCTTGGTGTGACCGGGCCCGTTCATCGAGTCCCGCCAAGCGCGTCTGAGCTTCCAGCAGGATGGGCGTCAGCCCGTCCGCCAGGGCGCGCATCTCGCGCACTTCGCTGACCAGGCGGGTCACGGTTTCCTCGTGGTGACGCCGCGCGATGCTGGCGGTTTCGAGTTTCGACTGGAGCGACGCCTGGGCTTCCAGGTTGGCGGCGCGATCCGCCTGGAGCACGGCGGCTTCCTCGCGCAGCACCCGCAGGCGTTCGCCGGCGCGTGCGTGCGCTTCTCGAATCTGCTGAAGCTTCTGATCGGAGACCACGGTCTGCTTTTCCGCGTCCACCTTGACGGTGTTCAGCCGTCGCAGTTCCTCCTCGAGGCTCGCGACGCGCGCCGTGGCATCCTGCAGCGCCGCTTCTTCCGCGCGCAGATGCGCTTCCAATTCCACCACTTTGCGTTCCAGGTCACGGAAATCGCGGCGCAGGGCCAGCGGGCCCGCGCTCTTGCCTTTACCCCCCGTCACCAGCCGATGGTGGTAGTGCTCGCCCGTGGCGGTGAGGAAATGGTAATCGGGGTAGGCAGCGGCCAGGCGTTCCGCGGTGGAAGCGTCTTCCACAATGTAGCCCGCGGCCAGCGCAGGAAAGGGAAGGTTCCCGTTCAAGCCCAAGCTGGGGTCGAAGCGCACCAGTTCTCGTACTGACGCGAGCACGCCTGCCTGAGCGCGAATCTCCGCATCGTCGGGGAATGCGCCGTGACCGCTGCCGGGCGCACGCGTGACGAAGAACGTCGAGCGCCCGCTGCCTTCTGATTTGAGCAGCGAAATGCCCGAGCGCGCATCCTCGTGGCGCTCCACCACCAGACAGTCGAGTTCGGCCTTGAGGTACTCCTCCACCACTTCTTCGTAACCGGACGCCACTTCGACAAAATCAGCCAGCACGCCCTTGGCGTGGAAGCCGTTGCCATGGCCGTTGCCCGCCAGCAATCGTCGCACGCTTTCGGTTGAATACGAATGGCGGGCGAGCGATTCTTCCAGGGCATGCTGGCGCGCCTGAGAACCGGAGAATTCCTGGCGCAGTGCATCCACGCGCGCTCGGCGATGGATCTCGTCGCGGCGTGCTTCGTCGAGAGCTTCCGATGTCGCGCGGACGGAAGCCTCGAGATCGGTCAGTGTGGACTTGCCGCGCTCATGATCGGCGACCAGGGCTTCGAGTTCCGCGCTTAGGCGGCCGTGCAGTTGATGCACGACGGCGATATCGGCCTCGGAGCGCGCCGCCTGGCGGTCGAGTGCCAGTCCCACTTCCGCCGCCTGGACCAGCTGGTTGCGCAGTTCCGCCAGCTGGCTGACCGCGGCGAGCATTTCCTGGCGGCCGGATTCCGCCGCCGCTTCCGCCTCCGCAAGGCGCCGCGCGAGTTCTTCCTGCCGCTCGACCAGCAGGGCGTGCGCCGCCTGGGCTTCGCCTCTTTCGCGGACCAGCCGCTCGGCTTCTCGCTGCTTGGCGGCAAGTTCGAGGTCGAGCGTCGCGAGCTGGGCGAGGAGGGTCTGCGTTTCTGCCGCCGCTTCGCCCAGGCGTGCCTCCAGCCCCACCGACTGCTGCCGGGACTGCTCGATGCGCGCCGTCACCCGTTCCCGGTCCAGTTCCACTTGCGAGAGGGCGTGCCGCATTTCCTGCAGCCGGGCTTCCAGTTCGTCGTAGCGCGCGGCGGCAGACTTCTGTTCCTGATCCAGCTGATCCAGGCTCGCCGCGGCTTCCTGCACGGCGGCCGAGAGCGAGGCGACTTGGCCTTCGAGTCGCCGGCGCTCGCATTCCAAAGCGCGCAGCCTCGAGGTCAGCGTCACCTTGAGGCGGCCCCGCAGTTCTTCCTGCATCTCTCGGAAACGGCGCGCCT
>CAZHKT010000079.1:0-2553 GCA_964533045.1 uncultured Acidobacteriota bacterium | reverse complement strand
CCTTGGACGCCTGCCGCTTCAGTGAATTCACCTGCTTGGTGACTTCTTCCAGGATGTCGGCAATGCGCGCCAGGTTGAGCCGCGAGGTCTCAAGTTTCGCCTCCGCCAGTCGCTTGCGCGTCTTGAATTTTGAAATGCCTGCCGCTTCCTCGATGATGGCGCGGCGGTCGGAGGGCTTGGAACTCAGAA
The DNA here is from genome assembly GCA_964533045.1 of uncultured Acidobacteriota bacterium. GTDB lineage: Bacteria > Acidobacteriota > Terriglobia > UBA7540 > UBA7540 > JACQNR01. The sequence continues at coordinate 2,364 of CAZHKT010000079.1, read as the reverse complement.
TCTGCCCGATGCGCCCCTGTTCGATAATGGCGTAAGATTCCGGTCCCAGGCCCGTGCCCATGAACAGGTCCTGGATATCACGCAGCCGGCAGGTGTCGCCATTGATCAAATATTCGCTCTCACCGGACCGGAACAGGCGGCGTGTGACCACGATTTCGCCCGAACGAGTGTGCAACCGATCGGTCGGAGCCGCTCCAGTCCCGTTGCCATTTCCATGGCCGTTATCATTGCCGTTACCGTTGCCAGGGGAGGGCTCGAAGCCCAGAGACGGTTCGGGCAGCGTCTGGGTGTATTCGGGATCGATCAGGGTGAGGCTGACTTCGGCCATGCCGGTGGCGGGTCGCGCGCTGGTGCCGTTGAACACCACGTCCATCATGCGCTCGCCGCGCAGCGACCTGGCGCTCTGCTCGCCCAGCACCCAGCTGATGGCGTCGGACAGATTGGATTTACCGCAACCGTTCGGCCCCACGATCGCCGCGATGCCGTCGGCGAACTCCAGCCGCGTGCGGTCGGCAAACGATTTGAAGCCCAGAAGCTCGACGCGTTTCAGTTTGTACACTTCAACTCCCCCCGCTGCGATCCGCCGGATGGCACGAACTCAAGATTTCCGACATGAGCGGTTGACTGTCTCGCGAAGTCGTGGAAGGCGGGAAGAAGTCCTCAGAACATACCACCTCCCGACCCTCCCCTAAGAGCCGGGCATGCCCTGAGTCGATTCCCCGCTTCCGAACCTCGCTACACCGCGTGGCGCAAAGGTAAGACTGAAGCGAGCTTTCCCCTGAACTTCGAGCCCAACTTAACACGAAGCAGACGGCTTGTAAAGTGGAAAGCTACAATATTTTGTGGGAGATGGAGAGGCGATACCAACCGTAGGGTTTGTTGAAATCCTGTGGAAAACTTGCGGCGGCATTCACCGGGCACCTTATGGAGTACCCCTACGACGTTGGCCTCAAGTCGCCGGTAATTAGTCGCGCGGACCTCTGGTAGGTGAAATACGCCCAAGCCCACTGGAAGAGAACGAGGAACCGATTGCGAAATCCGATGAGAAAGAAGATGTGAATGAAGAGCCAGGCGGCCCAGGCGAAAAAGCCTGAAATCTTGATCCATCCGAAATCGGCCACCGCCGCGGCGCGTCCGATGGTGGCGAGGCTGCCGCGGTCGTGGTATTCGAACGGTTCACTTCCCCCGCCACCGCGGATCCTTCGCGCCACATAGCGGCCCTGCTGGATGGCGACGGGGCAGACGCCGGGCAGAAACCTCCCGTCCTTTCCCTTGAGCGCCGCGAGGTCGCCGATGACGAACACTTCGGAATGTCCGGGGAGAGTCAAATCGGGGTTGACGAGGACGCGGCCTGCGCGGTCGAGCGGCACGCCCAGCGACCTCGCCAGCGGGGAAGCTTCCACGCCCGCGGCCCAAAGCGTTGTGCCTGCCTCGATGAGCTTCTCGCCAATTTGCACGCGGCCGCCTTCGATTCGGATGACGGGTGTCCCCTTCCAGACTTCCGCGCCTAGCCCCATGAGCGAGGCTTCGGCCTTGGCCGAAAGATCTTCAGGATAACTCGGCAGGATACGCGGCCCGGCTTCGACCAGGATGACGCGCGCCTCGCGCGGATTGATGGCGCGAAAGTCGCGCACCATCACCTGCCGCGCAATCTCGGCGATGGCGCCCGCCAGCTCTACGCCCGTGGGACCGCCACCGATCACCACGAAGGTGAGCAGGGCGCGGCGGCGCGCCTCGTTCGTTTCGCGCTCCGCCTTTTCGAAGGCCAGCAGGATCCGCCGGCGCATTTCCAGCGCGTCTTCCAGGCTCTTCAGGCCGGGGGCGTCCTTCTCCCATTCCTTGTGGCCGAAGTAGGCGTGGCGGACGCCGGTCGAGAGAATCAGATAGTCGTAGGGGATTTCGCCGTCGCTCAAAATGACCTTTTTCGTTGCCAGATCCACGCCGGTAGCCTCGGCCAGCAACACGCGAACGTTCCTTTGGCGGTTCAAAATGGCACGAATGGGATGGGCGATATCGCCGGGCGACAGTGCCGCCGTCGCCACCTGGTAGAGCAGCGGCTGGAAGAGATGGTGATTCTTCCGGTCGATCACCGTGACGCGCACCGGGGCGCCCGCCAGCGCCTTCGCGGCGTAGAGTCCGCCAAAACCCGCGCCCACGATCAGGACGTGTGGAAGATCTTTTGCTGCCATGTTCGAACCTTGAGTGATTCGCCCTCATCTTTAATTTACTACAGCCCCACGACTCATTGTAGGGGGCGAAGCTGCCTCCGCCAGCCCGCGGGCACGCAGGGGCGGGCGGCGGGGTATTTGGTAGTGCTGGCCGGGCGGCGCGCCGCGTTGCTGGAGGAAACCGCCGCACAGGCCA
>CAZHKT010000078.1:0-16937 GCA_964533045.1 uncultured Acidobacteriota bacterium | reverse complement strand
GACCCTGCTGGGACACGTTCAGGTCTGGCAGGTCATTTTGCTGGCGGCGCTGACAGGCGTGGTGAACGCGTTTGACATTCCCGCGCGCCAGGCCTTCATTGTCGAAATGGTCCATTCCGAAGACGTGCTCAACGCCATCGCGCTCAACTCTTCCATGGTGAATAGCGCCCGCATTCTGGGACCAGCCGTCGCCGGCATCATGGTCGCCGCGGTCGGCGAGGGCTGGTGCTTCCTTGCCAACGGAGCCAGCTACGTGGCGGTGATCGTCGGCCTGCTGCTGATGAGAGTCCCGCCGCGCGGGCCGCGCGAAGGCGTTTCGGGCCTTCAGGGAGTTGTCGACGGATTCCGTTTCGTCACGCGCACCGGCCCGATTCGCGCCCTGCTGCTCCTGCTCGGACTGGTCAGCGTCACCGGCATGCCTTATACCGTGCTGATGCCCATCTTTGCGGAGGAGATTCTGCACGGCGGGGCGCGCGGCCTCGGCTGGCTGATGGGCTGTTCCGGCGTCGGCGCGCTGGCCGCTACGCTGACGCTGGCCGCCAAGCGCGAAGTCCGCGGACTGGGCCGCTGGATCACTTACGCGTCCGCCGGATTCGGCACGAGCATGATTCTCTTTGCGCTCTCGCGCTCGTTCTATCTCTCGATGGCATTGCTGGTGCCGGTGGGATTTTCGATGATGATGCAGATGGCTTCTTCGAACACCCTCATCCAGACGATGTCGCCCGACGCCCTGCGCGGGCGCGTGATGGCGGTCTATTCGATGATGTTCATGGGCATGGCGCCGTTTGGTGCGCTGCTGGCCGGAGCGCTTGCCAGTCGCCTGGGCGCGCCCGCGACGGTGGTGATGGGCGGATGCGCCTGTCTGACCGGGGCTTTGGTCTTCGCGGCGCGCTGGCCCACCCTGCGCGGCGAGGCGCGGCAGCTCATCCTCGCGCAATCGCTCTCCAGCGGCGAACCCCCCGAAGGCATGACGGGACAGCAGGCGGTCGCGGTGGGAAAGAATTGAGCTATGGTGCGGCTGGCGCAGAGCGCAGCGGTAGCGCCGGGCTTCCGAGTCTGCGTGATTACCGCTTTTCATAGCGGCGGGCTTCAGCCCGCCACACTTCAGGGTCAACGGGATGGCGACCTGAAGGTCGCCGCTACAGCCGCATACCCTCCACCCACGGCATGGAATACCAGAAGGCGGCGTCTCGGCGCTTGCCCCAGGCATCCATCACCGGAATAGTCTTCTCAAACTCGGCGGCGGAAACCATTCCGGTTTCCAGAATTCGTTCGCGCGCGCCACGCAGAATGCCGATCAGATTATCCACCGACATGCGCAGCCGCGGCTGGCCCGCACCGCCGCCGAAAAAGATGATCGTCGAGCGCACCGGCTGAAGTCCTGCGGCGTGCAGCAGCGCCACCAGCTTTCGGCCGATATAGGGGTCGAGCCCGCCCCGGCCGAACGCCTTGACATACGCATCCCAGAGGCGCGCGAAGCCGGGCGGCTCGGGCCAGAGGCGCAGCAAGTCGTGATCATCGTCGGCCAGAATCACGCGCCCGCCCGGGCGCACGGCGCGCGCCATCACGCGCACCGCCGTAAGCGGGTCGGCGAGATGCTCGAGCAGAAAGCGCGAGTGCACCACGTCGAATGTCCCCCACTCGTCATCGCGAAGCGGCGGGGCCAGCGCGTCGCCCTGCCGGATGTCGAACTGCGCGCCCTCCGGCCGCCCCGCAGCGAAACGGCGCGCCTCGGCAATTTGCTCGCAATTGATTTCGATCCCCACCACGCGCGAATCCGGCCCCGCCGCGCGTGCCATCGCCAGGCTTAGGCGCCCCGTGGCGCAGCCGAAATCAATAATCTTCTCCCCGCCGCGCAAGGCCATCTCGCGCAGGCAATCCGCGTTGAGGAGATCGTTCATCAACGCCAGCCGGCGCTGCTCCTCGGGCGACGTGCCGTGCAGGTATGGGGGTGATGGGTTGGTCATCGGATGCAGCGCCAGCCTTCAGGCCGGCATTTGCGGCGGCGTCCCTGCCCTCGCAACGGGCACGGCACGCCGTGCCCCTGGGTAGCGTCGTTGTAGCGCAAGGCCCGCTATCCGGCCTTGCGGTTTTTGGAATTCAGAAAAGCCGCAGGGCTACAAGACGAGCCCTGCGCTACTACTAGAGCGTTGGCGCCCGTCGTCGCGGAGCCGCCCCGGGAGCGCAAGCAGCCTGCCCCCAGGCCCGAGGGGCCAGAAGAATATAGTCCAAGGCGCAACTTGTCCCGATGCTCTTCACCGGCAGCCCTAGGGAATAACGCCTCCTCTCCCCCGCGCGGACGCTGTAGCGGCGGTGGCCCCACCACCGCCAGCGCCGGGAGGGAGCTGCAGCGCGGGTCTGCGACCCGCGCCGTCACGGCTCATAGAACCGCGTTACCGGAGCACTAGGCTCACGCCCTGGCTATGACATCCCGCGCCGGCCGGGGGTCCGCTCTCCGCCCGCCTGGACTTACTTCCGCATTTCGGAAATCGGCTTATACATTTCCGGCCTTCGGTCCGCGATGCGGTCGAACTCCCACATGCCGGGGACGCGCACCACGCGGTTATTGTCCGCGGCGGCGAGGTCGAGGTCGGCGTAGATAATCGTCTCTTCCACATCGTTCGCCTCGGCGTGGACTTTGCCCATGAAATCGACCACCTGTGAGTGGCCGGAGAAGCGGAAGCCGCGTTCTTCGCCCACGCGGTCGCAGGCGACCACGTGGAAGTGATTCTCCGTGGCGCGCACCTTGGGTGTGTGCTCCCAGGAATCCGAACCCCAGGGCCAGTTGGTGGGAATCACCAGCAATTGCGCGCCCTGCAGCTTGAGCACGCGCGCCGCTTCCGGAATCGAGCAGTCGTAGCAGATGTTGATCCCGATGCGGCCGTGCTTGGTCGCGAAGACGGGGAAGGGCTTGTCACCCACGACGGCGAGCTTGTCCAGCCCGAGGCAGGGCAGATGCATTTTACGATACGACCCGAGAATACCAGTGGGATCGACCACGACGCCTGCGTTGTAAAGCGTCTCGCCCTCGCGTTCGATCATGCCGACGATGACCGTCACGTCTAATCGTTTCGCCGCCGCAGCCAGCGTTTCGCTCGACGGGCCGGGAATGGTTTCGGCGAGCGGCCATGCCTCTTCGCGCGTTTCAAAGCAATAGCCCGTCAGCGCGCACTCGGGGAAGGCGACGATTTTGGCCCCCACGCGAGCCGCCTCTTCCATCGTGGCGAGCACGCGCGCTAGGTTTCGCTCCTTCTCGAAGATCTTGATGTCCATCTGCACGGCAGCAACATTCATTCGTCACCTCGTTTCGAACCGCCATTGTAGCAGCATGGCGAAGCCGTAGCGGCGACCTTTAGGCCGCCAGTTTGTTGAAAACCATGGTCGGGTCGGACGAGTCTGCTCTCAGCGCGATGGCGGCCTGAAGGCCGCCGCTACGGGGGCTGAAAGAAACACTTGACAAACAGCGAACAAAAAGCGAAAGTATATCACTCTGCGATGAGGTTTGAGGAAAATGGCAACCTGCGGATTAGTTGAACCCGCACATTCCAAGGCACTTGTGGGTATCGCCCGGATGGCCGCGGAAAGCCCTCGGGTGCGCGACCACGCCCAGACTGAGTTCTACGCCATGCAAGTTCGTTCCGCGCTCAACCGCGAATCGAGCGGCCGCATGCCGTTTACCTGGACGCTCAATCCCTACCGCGGCTGCGAGTTCGGCTGCCACTACTGTTACGCTCGCTATACCCACGAATTCATGGAGATGTGGTCGCCGGGCGATTTTGAGAAGAAGATCTTCGCCAAGATGAACGCGCCTGAACTTCTCCGGGTCGAGCTGCGCGCCGCACGCGACCGCGGCTTGCCCATTGCGCTGGGCACCGCGACCGATCCTTATCAGCCTGCCGAAAAGCAGTTCGAAATTACGCGCCGGATGCTGGAGGTCCTAGCTGAGTTGGAAGGGCTGGATTTATCTATTACCACCAAGTCTGTGCTGATCCTTCGGGATCTGGACCTGTTGCGGATTGTTTCCTCCAATCACCGCCTAAGCGTCCACCTGACGGTGACCACCACCGACGAGCGCCTGGCGCGGTTGCTGGAGCCGAAGGCGCCGCCGCCCGCCAGGCGACTGGAGGCTGTGAAAGAACTGGCGGGCGCGGGTATTCGCGTGGGCGTAAATCTGATGCCAATTCTTCCTGGTCTGAATGATTCAACGGATTCGATGGAATCCGTGACGGCTGCCGCCGCCGCGCACGGAGCCAAATCGCTTTACGGCAACGTGCTCTTCCTGATGCCCAGCGCCGCCAAGGCCTTCATGCCATTTCTGGAGCGCGAGTTCCCGCACCTGGCGCGGCGCTATCATCGGCTCTACGCGCGTTCGGCATATTTGAATGGGGAGTACAAGGAACACATTTCGCAGCAACTCGAGGGCTTGCGCGTGCGCTACCGGCTCGACGGCAGGGGCGACGAAGCCCCCCTGGCACGGCGGTATCAGCAGTTGGCACTGAAGTTTGCGGGAGACGGCACAAGGCGATGTGAACACTGTGAAGGGTAAAGGGTGAATTACAAAAGGATAAGTGAACGGAGAACGAGGACAAATCGACCATCCCAAGGGAGGAAACCATGAAACTGAATGAATCCATGTTGAGCGAACTGGACCACGAAGGTATCAAGACTCGCAAGTCGTTGGAGCGCGTGCCGGAAGACAAATTCACCTGGAAGCCTCATGCCAAGTCCTTTGCTATGGGGGCGCTGGCGCAGCATCTGGCCACCATCTCGCATTGGGGAACGATGACGCTGGAAACCAGTGAATTCGATCTGGATACTCCAGGCGCCATGGATCCGCCGCCAGCGCTGCAATCAGGCGCGCAGTTGCTGGAGATGTTTGACGGCCATCTAGCCAAGTTTCGCGCCGCGCTCGCGGCCTCCAGTGACGCACAGCTCCAGCAGCCGTGGTCGCTCAAGAAAGGAAGCCACGTCATCTTCACCATGCCACGCCTCGCCGTGCTGCGCGAGATGATCTTTAACCACACGATTCACCACCGCGCCCAGCTCGGCGTCTATTTGCGCTTGAATGATGTGCCTGTCCCCGCGCTTTATGGCCCGAGCTCCGACGAACAATGAGGGAAGCTGGGAGGGATGACTGACTTGCCAGCGGTCTCCTGTGGCCGCCGCTCTCCGGCAGGCGCCGCATGCGGCGCCTGCCGGAAGAGCGGCCGGAGATACCGGGGTCGGTTAGGCGTAGTATTGGGCGTTGCGATCGATGGCGGCCTTAAACTCCGCCGGCACATCATCGAGAGGGAAGATCGCGTTTGCCTCGCAGACGGGCACGCAGGCGCCGCAATCGATGCATTCGACCGGATTCACAAAGAGTTGGGCGACCTCGGCAAAGGCGGGTTCGTCCTTGCGCGGGTGGATGCAATCCACCGGGCAAACTTCGACACACTTTTCGTCTTTGGTGCATTGTTCGGTAATGACGTAGGCCATTCGATCTCTCCTTTGGTATGAAAGCAGGGTTGCGGCGAAGTCCGATTGCCGCTCACCGACGTATGCCCTGTGCCCGGAGGGCCGGGAATCATCGCGTGGAAGTGCGGCAACCAGGTCCCGCCTGCTTCTTCCGCCCGTACTAAGCCAGGGCGACGAGGGGGAATCGGGCTACGTCCCAGTAGCGTCATTTTAGCATGACGGGCATTTCCTGGCATTTCCAATTGCCCTCTCGGAGGCAGGCAGGGCGGCGTCACCTTGTACCCCTTTCCTGCCCCAGGCGCTTCGTGACTACTTTCAGGGCGGGGCAGCGGCGGACCAGATCTTTTCGACGTCCGCCGACGTCAGGCGGGCTTCGGCATGGGGAGGAGGATTTGTCCTCTCAGGGTGCACAAACTGGATGGCCACGATGAGGACGACGATGACTGGCACGCCGTACCTGGCTGCCTGACGCAGCATCTACCTCCTCCTTTTCATCTGCCGCTGATCGAGCTTCTCACCCGGCCGGCGACTGCCTATCCACCGCCAAGGGTCGGCGGGAAGACCCCGCAAGGCGACGCGTCAATCCAGCTCAGGCTTTGGTGTCTTGCTGGTGCTCTTGGGCAACACGGGTTGCCGAATGTAATCGGTCGGCAGCTCACCGGTGAGTGAGGCCAAAAAGCTGGCAATAGATTTCACCTTTTGCGGCTCGAGCGTCTTGCCTATTTGGTATTCCGCCATCAGGCTGATGGCCTCTTCCAGTGTCTTGACTTGCCCGTTATGGTAGTAAGGCGCCGTCTTTTCGATGTTCCGCAGGATCGGAACCTTGAAGACCATCCGGTCGGCGGGATCCTTGGTGACTTTCTCGCGTCCCGGGTCGGAAGTGTCCGGCCAGGGTTTGGCCAATCCGAGTCGCTGGTATTGGTTGCCCCCCAGATAGGCGCCGGAGTGGCACGTATCGCATCCCGCTTCCATAAAATCCAGAAAGCCGGCCTTTTCGGCGTTGCTTAGCGCCGACGGGTCTCCCCGCAGAAACTTATCCCAGCGCGCGGGCGTCACCAGCTTGCGCTCGAACGCGCCAATCGCTTTGGCCATGTTGTCGTAGTTCACCGGATCCTTGTCCTTAGGAAAGGCCTTCTGGAACGCGTCCGTGTATTCCGGCATAGACTTCAACGTCGCAACAACCTGCTTTTCCGCGGGCATGGCCATCTCGACCGGGTTCAGCACCGGCCCCTTGGCCTGATCTTCCACGTCGGCAGCCCGTCCGTCCCAGAATTGGGCGAATTGGCCGGCGGCGTTATAGACCGTGGGCGAATTGCGGTCGCCCTTCTGTCCCTTGTGGCCGTCCGAGGTCGGCTTGTTGTCCACGCCGTAGGCCGTGAGGATATGGCACGAATTGCAGGAAATCTTTTGGGCTCTGGACAGCCGGGGCTCGTAATAGAGCATGCGGCCCAGACTGATTTTTTCTTCTGTCAACGGGTTCGACTCCGAAGTCATAGCCTCGGGCAGTGGTTCGAAGCCCGATAGCATCGCGGCATCAATCTTGACCTCGGTTGGCGGCACAGCTTTTTCCGAGCAGGTGAAGGTTAACGCTGCGACCGCCGCGAGCAGCATGAATGTCGGAAGAGCCATCCTTTTCATGATTCCTCCAGGGGCTTGTGATTAACCAGAGCCAATAAACATCGGCCTCAAATTGATGTCAATGACGTAGCGCAGATTTTGAATTGCGAAGGTTAGAGGTTTTCGGGAAGAGGTGGCGGGTTTTAGCGCTCCGGGGGCCTACCGCCAATCATCGATGACGAACATTCCGGGACGGTTGTGGAAATCATCGTTGGGCCGGTGCATGGCGATGCCGGTGAGGTCGGTGCGGAAGCCGCGCGCGAGCAGTAAGCGATAGGCTTCATGGCGCGCCGTATTCACACCGGCGACGACGCGTCCCGCTCCGTGAGTGCCGGCGTGCGTCAGGATTGCGTCCAGTAAGCGCTGGAATCGATCTTCGCAACCCGGACCGGGCCGGGCCGCGGCGAACTTGACGTAGCAGGCGTTGCTGCCTGCCTCGGTGCGCGGGCCGAGATGGCACACCGCAAATGCATCAGGAGCGGCCACTTCGCCCAGATAGATTGTTTCCCCGAGAGATTGGCGGAACACGGCACTGATTTCACGATCCAGGTCCAAACCGTTCAGGATTTCATGGGTCAACTCCGCGAAAGCGCGGAGGGACTTTTCTCGTTCATCGGGCGGCAGGGCCGAGTATGCGTTGTAACGCGGCCGGGAGGCGGGCGGTTCCACGGACCGCGACGTGATGACGGTGAGGAAACGTGGCCAGAAGCCGAACTTCTGGAAAAGCGCGATGTGCCGGGGGCTATGCGCGGCGGTAAAGAGGCCTGCTTGCTGGACGCCCCATTCGGCCAGCAGTGCCATGGCACGCTCCATGAGCTGCCGGCCCACATGGCGGTCCCAGTACTGGGGATGCACGCTCAGCGGTCCGAGAATTCCCAGACTTCCCCAGCGCGCGGCGAAGATGGAGGCAATCAGCTCGCCGTCTGATTCGGCGGCAAACGCCGCGGAGGGATCGGCCTGCCAGCGGGTTCGAATCCAATCGGCATCGCCCGCAAAGCGCAAGGGATCGGGCAGTCCGAGGCGTGTCCCGAACGCCAGTCGGAAGACGCGGTCCGCCGTCGGCAGATCACTTTCCCGCAGATTTCGGATACTGATTTCCATGTCCATTCATGATGCGTCTGGCATCAGCGCCAGCGACCTTCCCCAAGCCGCCTTGCACCCTTGTCAGCCCGAGCGAAGCAAAGGACCTGCGTTTCCCTTCACGCCAGGAATTTCAGCAGGGCGGCGATGTCCATCTCGTGACCTTTGCCTTTCGTGACAAGCAAAGTCACCTGGTCCGCCGCGCCTGCCCGGCCGTAAAGCGACTTCAGCTCTTCAACCGCGCCCGGCACGGTTTCATTATAGGCGGCGGAAGCATTGGTCGGGCCGGGTACGTCGAGTTCGCCGTAGTGGAGGGCGACGGGCCGCGGTGCGTTGAGCGCGGCGATGTCCGCGCGGTCCATCCATTCGAGCACGTTGGGGATGCAGTGCGCGGGCGCGTTATAGCAGCGTTCGAAGATGGGCGAGAAGGATCCGAAAGTGCCGCTGGCGAAGATGCGCTCCACTCGGCGGCTGAACACCGGATAGAGCAGCGCCAGGTCGCCGCCGTAGGAAAGTCCGGTCGAATGGACCATGTGGACCTTCGTCGCGCTTGCCAGCCAGTCTTCCCAGCGCAGCAGGTCTTCGACCGTGGTTCCAATCAATGGCTTGGCTTTGAGGAAGCTGTCGGTCGCCAGCGTGAATTGCCGGTACTGGTGATGCGGCCAGTAGTCGAGACGGAAGCCTTCGCGTCCGGCGGCGAGGTCACTCAACACACCGAAACCGCGGATCGCCGGGGCGAGCGTCAGGTAGCCCGCCCGCGCCAGTTCGAGCGCGAATTGATGATGCGCCTCGTCGCGAAGTCCTATGAGCGGCTCGACTTCGCCGTGTCCCTGGATGGCCATAACCGCGAGGCCAGGACGCTTGTCGCGGGCGGGTACGAGCAAATACGCCGGGATGCTTAACGTTTCGCTGACCTGCATGACCAGCGCTCGAAACGAAATTCCATCGCGCTCCACGCGGCGCAGTTCGCGCACCGGGCAGGGAATCGGCGTCTCGAAGTGGAGCAATTCCATGAGCTTAGCAACAACCGTCTTTCGCCAGGCGGCAAAATCCGGCTGGGGATTCTTGGAAAAGCTCAGACGCCGCTCGCCGGAGGGGTACGAGAACTTAAGAGTGAGTTCAGATGGCTTGACCAGAAACTCCACGCCTGGGAATTCCGCCGCGGGAGCCGCTTCCTCCGCTGCGCGCCCAGCCCGCGGCAGGAGGATGGATCCAGCTGCGACGGCGTTGAGTTCGACGAATTGTCGTCGGTTGATGCGTCTTCGGTTCGACATGGGAACTCCTCGGAACGACGTGCAGGAGAGCGATTCCAGATTCTGTCAGGATTGGCGGCGGACAACCTTTCTGAACGCCTCGACGGCGGGCGTGGCCAGGCGTTTCAAATTGCCGCTCGCTTCCGGCTGAATCCGGTAAAGCCCGTTATTCCATCCGCCCTCGAAAATAAAATCCCGTAGGGGCAGCGAGACCTGTTCGCGGTAGGTCCACTGAATGGTATCGAACAGCGGCCACCAGTTGACGCCGCGCAGCGGCACGCCCTTGCGGCGCAGTTCGGCAACCCAATCGCCCAGCGCCTCGATATACGCGATGCGCGCTTCCATGCTGAGTCCAGCGCTGGTTTCCGTCAGGTAGACAGGCAGATCAAAGTATTTCTGCGCCCGCTCGATGCCGGGCGTGATGCGCCCCGCCGCTTCGCGTGCCGCGTCCTTCAGGGGCACGGTTCCGCCGCGCGTGTAATCCTTGTTCCGGTTCTCCGGGCTTTCGTTCCAGCCGAATCCGAAATCCGGGTAGAAGTTATAGCCCAGGATATCGGGCCGGCGCGCGTTGGTTGAGAACCATTCGAGTTCCTTCGAGGGGACGCCCCACTCCTCAAGAATCGCGGCAAAGGGGTTCGTGCCTGGAACTTTCCCGTAGGCCAGCGACGCCGGAAAACTTTCCGAGGCCCAGCCGACCTCCTCGCGGCGCGCGTCATCCTTAGCGAGTTTCAGGTGGCTGTCAATGACCCCCGCCATCCAAGGATCGACGGAAACAATGACCGCGTCCGGAATCGCAGAGCGAATAGCGTCCATTGCATAGACCATCCCCCGGCCAACGGCAACCCCAATCTTGGCCCAGCTCTTGGGCGACTTATGGTAAGGGGGCCAGCGGCCCGTTAAACCGCAGAAGATGCAGGTCAATTGCGGCTCGTTGTGGGGCGAGTAGTGATTCACCAGCCCCTTGAAATGCGAAGCCATCGCGCCCGCGTACCTGCCGATGGCTTCGGGGAATCGCTCATCAATGATTCCATCCGGCATCCACGTCGGCGTGCCGTAATGGATCAGGTCCATGATGGGGATGATCTTGAGCTTGTTGACCAGATACTCGACGGGCTTATCAATCCAGCTCCAATCGTAGACGCCCGGCTGGGGCTCGGCCTTGTACCACGGCAGGGAATACCGAATGCAATTGACGCCGGTCGCGGGCAGCAGATCGAGGTCTTCCTTCCACTTGTCGTAGTGTTGCATCTGAAGGTAAACATCGAGCAGGCGGCGGTTGCCGTCGCGCGCCGGATCGGTCTGCGCCATCCAGCAGTTCTCGATCCCGATGCCCCAATAGAAATTCGGCGCGGCGAGCGGTGACTTGCCCCGCGCGGCGGCCAGCGACTCAATGCTCCTCAGTCCCGCGGCTGCTCCGGCCGTCACGATCGTCTGCTTCAGAAACTCACGCCGGGTGGAATTCCGTCTGCGCACGTGGCCTGTCCTCGCTACGAAATTGTTCGCTGCTGCGTAATGTGCCAGAAACAATTCAAAACCGAAAGGACATTTCCCGTCGCAATGGTGGCCAAATGCTTTCGGCTTTGGTAATGTTCCCGGCGAAAGCCACAAGCGATGAGTGGGGGAGGGTGGGATGGACCGAAGAAAGTTTGTGCAGGGATCGTTGCTGGCGTTGGGCGGCGTGGCGTTGCCGCCTGGCGCAGCCATCGAAGCCGCCGCAAAAGGCGAGACGCCGCCTCGCATCCAATACGCGCGGCAAGAAATCCCGTCGTTCGAGATCCCGGCCTATCACGGGACGCGATATGGGGACCGTGTTCCGGACACGCTCGACCTGGCGCACCGCGCCGAGCTGGGCGTGCGCGTGCTCACCAGTATTGCCGATCCCATGTGCGATCACCAGGTTTACTGGATCGCGTGGTGGGACCGTAACCCCGCCGTGTTGCTGCACGACTACAACGATTGGGTGCAGAGCGTGGAAGGATTGATGGAGGTCTTGCCGCTCTTGCGCGTCGTCACGGGAAGCAATCTCAGGCCGGAAGTGGATCGTTCTTGGATGCAGGTCGCACTCAAAAGCATCGGCGCTGACGGTCTCACCTACGTGCCGCTCAACGGGCTTCCCTGGTCCCGTCTGCACGTGGCCTTCAGCGAGCCGGTGTGGCGGCCGGACGGAACTTCCACGAGCGCGAATAACGCAGACGTGGCTCAGCTGACCACCCCTGCCAAATGCGGACGCACCATCGGCACCATGGCGGTGTACTACCTGCGGGACAAGAATCCGATCTGGAAGGCTGCGGCGGAGCGCATGATCGAGCGGCTGGCATCGCTCACGGTCGAGAAGGCAGACTTCGCTTACATCCCGCGCGGCGGATTGGAGCCCAACGCCCGATTCGGCCCGGACGCCGTGATGCCTACCGGCTACGATGCGATTGATTACGGCAACGTGCGCATGATCCAGGGTCTTTCGCAGTACTATGCGGTGACCGGCTACGAACCGGCGCGAAAGCTGGCGGCCAAACTGACGCGGTTCGCCCTGGGGCCGGCCGAATCTTTTGACGCGCAGGGAAGATTTCTCTTTTCTGAAACGGAGAAGAATTTCATCAAGGATCTCTATCCGGGCATCGAGCGCGGCAAGTTCGGCGGGCATTTCCACGTGCACACCATCGCGCTCGCCAGCATTCTGGAGTACGGAGTGGCGACGAAAGACCCGCAGGCACTCGAGTTTGTCCGGTCGTCGTACGAGTGGGCCAAGACGCAGGGCTCGTCGCTGGTCGGATTCTTCCCGGAGATGATTCTGGACGGACACTACCAAGGCGCCGAAGGCTGCGAGATCGGCGACATGATCGGCCTCGCCGTCAAGATGAGCAATGCCGGCGTGGGCGATTACTGGGACGACGCCGACCGCTGGCTGCGCAACCAGTTCGCCGAGCAGCAGGTGACCGATGGCAGTTGGATTCCCGGCGTGGCCGCCAAACAGAAAGCGAAACCCGTCGAATCCAATGAGACCGACAAGAATGTGCCTGAGAGCGTGGTGGGTGGATTCCTGGGTCGCGCCACGGGCAACGAAGCGGGCTACGTGATGCCGCATTGCTGCACGGGCAACTGCCTGCGCGCCATTTACTACGTCTGGGAAAACATGTTGGAGCGCCGGCAGGACGATTTGCGCGTGCACCTGCTGCTGAATCGCGCCTCGGAGTGGGCCGATGTTCACAGTCACCTACCGTACGAAGGTCGCGTGGACCTGAATATCAAGAAAGCCACTTCCAACCTCTGGCTGCGTGCGCCGGAGTGGATTGCCAGCGGAAGCCCTGAGGTCCAGGCGACGGGGAACGGCGCGGCGCGCCCGGTGCGCTGGGAAGGCCGTTACGTGAACGCTGGCGCGGTTCTTCCGGGCCAGCGAGTTTCCGTCACTTTTCCTATCGCCGAGCGCACCGTGAGGGAAACCATAGGCGCCGTGCCGTACACCCTGACCATCAAGGGGAATACCGTGGTTGCTATTGACCCGGCGGGCAAGGACGGCCCGTTCTATTTGCGCGCGCACTACCGCGAGAGCAAGACCCGCTGGCGCACCGTGCAGCGCTTTGTGTCGGATGAGAAAATTCTCTGGTAGTTCTTCGAAGGGGGCGCGCATGCTTCGTCGACGGTTCGTAAAGGATTCGCTGCTGACCGTGGGCGGCGCGATGCTCGCGCAACGTCTAAATGCTGGGCCTTGGCGTCCGGAGAAACAAACCCTTACTCCCATCGACTACCCGAATAAAGAAATCCCGGTATTTCAAATTCCGCGTTACTGCGGCGAGTATTACCAAGACACGATTCCGGACACACTCGACATTGCCCACCGCTGCGAACTGGCCGTCAACGCCCTGACCAGCATCACCGATCCCGACGCCGAGTACGAGGTCTACTGGCAGACGGAACTCTTCCGCAATCCGGCTGTGATGATGCACGACCACAATGACTGGGTGCAGAGCGTGGAAGGATTCATGGAGGCCTTGCCGCTGCTTCGAATCGCCACGGGAAGCAGTCTGGACGCCCATGTTGATCCGGTCTGGATGGAAGTGATGCTGAAAAGCATCGGCCCTGACGGATTGGTTTATGAGATTCTCGACGGCCGCCCGTGGAGCCGTCTGAATCCCTGGAGTTTCGAGTTCATCTGGATGCCGGACGGCCGGAACGCGCGCACCGCCCATGCGCCCGTGTCGCTCGCCACCACGGTGGCCAAGTGCGGCCGTTTGATCGGAACCATGACGGTGTATTACCTGCGCGATCAGAATCCCGTCTGGCGCGAGATCAACGAACGGATGATCCAGCGCCTCGCTGCCATGACCGTCAATCGTGGCGACTATGCCTACGTCCCCAACGGGGCGTTTGCGCCGTTTGCACAGTTTGGATTGAATCCGCCCAAGCCCACCGGGTGGGACGCGGTGGATTACGGCAACGTGCGCATGATTCAAGGTCTCGCGCAGTATTACCGCGCGACGGGATACGAACCGGCGATCCAGTTGGCCGCCCAGCTCACCGTCTTCGGGCGCGAGCACTCGGAATACTACGACGCCGAGGGACGCTTCCTCGTCTCGCCCAATGAAATCGAAGCGCTCCTCCATTCGCCGCGGCTCAAGATTCACTATCCCGAGGCGAAGGATTTGAAGATCGGCGGACACTTCCATAACCACACCATCGGACTGCTGAGTATGCTGGAATACGCGGTCGTGGCGCAGGACCGTGCCACGCTCGAATTTGTGAATTCAGGATTTCGATGGGCGAAGACGCAGGGCTCGTCGCTGGTGGGATTCTTTCCGGAGCTGGCCATCGACAACAAGTACTTCGCCTGTGAGAGTTGCGAGGTGGCGGACATGATCGCCATGGCGCTGAAGCTGACCGACGGCGGCGCGGGCGACTACTATGACGATGTGGATCGCTGGCTGCGCAACCAGTTTGCCGAGCAGCAATTGACTGACGGCGATTGGATATACGAGTTTGAGAAGACACAGCCGAAGCAACCCGTGGCGTTTAATGAGACCGCCGAGCGGGTGCCGGAGCGCAATGTCGGATCGTTCGCGGGCTGGGCGAGCGGCAATGAGTTTGCTTCGCAAATCGGGATTCAACAATGCTGCCTGGGCAACTCGGCGCGCGCCCTCTATTACGTCTGGGACAGGATTGTCCAGCGCCGGGGTGAGGAACTGCGCGTCAATCTGCTATTGAATCGCGCCTCCGAGTGGGCCGATATTTACAGCCACATTCCTTATGAGGGCCGCGTGGAGGTGAGAGTGAAGCAGCCATCGTCGAGCATCTGCTTGCGCGTGCCGGAGTGGATCCCGGACGGCAGCAACAAGGTGTCGTGCAAAGTGAACGGCGCCCGGCGTTCGCTGCGGTGGGAAGGGCGCTACGTCAACGTTGGGCCGGGGAAGTCGGGGGACCGGATGGTCCTCACGTTCCCCATCTCGACCCGCACGGTTCGAGAAACCATTGGCAACGTACCCTACACACTGACGATCAAGGGGAACACGGTTATTGCCATTGATCCGCCGGGAAAGGTTGGCCCGCTGTATAGACGTGCCTACTTCAGCTCGCCGAAGGCTCCCATGCGGAAGGCTCAGCGATTCGTCTCCAGCGAATCGATCCCCTGGTAGTGGGGGTACGGGAGGTTTCACAGGAGGGTAAGAACTTATGGCACAGGGAGGAGCGGTGGTCTACGTCTCCCGGGTGAGGATCGAACGCGAGCGCGGGCCGCTGCGACTTGCCTACCTGCCGGCGGAAACAGCGCCGGTCCGGTTCGGCGTGCATTCCGAGATTGCCGCGCACTACAAGGTCTCAGCGGCGGATTTCCCGCCGCGCGCCACCACCCTGGATTATGTCGTGGCCGCCACCGGCGGCTGACTGACCGAAACCTTCGGGGGCGCGCTGGAGGCGCGCGGCATTGATGCCAGCGGTGGACGGCTGGTGAGTGACATCACCGGTGAAATGGAACTGGAGGACGGCGTCTTGGTCCTGAAGCGCATCCACGCAAATTACAAACTTCGCGCCGGGGAGGTGCATCGCCAGACCATTCAGCGCGTTCACGACTATCACCGGGACCGGTGTCCCGTGGCGCGGTCGCTGGCGGCGGCCATTGCGATTTCGACTTCCTTTGAACTTGTCCGCGAATGACCCGTCTCCGCAGGAAGCCGGTTTCACTTCTTTCGCTTGTCGTAGTAGAGGAGGAAGTCGATGGCGGCGGGTGTGACCCCCAGCTGGCGCAGCGCCATTGTGACCTGTCCGCGATGGTAGGTGCCGTGATTCGCGAGGTGGAGCAGCGGCTGCCAGAGCGGATAAGTCCAGGTCTCGCCCTTGAAGTTGACGTACGTCAGCGGCTGGAGCAGGGACTGGGGCGTGAGGCTGTCGAGGAATCTGCGCAGGTCGGCCTCGGTCTGCGTGCAGCGCGCGCGCAGCGATTCGACCGACTGGATGTCCCGGTACCAGGGGACGGAGCGCGCGTCCCGCCCGTAGAATCGCTCGGTCCAGACCCACTCCGCGCCCGCGATATGTTTCAGCGTGTCGCGCAGGGAGCCGAAGCTGGCGCCGAGCGGCAATGACAACTGCTCGTCCGACAGGCCGGCGCAGACGGCCAGCTGCTGGTCGCGCGCCCAGAAGTTGTAGTCGTAGAACTCACGCAAGACTTCGAGAAAAATCACCGGCCCTCCGTCCCCGGTTTCCGGCCGGGCACGCAGCCGAATGCGTCCGCGCCCGGCGGAGATCCACCCTAGAGTTCGCCGCTCCCTTCCGCGCTGGGATTGAAGTAGGAGTTGCTGTCTGCCAGCGTGAACGAGTGCCCCCCGTCGTTAAAGCTTCCGCTGACCGTTTTGGCCTGGAAGATCGTCGGACTCAGAGGCAACAGCGTGTTGTGGTACGTAAACGGCTTTTTGCCATCCGCGCCGATGACCGGCTCGGTAGTGAGAGACATGATTTTGCCGCCATCGACCTGGACGTTGTATTTGCCCTCGGCGCCGGTGATCTCGATGCGGGCGCTTCGGGATTCTTCCAGCTTGCCAAACGCCGCAAAGGTCTTCGCAACCAGCGCGGCCAGCGCCTTTTCCTGCGCCGGGTTGCGGGCTTCCGTGTAAACGCGCAGCCAGTTGCCGGGAGAAACGGCGTAGGCCATTTTGGCGCCGCTCAAGTCGGTGTTCATGTAGGTTCCAGACTGAAAAGCCATGGCACCGACGCCCTGGCACGCATGGCCGATGTGTCCCATGTTGCAGGAACAAACTATCTTGCAGCTGCACCCTTCCACGAATGTGCCCGCGACCTTGAAAGGATGCTTGCCGGTTCCGGGAGTCGCAGCCAGCGCGACCCCGGTCAGCAATCCCGCGACCAGCAGCGCGTGCAGACCTCTCATCGAGATAGCAGACGGATGCCCCATTTCCCACCTCCTGGATGAATTTGAAAAGCCCTGAGGAGGAACCTATAGCACACCCGACGGGCAAGTTCAACAGCAAGGCGGAATTGTTCTAGAGAGAATTACATAATATAGTGACATCAGGGAGCATTTCGTGTATACTT
>CAZHKT010000077.1:0-17087 GCA_964533045.1 uncultured Acidobacteriota bacterium | reverse complement strand
TAGAATCCCCTGCCACCGGAATACCCCAGTGTCCGGAGATCCTCAGCTAAGTACACAGAAAGCAAGGAGCAGCGTCAGGAACCCGCGATGCGGGCGCAAGGACGGCTGTTACAGGCGGACACCAAATGGACGGCTTCATCAGCCTGGTTCGAGAATACTTATGTGAAAATGGCCTCCCCAAGACTCAGGTCTTTTGCGGCGAAGCGACGGAACTGCCAGGATGGTATCGGCCTGAGAAGCAGTGGGATTTGTTGGTGGTTGCAGATCGTCAACTCTTGGCTGGCATCGAATTCAAATCTCAAGTCGGGTCCTTCGGTAACAACTACAACAATCGAACCGAGGAAGCAATTGGGAGCGCTGTTGACGTCTTGGCGGCGTATCGGGAAGGCGCTTTCAAACCCTCCTCCCGCCCCTGGCTAGGTTACATGATGCTTCTCGAGGAAGCACAAGGTTCAATGAGGCCCGTCAAGGCCCGCGACCCGCACTTCAAAGTCTTCCCTGAATTCAAAGCTGCATCATACGGAAGGCGATACGAGGTCCTTTTGACCAAACTGGTGCGGGAGCGGCTGTACGATTCGGTGTGTTTGCTGCTCTCTAGTGCAAAGGGTGGAGCCAAGGGAAACTACCGCGAACCTGTTCCTGAACTTAGCTTTCAACACTTCATTGCATCGCTCCTGGCTCGCGCCATCGCAAACGCAACAATCCGGAAGTCCCCTTAATGAGTTCATATCATGTAACCCGGTACTTCCTTCCCCGCCGCCCTGCTCCTCACCGCTAATCCGAAACCTTAATCCCTCATCCCTATCACGGCCATCATGCGGCCGGTGCGGGGGCCTTCCTGGCGATGGGAGAAGAAGAGGTCGGTGCGGCAGGCGGTACAGAATTTTGAGCAGTCAATCTTGGTCAGAGGAAGGCCCGCAGCCAGCAAGTGGTCGCGCAGGGCGGCGGCGAGATCGAGATGGGCAGCGGCCTGATTCATCGGCTCGTGGCCGGGCGGGAAGGGCGAAAGAAAGATGTTGGGATATTTCGCCACCAGCGCGGCGGATTCCTCGTCCACCCGAACCGGCTTGAAGTAACGTTCGGCATGGACGAAGCGTCCGTGGAACTTCGAGACCACTTCCTCGCCCACGGCGTAGCAGCAGGATTGAATCCCCGGCCCGATGGCGGCGGTGAGGTCGCGCGGATTCGAGCCAAAGACGGCGCGCATCACGCCCACGGTCTTCTCCGCGATGCGGGCGAGCGTGCCTCGCCAGCCGGCATGGATGGCGGCGACGGCGCGTCGGCGCGGGTCGGCGAGCAGGATGGGATGGCAGTCGGCGGTGCGGATGGAAAGCAGCACATCGGGGTGATTCGTGACCAGCGCATCACCCGGCGGCGGCTTGCCTGCGGGAAGCAGCTGGCCGCTGCCCGCCGGCATGTAGCGCGCCTGACCGGCGCGGTCGAGCGCAACTTGATAGACGTGCGTCGAGTGCGTCTGCTTCAATTCGGCGAGGGAAAACCCTTCCACGCCGAGCGCCGCGAAGAATTCTGCGCGGTTCTGTTCAACCCGCTGCCGCCTGTCAGATTCGATAAAGCCGAGGTTGAGGCCGCGGCAGGGGCCTTGGCTCGCTCCGCCCACGCGCGTGCTGAAGGCGTGCAGCAGCCAGGGGATTGGCGCGAGCGCGCGCGATTCAACCCAAGAAAGGCCGCCTCTCGCAACAATTTGCGTTGGTGTTTTCACCCGACGGTTGAATATATCATGGCCGTGGGCAGAGACGCCTCGCTGAGGCGTCTCAAGCCCCGGGGCAACCTGCCGGGGGCGAGGACACCGCCGCTCCAGCGAGGCCAGGTTGAATTTGAATCCAGAGAATGCTATGGTTCACTTGAATCCAGCGGAAAGGGGGACCGGGCCCCGAAGGGCACGGTAACGGCATATGCTTTCTGCGCGATTAGTCCACATGATCGAGGACCACGCGGAGGAGCTTTTCCGCGGTCTGATGGACGACCTGCAATCGAATCCCCGCACGCCTTCATACCATCGGTTAGAGCGAGACGAATTACGGACGCGTCTCTACGATGTCTATCGCCATCTGGGCAAGTGGCTGAGCGATGCGACCGAGAATCACGTCGAAGTGGAATACGGTGAGCTGGGGCGCAAGCGCTTCAAGGAGAATATTCCCATCAGCGAAGTGGTCTGGGCTCTGACCCTTTCCAAGTATCACCTGCGGGATTACATCCGGACCTGCGGGCTGATGGATTCCGCGGTGGAGCTCTACCAGGAGCAGGAATTGCAGCGCCTGATCGGCCGCTTTTTTGACCGCGCGGTGTACCATACGGTGCGGGGCTACGAGCACGAAATGCACGCGCAGCGGAAGGCCGCAGCCTGAGAGCGCCAATGCCGGGCGGTAGCGACGGTCTCTGGCCGCCGGGAATGTGTGAGACCCAACGGCGCGGGTGAGGACACTGCCGCTAGAGCGACCGGTCGAATGATCGTCGGAACAGGGATCGACATCGCGGAGACGGCGCGCATCGAGCAGGCGCTGGCGCGCCACGGCGAGCGCTTTGCCCGGCGCATTTTCACGGAAGCGGAGATCGCCTACTGCGAGCAGTATAAGAACAAGGCGGAGCGTTACGCCGCGCGCTTCGCCGCCAAGGAAGCGGCGTTCAAGGCTCTGGGTACCGGCTGGCGGGAAGGGGTGACCTGGCGCGACGTGGAAGTCGTGCACCAGCCGAGTGGCAAGCCGGAGTTGCGGCTCACGGGCCGCGCCGAACAGAGGGCGCGCCAGCAGGGTGTGGCGCGCATGGCCGTTTCACTTTCACACAGCGACCGCTACGTGGTCGCGCACGTGATTTTTGAGTCCCATGGTTAGGTTCCCCAAGCGGATGGGTATCCCCGTTTTCGCCTTCGCGATCGGCGCCGCGCTGGCGGCCGAGAATGCGCGGGACTCCGCCGGCCTTGAGGTCGTTCCCTCCCGGCGCGCCACCCAGTTCCTGGTCCGGAATGAAACGCCGGTCTACCCGTCCATTGCCAAAATGAATTACATCCAGGGCAAGGTGAGCGTGCAGGCCACGGTGAATGACGCGGGCCGGGTCGAAGAAGCGCACGTGGTGAAAGGGCACCCCTTCCTCGCCGTGGCCGCGCTCAAGGCCATTCGCAACTGGATCTTCAAGCCCGCCCACTCGCGACGGGGGCCGGCCCACTTTGTGACTTACGTGGACGTGAAGTTTTCACTCCACACACGTCGGCTGACTCCGTTCCCGCCCCGGCCGGAAGATGATCTGGACCGGCAGGTGCGGCCGCCCACGCCGGAAGTCATGCCCTCCGATCCGGGAGCGGGCGAGAGCGTTCGGGTTCGGGTGCTGGTGGGCGAGGATGGGCGTGCGCTCGACTCGTTTCCCCTGGAGGGAAGTGATGAAATCGGACGCGAGGCGAGGCGCGTGCTGGCGGCCTGGACGTTTCGCCCGGCCCGCTGGGGCGCGCTGGCAGTGCCCTGGTACATCGAGGTGGAGGTGCCCGTCGGCAGCCTTCCCCGAGTAGTCTCCGGCGCCTCGCAAGGCGAGCCTCCGGAGGGATCCCCCCGCACCCGCTAGTTCCCTCGGCCACTCCGCCTGAGAAATGCCATAATAAAGATGGGGGGTGAAATTTGCGCCGGAAGGGCGCATCGACAGGGAAAGGACTATGATTCGACGTGGGCTGCTGATAATTGGAATGGGAAGCATGCTGGTGGCCGGGACCATCGCCGCTCGCGCCGGGCAGGATTCCGCGCCGCTTCCTTTTAAGTACTGGGGTGGGACCGAAGACTTTCCCCAGGGTTGCGAAGGCAACCTGGAGATTAATCCTGACGTGGTCACCTTCCGCTGCTGGAGCGGCAAGGTTGATATTCCCTACTCTGCCATCCAGGCGATGGAGTACCGGTCGGAAGTCTCCCGCCGGGTGACCAAGATGAAGGTCAAGTGGAAGGTTCGCCCCCAATCCCCCAGCGCCATTCTGAAGACCAAGAAGAACCGATTCTTCTCGGTGGTCTACTCCGCCGACCAGACACCGCATGTCCTGGTGCTGCGCGTCGAGCCGCGCGCCATGCGTCCTTACCTGGCGGAACTCGACCTGCGCTCCGAGAAGCGCGTGCAGGTGGAATCGTACGAGGATAATTAGCGAGGGCCAGTCACGATGGGCTTGGCTTTTTCACCGGGTTTGACCGGCGTTGCGCCCGGCTGGTAGAAGTATCCCGATCGAGCCCGCACCTGCAGCCCGGGGCGGAGCACTCTCACCTGGATGCGATGAAAGCCGGGTTCGTCGAGCGTGTTCGGAACATACGCCAGCTCGTACTGGCTGTTAATCTCCGCCGCGATCCGGCTAAGCAAGTCGGCCAGTTCATCCTTCTTCCAGTTCCCGTAAAAGACGCCGCCGGTATATCCCGCGTAGTACTCCATCAGGTGCTTGAACGCAACCGACTTCACCATCTTCCCCGTGGCGTCGAGAATGTCCACGACGGGGATGGGCGAGGAATACACGCGCGAGGAGAGTGAGGGCGTGGGCGAGCCGGCGGTGGGCATCTGCCCGACGGGATTTCCCGCCACCGGTGTGGGCGGGGAATCCTCGGGCCGCCGCGAGAAGAGACTCTTCACCGGATTGAGACCCAGGCCGTAAATCGCCACTTCGGATCCCGTGGCGCGGCGAACCACTTCGGCGCGTTCGGATTCGCTGCCGTCGTCAAAGCCGGTGGAGAAGGCCACAATGAGCCGGCGGTCTTCCTTGGGGCGGCGCTCGAGCAGCGCAATGGCGCGCGTCAACGCATCATTCAGCCGCGCGCCCACCCCTTCCGGCCCCAGGTTACCCAGCGTCGTTTGCAACTGGTTGGCGTCGGAAGTGAAATCCTGCACCACGCGCACGCGGTCGCTGTAAGTGACGACGGCGGCCACCCCTTCGGGCCCCAGCAGCAGATTGGAGAAAATGCCGGAAAGACTTTCCAGATTCTTGATTAGCGGCGCGATCGCCCTCGTCGTCTGCACCACAATCACCAAGGCCGCGCGGCGCGGCTCGGATTCGAATCCTTCGATGCGTTGCGGCTTGCCGTTGTCGTAGATTTCAAAATCCTCTTTCTTCAGGCTGTAGACGAATTCGCCGGTGGAACCCAGCACGGTGACCGGCGTCACCACCAGGTCCGAACGGACTCGGATGGGCGTGGATGCTGGCGGTTCCTGCGCATCTTCCTTGCTGGCGGCCTCGGAACGTTCCGGCAAGGAGTTCGTGATTCCGTCCTGCGCGAAGGTCAGGCCGGGCACGGCCAGCCCCAGTGCCAGCAACCAGACCCGTCCTTGTCCCTTCATCTTCATCATCATTTCGATTCGAGGTCCAGAATGTTGGATGAAATCCCCGCCCTGGGCGTTGCCGCCGTCGCTCAGGGCCCGCCCTCTGGCCATGCGGCCTTTCGAATTGCAAGGCTAAACCGCGACCCTTGCGCTACGGCTGCCGCTGGCGGGCTGCTTCATACAAGACAATCGCCGCGGCCACCGAGACATTGAGCGATTCGACCGGCCCGTAGAGGGGAATCGCCGCAATCTGGTCGCATGTTTCGCGCACGAAGCGATGCAAACCTCCGCCTTCGCCGCCCAGCACAATCGCGCAGGAACCCTTGTAGTCCAGTTGCAAGTAGGACTTTTCCGCGCGCGCTTGGAAACCATACACCCACACGCCGTGTTCTTTCAGCTCCGTGAGGCTGCGCGCCAGATTGGTGACGCGCGCGATGCGGGCGTGCTCGAGCGCTCCCGCCGAGGCATGCGCGACCGAGGCCGTCAGCCCTGCGGCGCGGCGCTCGGGAATCACTAGTCCATCCGCACCCGCCGCCACCGCGGTCCGAATGATGGCGCCCAGATTGCGCGGATCCTCCACCCCGTCCAGCACCACCAGCAACGGATTCTGGCGCCCGCGCGCCAGGGCTTCCAGTTCCACGTATTGCTTCACGGCGCAGACCGCCACCACGTCCTGATGATGCGTCGTCCCCGCCGCCCGGTCGAGCGCCGCGCGCGGCGAGAAGCGCACCGAAACGCCGGCCTTGCGGCAGGCATTCACGATTTCCTGCACGCGATGGCTGTGCTGCCCCGCCGCCACCAGGACGTAATCCACCGCTCGCACGCCGATCGCCTCCTTCACGGCGTTGATGCCGTAAACGGCGTTGCTGGTCTCCGTGTTGGATTCCGCGTTTCGCATCATGAGAAGCCTTCGCCGCAGAGGCGCGCGGCCACCGAGGAGGCCATTTCGTCATGTCCTCGGTTCTCGGTGCCGCTGTGGCTCAATCTTTTTGCCCGCCCGGCGGTGGAGCCGCAGTGCGCGAATCTACCATAGGCGACGGCTCGACGTGAACCAGCACGTCGGCCACATCCGCAATGTCCTTTCGAACCTGGTGCCGGACGCGTTCAGCGATGCCGTGCGATTCGGCCACTGAGATGGCCGGGTCCACTTCCAGGTGCAAATCCACGTGATAACGCAGGCCGGTCTTGCGCGCCCAGCATTTTTCCACGCCCCGCGCGCCCTCGACCCGCGCCGCCGAGGCCCGAATCTGTTCCATAAAGGGGACCGGCGGCATGGTGTCCATCAAATCCAGCGACGTGTCCCGCGCCACGCGGATCCCGATGCTGATCACAATCAAGCCCACGGCGAATCCGCCAAAGTGGTCCGCCGCAAGGAAGCGTGCGGGATCGTAGAGGGTCAGACCCAGAGCTGTTAAGGCAGCCCCGCCGGATAGAATATCGACGGCGTCATTCCAGCCATCGGCCACCAGCGCGGCGCTGCGAATCCGCCGCCCCACACGGAACTTGGTCGCGGCCAGCACCGCCTTGGCGCAGATGGCGCCCGCCAGCGGCCAGACCGCGTAGGTCGCGGGCGGCGGATGCTGCACGTTGAAGTTGCGAATCGAAGCCGAGCAGATGCCCAGTCCCGCCAGCACCAGGATCATGCCAATCAGCATCCCGGTCAGCGTCTCCGCCCGGCCATGACCATAGGGATGATTCTCGTCGGCAGGGCGCGCGGCCATCCGCATGCCCACATAAACCAGACTCGCCGCCAGCACGTCGGCCAGGAACTCGGCGCCCGCCGCCGTCACCGACGCCGACCCCGCTCGCCACCCCAACAGAACATTCGCGGCGGCCAGCACGAGGTTCACCACCAGGCTCGCGGCGGCGATCCGTTCGCCCTGCCGGAAGGCGTCCACCGCCCTTTTCGAATCCGATGTCATACCTTGCATCCGTTATCGCCGAAGAGGCACAGAACTGCAAAGGAAGAGAACGGATAATCCCCCCTTCGTGGTCTGAGTGAAGTTCCTCATCCCCAGATTTCTCTGTGTCTATGTGCCGTTGTGGCTCAAAGCAGCTTTTCAAACTGGTGCAGGCGCTCGGCGCAGCTTTTCACGTGCCGCGCCAGCGGCAGCTTCGAGCCGGCTTCAAAGAGCGGAATCAATTTTTCGAGTTCCGGCCCCGAGGCCGCGCCCGTCAGCGCCACGCGAATCGGGTGAAAGAGTTCCTTCCCCTTCTTCCCCGTTTCCTTCTGCACGGCTTTGGTCACTTCACGGAACCGCTGGTAGTTGATTTCATCGAGTGCGCGCATCTTGGGGATAAACGACTTCAGGACTGCGCGCCCCCCGGCGTCGGCAAGCACCTGCTTCACCTCCTCGCCCCCGGTGTCATATTCAAATATCAGGCGGGCGGCAGCCGGAACTTGATCGAGGTGGTCCAGGTTCTTCAACACGGCTTCCAGCATGCGTTCCAGCCACGCAAACATGGGCTCGTCGAGCGGCTCCGCCAGATAGCCCGCCTGCACCAGAAAGGGAACGCAGAGTTCCGCCAGGCGGCGCGGCCGGGCTTCCCTCATGTAGTGCCGGTTCATCCAATTCAGCTTGGCGTCGTCGAAGACGGCCGGAGCCTTGATGATGTGATCCAGCGAGAACTGCGCGATCAACTGTTCGCGGTTCATCAACTCGGTCACGCCGTCGGCCGGCGACCAGCCAAGCAGTGCCAGGTAATTCATCAACGCTTCCGGAAGAATTCCCATTTCGCGAAAATTCTGGAGCGACGTCGCACCGTGGCGTTTCGACAGCCGGGCGCGGTCGGGACCGAGAATCGTCGAGAGGTGCGCAAACTCCGGCGGCTGCCAGCCGAGGGCGCGGTAGAGCGCCAGTTGACGCGGCGTATTCGAAATGTGATCGTCGCCGCGGATGACGTGGGTGATTCCCATCCAGTGATCATCTACCACCACGGCGAAGTTGTAAGACGGATCGCCGCCCGAGCGCACCAGGATCCAGTCGCCGATGACTTCACTGGCGAAGCTGGTGGGGCCGTGCACGCGGTCGTGCCAGCTCAAGTCCCCTTCACGAATCCTGAGGCGAATCGCAGCGGGTTCGCCGGCGGCCACCCGGCGCGCCGCTTCCTCGCGCGGATGGGTGCGGCAGCGTCCGGAATAGCGCGGCTGCTGGCCGGCCTTGAGCGCCGCCTGGCGCTCGGCCTCCAGTTGTTCGGCCGAGCAAAAGCAGTAATAAGCGTGCCCCGCGTCGATCAAATGACGCGCGTGCCGGCGGTAGATGTCCTTGCGCTCGGATTGCCGGTAGGGGCCGTGCGCCCCGCCGATGTCCGGTCCTTCGTCCCAGTCCATGCCGAACCATTTCAGATCCGCGATCAATTGCCGCTCGTATTCTTCCTTCGAGCGCTCGACGTCGGTATCTTCAATGCGCAGCACGAACGCCCCGCCATGGTGGCGCGCGAAGAGCCAGTTGAAGAGCGCCGTGCGCGCGTTGCCCACGTGCACGTAGCCGGTGGGGCTAGGAGCGAAGCGGACGCGGATCATGGGTTCCTAAAATAACACAGCGGGCGCGGCAGGTGCGAAGTCTCGCGACCATGGTGGGCCAGAACTCTTGATGAGCCGATGCATGGCCGGCAGGATGCCGTCCTCCAGGCCGGTGCGGCTGCGGCGACCGAATGCGAGCATTTGCGCTCGCAGCCTGATAATATCAGCACGGCGATCATCTTCAAGACAACGAGGTACCACAATGGATTTCAACAATCGAGTGGCCGTGGTGACGGGCGGCACGGGGGCGCTGGGCGCCGTGGTGGTGAAGGATCTGCTGGCGGGCGGCGCGCGCGTGGCCGTAACCTATCGCAACGAGGAAGAGTGGAAAGTGCTCAAGCAGGAAGCCCTGGGATCGTCGCCGCGATTGTTGGGCGTGAGGGTGGACCTGACCCGCGGGGCGGATGTGGAATCCTTCGAGCGCGAAGTCCGCTCGCTCTGGGGACACCTTGATTTCCTGATTGCGGTGGCGGGCGGGTTCGCCCCGGGCAAGAGCTACACCACCAACGAGGAGACCTGGGACCGCATGCTCAGTCTAAATCTGCGCTCGGTGGTCAATTGCCTGCGCGTCGTGGTGCCGGTGATGATGGAGCGAAATTTCGGGCGGATCATTACCGTGTCGTCGGGTTCCATCCTGCGCGGCGGCGGGGCGGGCATCGCGGCCTACGCGGTGTCGAAAGGGGCGGTGCAGCAACTGAGCGAAATCCTCGCCGACGAACTCAAGTCCTACGATATCCACGTCCACTGCCTGATGCCGGGAACTATGGATACGCCCGCCAACCGCCGCTCCATGCCCAACGCCGATTTTTCGAAGTGGGTGAAAACAGAGGATGTCGCCCGCGTCATTCACTTCCTGCTGAGTGACAACGCGCGCGCCATCCGCGCCGTCACCGTTCCCGTGCTCGGATAACGAGCCGCGCCCGCGGGCCGAACAGGGGCTTGCGCGAGCCACCGTCCCAGCCTATACTGGAAAGGTTGCGGCGGCCCCTGCTGCCGCAGCAGGTTCCCACCAGACCGGGCCTGTAGCTCAGGTGGCTAGAGCGCACCCCTGATAAGGGTGAGGTCGGTAGTTCAACTCTACCCAGGCCCACCAACTGAAATCCTTCAGTGGAGCGCGCGTCCCCTCCTCACTTAATTTGGAAATCGTGAGACGATTGCGGTGTTTGCGAGGGAGCTGGGGCAGGGTACCTACGTCGCCACCAGGCGCAGGTCTTCTTCGACTTCGGGGTCTGGCCGGGCGGGAGGAACGTATCCGTCCGGAAGGTCGCCGTTATCGGCGCGGAAATATTTGAGGTACTGGGGCTTGACGGAGGCGATCAGTTCCTTGCGCGACTTGGTCTTGAGGGGCTTGCCGACGTAGATCTTCCCCAGCCAGCCCATGAGCTTCTCGGGCAGGGCGCTGGAGAACATCAGCAGCGGCCAGGTAAAGTTCGGGCCATTCAGCTTGCGCAGTTTGTACATCCACAATCCGAGCGCGCCCAGCCGCCAGGCGATCGGTCCCCACCAGCTGTACTGGCCGGGCCGCAGGTTCATCTTCCAGCATTTCATGATGAGCTGCCACTGAAGGGCGGAGAGATTCCGTGTCTCGGTCACGCCCTTGGCCTTCTCCATGCGCGTGTCGTGGAGCGGCGTAAAGACGGAGGGAACCAGGAAGGCGAAGAGCTTGCGTCGCTCCATTTCGTAAATCAGGTCGAGCGTCGCCTTGACGTCCTCGTCGGTCTCGTCGGGGTTGCCCACGATCAGGGTCATCAGCGGAAACCAGTTGTTCTCGTTGGCCACCCGCAGGCCTTCGAGCACCACGCTCGGCCAGTCATCAATCCGGAAAGGGACGCCCTTGCTGGGCATGATCTTTTTCGCCATGCGCACCGAGCCCGTCTCCAGGCCGATCAGCGGGCTGATGGATTTCTTCTTCGGATGGGTGCTGAGCCGCGGCAGATGAATGGGACTCTTCTCCAGCAGGACGTCAGAGAGCTGTTTGATCAGATTCGGGTCCACGACAAAGGGCGCGATAGTCGAGTGGCTGACCATGTTGTACTCGACGCCGGGGGTCTCGGACACGCTCTTATAAAGGTCCAACAGCGCCTCGCGGTTGGGGAAGAAGAACGGCGTGTCGGTGCGCACCTGGCCCCAGATGAACATATCTTCCGTGGCCAGCGAGATCTGCTTATTCCCCTCGCGCACGTTGGCGCGAACCCCCGCCATGATCTTCTCCTTGGGGAAATCGATCTGGGGATTCAGGTCGGGGACGCAGAAATTGCAGCGGCGCCCGCAGCCGGTGGTCATCTCCACCACACCGAAAGTGGTGCGGCGGTCAGGAACCAGCAGGTCCTCCCGGCGGGCGGGATGGACCACCTTTACTTCCCTTGGCAAATCCTCGCCGCGAATGGCCTTGGCGAAAAGTTCCATGGTCTCGGCTGATTCCGCCCGGCCTTCCACCACGCAGTCCACGCTCAATTCTTCGAATTGGTTGTTTTGTGTGATCTGCCAGCCGCCCGAGCCGCCCACCAGCACCTTGAAATTCTTCCGGTAGGGGCTTTCCTTGATCTTCTGGAACATCAGCCGCGCATAGTGCGAGTTGATGGGCATTTTCGAGGAGCCGAAGATGGAGGTGTAAACCCCGGCGGCAAACGTCACCCCCAGCGGATTGTGAGTGGTGACGGCCACGACGCGGGTGTTCGGGCCGATGAACTTGTGCAAATCGTCGGGGTAACAGGCCACGATGTCTTCCGGCCTGTACTGGCGGAGCAGGGCGGCCTCCACCAGGCGGGCGCCGGCCGGCATAAAACGAGCCGAGCCATCCGGGTTGCGCTCCACGTTCCGCCAGTTGGGATACTTGCCGTTCAGGACTCCCTCCATCCAGATCGGCATGGAAGCCATGCCCATCTGGATGAAATATCCAGCGTGATCAATCGTCTCCGTCAGCGGGGCGGTGATGACAATCAGTTTTCCGCCGTCTTGGGGGGGTGCCTGGACGCTGGGACCGGCGCCGGTGCCGTTGTTGTTACCCGACGAGGAGGCGCTTTTCGAATTCCCGTTTCTTCGGAAAAAGAAGATTCCCATTGTCATGTTTCCGGAGGGAAGCTTTCTTGGCAAAGCCCCAAGAACGACAGGCGGTATTCTACCTCAGGGTCTGCCAAATTTCATTACAAAATGTTGAAGTTGCTGGGGTGAAAGAACTTAGCCCCCACAGCCAATGTGGTTAGTCTTGAGACCCTGAGGTGGCTGTGCTAGGTTGGTGGAGGGCGTTCAGGGCGCACGGCAATTCACGAATCAAGGAGCGGGCCGATGGCTTGGGCCGAAGAACTGTCGAAACTGGTCGCCGGGCAGGTTCTGACCGACGACGTGGCGCGCCAGGCTGTCGCCACCGACTTCGGGCGGCTATGCGTGCGCAAGCCTGCGGCGGTGGTTCGGCCCGCTTCGGCCGCCGACGTGGCCCAGACCCTCCGGTTCGCGGGCCGGAACGGTCTCAACGTCTCGACCCGGGGCAGCGGCCATTCCCAGTCCGGGCAGTCGCTTTCCAGCGACATCGTGCTCGACATGACGTCGCTGGCGGACGTCCGGACTGTGGAAGAATCCAACGTCACCTGCGGCGCGGGGATCAAGTGGCGAACTCTGGTCGAGCAACTTGCCCCCCGGCGGCTTTCACCGCCCGTCCTGACCAATAACCTCGACGTCACCGTGGGTGGAACGCTTTCGACCGGCGGGTTAGGCGTCGCCTCGTGGCGGCACGGCACCCAGGCCGACAATTGCCTGGAACTGGAAGTGGTGACCGCCGCGGGCGATCTCGTCCGCTGTTCCGCCGAGCAGAACCGCGAACTCTTCGACGCCGTGCGCGCCGGCATGGGTCAGTTTGGCGTCGTCACCGAAGCGAAACTGAAGCTCCGCCGCCACCAGCCCAGGTACCGCAGCTTCTACCTCCTCTACGACAACCTGAGCCTTTTGCTCCAGGATCTCCAGACGCTCATGAAAGAGGAGCGGTTCGATTACCTCGAATCATGGTGTGCGCCGTGCGCGCAGGGAATCCGCAAAGTGGGCGGCGGGCGGACGCCGTTCGCCCAGTGGTTCTTCCCGCTCCACGCCACCATCGAGACTGATGGCGAAAAAATCCCAGAGGCCGCCCAAAAACTGGGCGGACTGCGGTTCTACAAACACGTCCACACCGAGGACGGCGAAATCGCCGAATTCTCCGCCCGGCTCGATACCGTCTTCGATCTCTGGCGGCGCGGCGGCGCGTGGGACCTCACCCATCCCTGGATGGAGTGCGTCCTGCCGTGGCAAACCACTCCCCTGTACCTCAGCCGCGTACTCGAAAACTTCCCCCCGCAGGCACTCGTGGGCGGACACATCCTGCTCTGGCCCGGCCGCGGCGCCGCGTCAACCGTTCCGCTGTTCATGAAGCCGCCCAGCGAACTGGTGATGGGATTCGGCATTCTGCCAGCGTTCCCCAAGCATCTTGTGGAGGAACCGCTCAAGCACTTGGGCATGGCCAGTGCCGGCGCCACCATGCTGGGTGGCAAACGCTACCTTTCCGGCTGGATTAATTTCGACCACAACCAGTGGAAAGCCCACTACGGCGACGCCTGGCCCAAGGTCGTCGAACTCAAAAAGAGGTTCGACCCGCAGGGCATTCTTAACATGGGGTTTGTCCTCTATTCGTAGCGACGCATTCCGGAAACTGAATCCTTTCTGGGTTAGACAATGTCCGGCACCACGTAGGGGGGGCGGTAGCCGCGGTCGGCGCCGCGCAGCATTCGATTGGCTTCGTCATCGCCGATTACCTGTTCGGTGGCGGCATCGAAGTTCAGCGTGCGACCGAGGCGATACGATGCGTTGCCAAGGTGCAGCAGTGTGCAGGAAATGTGGGCGTCCTCGACGCGGGCGTTCAGGTCTTCCTTTTGACGGCTGCGCACGCAGTCAATAAAGTTGGCCCAGTTATCGCCGCCGCGTGTGGCGCTCGGCCCGGGCGACTGCTCTTCGCCCAGCCAGGTGCGGTAGGAATCGTAGCCGTTGATGGCCATGTATCCCTTCGAGCCATAGAAAATGTTGCCGATGGTGTTTTGCGGCCCCTTGGGAGTCTGCTGCGCCGCGTTGCCGATGGCGACGGGAACTTCGCCACCGCCAAACGCCGGATCGCCCACCAGTGCTTCGTGGTTCGAGATCCAGTGGCGAACCTCGAACACCATCATCTTCTTCTGGCCGCCGGGCAGCACAAATTCGTAAGCCACATTCAGCGTGTTGGGCGTTTCCTGGTCGTCGTCGAACATGAAGTGCCCGCCGATGGCCGCGACCTTCGTGGGGTATTCCACGCCCAGTCCCCAACGCGCCACATCCAGTTCGTGAATGCCCTGGTTGCCGAAGTCGCCGTTGCCCGTGTCCCAGATCCAGTGCCAGTTGTAATGGAAGCGGTTCCTGGTGAAGGGCTTCAGCGGGGCGGGGCCGGTCCACAGGTCGTAGTGGACTCCGGCGGGCACCGGTTCCGGCGCCGCCTTGCCGATGGACTTGCGCCACTTAAAGCACAGCCCGCGCGCCATATAGATCTCGCCGAGCAGACCCTCGCGAATCTTCTGGATGCCTTCGATGACCGCCGCGCCCGAGCGCGAGTTGCAGCCGTGCTGCACGATCCGGTCGTACTTCCGGGCCGCTCGCACCAGCTGACGCCCCTCAAACCAATTGTGCGACATCGGCTTTTCGACGTAAACGTCCTTGCCCGCCTGGCAGCTCCAGATGGCTTGGAGAGAATGCCAGTGATTGGGCGTGGCAATGGACACCGCGTCAATTGTTTTGTCATCGAGCGCCCGGCGCAGGTCCACGAAGGTCGCTGGCTTGGGCATGCCCAGCTTCTCCATCTCGGCGAGGCGCTGGTGGATGACCCTTTCATCCACTTCGCAAAGCGCCGCAACCTCAACCTTCGGGAGCTTCGAATACTCCTTCACGTGCGCCCAGCCTTGGCCGTGCAGCCCCACGACGCAAACACGGACGCGGTCGCTGGCGCCGAAGACACGCTCGGGTCGCGTGACGAACGTCAAACTGGCCAGGGCCGCCGCGCCCGCACCAGCCGATCCTGATTTGATAAACTCTCGTCTCGAAACCGTCGATTGGTTCTTCATGGGAAGCCCCCTCTGGGTG
The DNA here is from genome assembly GCA_964533045.1 of uncultured Acidobacteriota bacterium. GTDB lineage: Bacteria > Acidobacteriota > Terriglobia > UBA7540 > UBA7540 > JACQNR01. The sequence goes on along the minus strand of CAZHKT010000077.1, from coordinate 2,149 downwards.
GTCGGGATTATACCCCGGCAACCGCCAATGGTAGCGCTTGCACTTTGGGGCGCGGGCCGAATTTTTCCTTGCGCGGGGCCTGTAACTGCCTGTAATCTAGATGCTTATTAAATCCCATTCGCTCTCATTGGAGGTCAGGAAATGCCACGAAATACCGCACGAGTCCAGGAAATCCTCAGCTGGTACGAAAGCGACAATCCCGGAACCAAAACGAACATCGCCCGGCTGCTGAACAGCGGCAAACTGGCCGGCACGGGCAAGCTGGTCATTCTGCCGGTCGACCAGGGCTTCGAGCACGGCCCGGCGCGCAGCTTCGCCATGAATCCGGGGGGCTACGACCCGAACTATCACTACGAACTGGCCATCGAGTCAGGCTGCAACGCTTACGCCGCACCGCTTGGCTTCATCGAAGCGGCGGCGGCGCGCCACGCGGGCGAGATTCCGCTCATCCTCAAGATCAATAACCACGACGTGCTGCACGATGAGAAGGATCCCCTGCCCTCGCTGACCTCGGGCGTGCACGACGCGCTGCGCCTGGGCTGCGTGGCCATCGGATTCACCATCTACCCCGGCTCGGCGCAGGCGCAGAAGATGTACGAGCAGTTGCGCGCCGCTGCCGAAGAAGCCAAGGCGCACGGACTGGCTGTCGTCGTGTGGTCCTACCCTCGCGGCACCAGCCTGACCAAGGCGGGCGAAACAGCACTGGACGTCGCCGCCTACGCCGCGCAGATCGCGGCGCAGATGGGCGCCCACATCATCAAGGTGAAGTTGCCCACCGACCACATTGAGCAGCCGGAAGCCAAGAAGGTCTACGACAAGGTGGGAATCCCCAAGGCGACGCTCGCCGAGCGCGTGAAGCACGTCATGCAGGGGGCGTTCAACGGCACGCGCATCGTGATCTTCTCCGGCGGACCGAAGAAGGAAAGCGACGAAGACGTCTTCGACGAAGCCCGCGCCATCCGCGACGGCGGCGGCTTCGGATCGATCATCGGACGCAACGCTTTCCAGCGTCCCAAGGATCATGCCCTCAAGTTCCTGGGCACGATCATGGACATCTACGCCGGGAAGATCAAGTAGCGCAGGGCTCGCCTTCAAGCCCTGCGGTTCGCCTTTGATGACAGATTGAAAAGGGCGAGGCTTGGCCTCGCCCTTTTCTTCTTGCTCGTAGTGTTGGGCTTCAAAATCTGTGTGAAAACCACCCATCGTAGCGGCGGGCTTTGTCCCGCCACATGCATCTTCAATGGGATGGCGACCTGAAGGTCGCCGCTACTTGGTCTTGAACGGCTTGCCGCCGTGCGGCGAGAGTTTGTTGAGCAAGCTGGCCAGGGGTTGAGCGGCGCCCGGCACGGCAACTCCGGAAACCAGGATCTCTCTGGGCGCGATATCCCGGCCATAGATTCTTTTGTTGCCTTTTTCGTCCTGATTAATCACGGATCCTTCCAGCGACACGCCTGCAAAAAGGCCTTTGCTGCGTGAATAGCTGAGGATCTCCGCCCCCATAGTGGCGTCGGTCGCGGCTTCAGCCTCGCGGCCCTTGGGTCCGGCGGCGACGGAGGCATCCGCGCCGAGCTTGGCACCGGAGCGAGCCAGCTTCTCCGCGCCTTTCGGGTTCATGACGAGGAATATCAAATCAGTGGAGGTTCCGCCGAGCTGCAACCCGATGCTGGGCCCGCCCGTGGTGAAGAGCGCGGGTCCGCCCCAGGCGCCCGTCCCGCCGCGCCTGCAGATGATGGCGCCCTTGCCGCCGCCCCCGCCGATTCCGAGCGCGACTTTCTTGAAGGAGGGGATGACGCCCACACACACGGCTTTGTCGAGCAAGCGCTTCGATATGCCTTCCGGCGTTCCCACCACTTCGTTCAGGACTTCCGCAGCCCTGGCAAGGCGTTCGCTCTCTTTTTCCTGTCCCGCCAGCGGGAAGACGCAAAGGAAGGACACCAACAAAGTGACAACCCAACGTTTCATCGCTTGACCCCTTTCCCGAACGGCACCTGGCATTCCTCTTCCGGTTTGGAACCGTTCGGATGAACGCTCAGTCCGGTGGCTTACATTGTGCCACGAGCCAGCCGGCAAGTCGCGGTGATATTAGGGTGATTGCCGTAGGCTGTAACATTTCGTGTTGAAAATTGAGTTGGAAAGAGAGAGGGTGTCT
>CAZHKT010000076.1:0-17176 GCA_964533045.1 uncultured Acidobacteriota bacterium | reverse complement strand
GCCCATCATCAGCGCGCGGCGCGAAACGCGGTCGGAGAGCTTGCCCATCGGCCCGCTGAGCACTGTGTAAAAGAAGTTGAAGTACAGTCCCAGCACGGGCGCCAGTTCCGCCCGCAATCCAAGGCGCTGGGCGCGTAAGATGAGAAACAGGTCGGAGGAATTGGCCAGCGAGAAAAGCGCCACGGCGGCGAGAAGCAGGGCAAGTTGCCGATCCAGGACCTTCCAGAACCGGCGCGCTTTGCCCGGCACCTGCTCGGCCGGCAACGGCGGGCGAATCTCCCGCACGCCGAACCAGACGAGCAGGATGCTGAGCGCCCCGGGAACCGCGGCGGCCCAAAAGACCTTGCGCACGTCGCCCGCGAAGATGGGCAGGAGCACGATGGCCGCCAGCGGCCCCGCCATGGCTCCGGCGGAATCCATGGCCTGGCGGAATCCAAAAGCGGCGCCGCGCTGGTCCGCGGGGACGGAATCGGCAATCAACGCATCGCGGGGCGCCGCGCGAAACCCCTTGGCAGCCCGGTCCAAGAACCGGACTCCGAAGACCCAGGGCCAGGAGGGCGCCATCGCCAGCAGCGGCTTGGTCAGATTGGCCAGTGTGTAACCGATCGCCGCCAGCGGCTTGCGCCGCCGCAGACGGTCGGAGAGAAATCCCGAAACCAGGCGGCCGAGGCTGGCTACGGTCTCCGCCGCGCCTTCGATCAGGCCGAAGACCATGGGACCCGCTCCGAGCACGCCCGTCAAGAATTGCGGGAGGAGCCAGTAGCTCATCTCGGTCGCGGTGTCGTTGAAGAAGGCAGTCCAGCCGAGGGCGCGAACGTTGCGGGAGACGGGCGGGGAATGCGGAGAGGGGGGCATCGGCTCTCCAAACACGAACCCGGCCGGGATGTGGTCCACGGCCGGGAGGGGAAATCCGCTCGGTTCGAAACCGCGGGCTACTTCTTCTCGTCGCCCTCAGGGGCGGGCGGGCCTTGCGCCTCGGCTTGCTTGGCTTCCTCTTCCTGGCGCTTGCGCACCGCTTCCATGCGTTTGGCGCGCGCTTCGGCGTGCTTTTCGAGCACTTTGGTGCCGAACAATTCCAGCACCGCCAGGTCGGCGCCATCGCCCTGCCGCCAGCCGGTGCGCACCAGGCGGGTGTAGCCTCCGTTGCGCTTCTCAAAACGCTTGGCCACATCCTTGAAGAGTTTCTGGAGCGCGGGCGGGGTGAGCAGGTAGCTCGCCGCCTGCCGGCGGGCGTGCAGATCGCCGCGCTTGCCGAGGGAAATCATTTCCTCGGCCACGCTGCGGGCTGCCTTGGCCTTGGCCACCGTGGTCTCGATTCGTTCTTCCAGAATCAGTGAAGTGACCAGGTTGCGCAGCAGCGCCCGGCGGTGCTCGGTATTACGACTCAGTTTCTTTCCGAAATTGCGATGACGCATGGTTCCGATTCCTTCGTTAGACTTCCGGCGTGGGAGCGTGCGTCTCCGGGAACACCGGGTTGCCCTTTTCGTCAAACTTCATGCCCAGCGTCAAACCCATCGCGGAAAGGATTTCCTTGATTTCGTTGAGCGACTTGCGCCCGAAGTTCTTGGTCTTCAGCATCTCCTGTTCGCTCTTCTGGACCAGCTCGCGGATAGTGGAGATGTTGGCGTTCTTCAGGCAATTGTAGGAACGCACGGAAAGCTCCAATTCTTCCACCGAGCGGTCGAGGTTCTCGTTGCGAATGGTCACGGGCCTTTCGTGGGTGACTTCTTCGGCTTCCGGCGCCTCCTCGAAGTTGATGAAGATGGTCATGTGGTCCTTGAGCAGCTTCGCCGCCAGGCCCACCGCGTCGGCGGGAGCGATGGCGCCGTTGGTCCAGACGTCGAGCGTCAGCTTGTCGTAGTCGGTCATCTGGCCGAGGCGCGCCGCGTCCACCGTGTAGTTCACCTTGCGGATGGGCGAGTGGACCGAGTCCACTGGAATGTAGCCAATCGGCAGATCCTCGTCAAAGTTCTTCTCCGCCGAGACGTAACCGCGGCCGATCTTCACGCGCATTTCGACGCGCAGGCTGCCGCCTTCGCTCACCGTCGCGATGTAGACGTCCTTGTCGAGAATCTCGACGTCGGGGTCCTCCTGAATCATGCGCGAAGTGACTTCGCCCGGCTGATCCGCCACCAGGGTCAGCGTCTTGGGCCCCTCGACATTCATCTTGAGGGGGATCTGCTTGAGATTCAGGATTATGTCGGTCGCGTCTTCCACCACGCCCGGGATCGAAGAGAACTCGTGCAGCACGCCCTCGATCTTCACGGCGGTGATCGCCGCTCCCTCGATGGAGGAGAGCAGGACGCGGCGCAGCGCGTTGCCGATGGTCGTCCCGAACCCGCGTTCGAAAGGCTGGGCAGAGAACTGGCCGTACTTGTCGGTCAGCGTATCGCTGTTGCTGACGAGGCGTTTCGGCTTTTGAAAACCCTTCCAGAGCATTGGAAACCTCCTGCGCGCGGAAGGCGGGAACGATGCCCGCTCCGGCGGAACAGCATTACTTGGAATACAGTTCGACGATCATCTGTTCCTGAATCGGGAAATTGACGTCCTCCCGTTTCGGAATGGAGAGAACCTTGGCCTTGAGCGCGGCGCGGTCAAACTCCAGCCAGGAGGGCAGCGAGCGGCCGCCTGTCATGTCGAGCGCGTCCTGAATCACCTTGGCGTTCCGGCTCTTTTCCTTCACGGCGATCTCCTGCCCTGGCCGGAGCTGGTAGGACGGAATGTTAACCTTCCGTCCGGAGACCAGAATGTGGCCGTGGCGAACCAGCTGGCGTGCCGCCGCGCGCGAGGTGGCCAGGCCCAGTCGGTACACGGCATTGTCCAGACGCTGCTCGAGCAGGTGGAGCAGGTTCTCGCCCGTAATCCCCTTCATGGCCGCGGCCTTCTCGAAATAGGCGCGGAACTGGTCTTCCAGAATGCCGTACAGGCGGCGCACCTTCTGCTTTTCCCGAAGTTGAATGCCGTATCCCACCACTTTGGGCCGGCGGCTCTTACCGTGCTGTCCGGGCGCGAAGTTGCGCTTTTCGATAGCGCACTTGTCCGTCAGGCAGCGCTGCCCCTTCAAAAAGAGCTTGGTGCCTTCCCGGCGGCACAACCGGCACACTGCGTCACGATACCTAGCCACTCAAACCTCCATGATCCGAACCACGAAACTCGAAATTCAGTCAACAACCCCTGCCTACACCCGGCGCCGCTTGGGCGGCCGGCAACCGTTGTGCGGAATGGGGGTCGTGTCCTTGATGGTGCGCACGTCCAGGCCAGCGGTGGCCAGAGCGCGAATGGCGGACTCGCGGCCCGAACCCGGGCCTTGGACGCGGACTTCCACCGTGCGCATCCCGTGGTCGCGCGCGGTGTTGGCAGCGCGCAGCGCCGCCTGCTGGGCCGCGAACGGCGTGCCCTTGCGCGAACCCTTGAAGCCCAGGGAGCCGGCGCTGGCCCACGCGATCACCCGGCCCTCCGGATCCGTGATGGTGATCTGCGTGTTGTTGAACGACGCGGCCACGTGCACGATGCCTGTCGGCACCACGCGCTTCTCCTTCTTCTTCGCGAACTTCTTCTTACCCTTCTTATCGCCTGCCGCTGCTGCTTTCGCCATGTCACCTCTTGCCGCTTCGCATTGCTGCGGCGCTGAGCTCCGCGCCGCTACCAACCTAGGTCTTGGCCGTCGCCTTCTTCTTGTTGGCGATCGTACCTCGCCGCGGACCCTTGCGGGTGCGGGCGTTGGTGTGCGTCCGCTGGCCGCGCACGGGAAGATTGCGCCGGTGCCGCAACCCCCGGTACGACCCGATTTCGATCAGCCGCTTGATGTTCATCGCGACTTCCTTGCGGAGGTCGCCTTCCACCGCCCCTTCTTCCTCAATGATCTGGCGGATCCGGGTCACTTCGTCTTCCCCCAGGTCCTTGACCTTCTTATCGGGGCTGACACCCGCCCGGTGAAGAATGGAGAGCGAGCGCGTCCGGCCAATGCCGTAAATATGCGTCAAGCCGATTTCAGCCCGCTTCCGGGGCGGCAAATCCACACCTGCAATTCTTGCCATTGCCTGTCTCCCTGCCGCGAAAATCGATACTCGAAATTCGCTTCCTTCCTGATTCGCGTCCTGCCACCATGGGGCGGCCTTCGGTCTGCGGTTTTCAAATTTCGACCGTCAACCTTGCCGCTGCTTGTGCTTGGCGTTTTCGCAGATCACCAGCACCACGCCCCGGCGGCGGATAATTTTGCACTTGGCGCAGATCTTCTTGACCGATGATCGAACTTTCATTTCCTTCGACTCCCCACGGGCGTTGATCCCGAGTCTGCTGCCTTGCAGCCCGGATTACTTGTAGCGATACACGATTCGCCCGCGCGTGAGATCGTAGGGCGAAAGTTCCACGGCCACCTTGTCGCCGGGAAGAATTCGGATGAAGTTCTTCCGCATCTTGCCCGAAATATGAGCGAGCACGCGGTGCTTGTTCTCCAGCTCCACCCGGAACATGGCGTTGGGCAGAGGCTCAATCACGGTCGCCATGACTTCAATCGCTTCTTCTTTGGCCATACTCTTCAAAACTGCAGCGCGGGTCGTTGGCCCGCGTCGCGGCCGTCCCGCTCAGACCGGGATGCGCTTCAGGTTACCAGCGGGTCAGCACATCCGGCCCGTTCCGGGTCACGGCCACCATATGCTCGAAGTGAGCGGAGTACTCGCCGTCCGCCGTCACCGCTGTCCACTGGTCGTCCAGCACCTTCACTTCCGGCCGGCCAGCGTTGATCATCGTCTCGATGGCCAGCACCATGCCCTCTTTCAAGGCCGGCCCGCGTCCCGGGGTGCCGAAATTGGGGATCTGCGGCTCTTCGTGCAAATCGCGTCCGATGCCGTGGCCCACGAACTCCCGCACCACCGAGCAGCCATTGCTTTCCGCGTGCGTCTGAATCGCCGAGGAGATATCCCCGACCCGCTTTCCCACCTGCGCCTGGGCAATCGCCAGTTCCAGCGCCTCCTCGCTCACCCGCAGCAACTTCTGAACCCGCTCGGGAACGGCGCCAACCGGGACGGTCAGCGCCGAATCGCCCACAAAGCCGTCCACGATGACGCCCAGATCCAATCCTACAATATCACCTTCCCGGAGGCGCCGCCCAGAAGGGATGCCGTGTATCACCTGCTCGTTCACCGAGGCGCAAAGGCAGCAGGGGTAGCCCCGGTAGCCTTTGAACGCCGGCCTGGCCTTCAGCTCCGCCAGCCGCTTTTCCGTGTACCGTTCCAGCTCGAGGGTGCTCATGCCCGGCTTCACGTAATCTCGAAGCTCCTCCAGAATCTCCCGCACCACCCGCCCGCTGCGGCGGAGCTTCTCGATTTCCGCAGGCGACTTGCAAATGATCATGCGCTCTTCAGGAACGCGATGAGTTCCCGGGCAATGGTCTCCGGATCGCGGTTTCCTTCCACATCGTGCAGCAGGCCCCTGGCGCGGTAATAATCAATCAGGGGACGCGTCTGATTATCATAAGCCACCAGCCGCTCCCGGATGGTCGCCTCGTTATCGTCGGCGCGTTGCGTCAGTGCTCCGCCGTCCTTATCGCAGACTCCGTCCTTTTGGGGAGGGCTGAAGTACACGTTATAAATCTCGCCGCAGGTGGCGCAGGTGCGGCGACCGGTCAGGCGCTTCATCAAGACGTCCAGGTCCACCGCGATGTTGATCACCAGCGGCCGGCCGCGGCCCTGCTTCTCCAGCGTCTGGTCCACAAACTGCGCCTGAGGGATAGTGCGCGGGAAGCCGTCTAGAATAAAACCTCGGGCGCAGTCAGGCTCCGCGATTCTTTCCGCGACGATGCCGCAAACAACTTCGTCCGGCACCAACTGTCCCGCCTCCATCTTGGCCTTGGCGGCCAGACCCAGCGGCGTTCCCTTGTCCCGCGCCGCGCGCAGCATGTCACCGGTCGAAATCTGCGGGATCCCGAACTCCTTCGAAACCTCGCGCGCTTGCGTACCTTTTCCCGCCCCCGGCGCTCCCAAAAAGATCAAGGCTTGTGACTCCATGGCGTCCCCCCGGGCTACATTCCCGGCCGGCGTCCGCGGATCCGGCCCTTGCGCATAAAGCCTTCGTAGTGCCTCATGATCAACTGCGCGTTGATCTGGTTGACAGTATCCATGGCCACGCCCACCACGATAAGCAGCGACGTGCCGCCGAAATAGAAATTGATGGCCATTCCGTTCAAAAACCAGGTGGGGAGGTGCGCATCGAACCAGGCCGCACCCAGCCACGACGGCAGGTGATGCAGCCGGATTCCCGCCAGCATCACTTCCGGAATCAAGGCGATCAGCGCCAGATAGAGGCCGCCTACCCAGGTAATCTTGGTCAAGACTTCGTCCAGGTGGTCCGCTGTGCGCTTGCCCGGCCGGATGCCCGGAATGAAACCACCCTGCTTGCGAATGTTGTCCGCCACTTCGTCCGGGTTGTAGACAATCGACAGGTAGAAGTGGGCGAAGAACATGATCAGGCCGATGTAGAAGAGGGTATAAAGCGGCTCACCCCAGGCAAAAAGACGGGCCGCTCGTTCGATCCAGGCCCCCACCAGGCTGGTCTTGGGAACCAGCAGGCCAATCGTCTGCGGGAAGGTCAGAATGGACACGGCAAAGATGATCGGCATCACGCCGCTGCTGTTCACTTTCAACGGCAAGTGAGTCGAAACGCCGCCCATCACCTTGCGTCCCACCACGCGGCGGGCGTATTGGATCTGAATCCGTCGCTCCCCGCGCTCGACCATCACGATAAACGCGACGATGGCCACCATGAAAATCAACAAAAGAAATAGAACCGGGAAACTCCAGGTGCGGCTGACGAAAACCTTGTCGTAAATGTCGCCAATCGCCCGGGGCAGCCCGACGACGATGCCGGCAAAAATCATTAGCGACATCCCATTGCCAATGCCGCGCGCCGTAATCTGCTCGCCCAGCCACATCACGAATAGCGCCCCCGCCGTGAGGGTGATGATGGTCTGAATGACAAATCCCGGCCCGGGGTTGGTCACCAGCGGCGTGCCTGCGTCGGTGGCCCGCTGCAAGGCCAGGGCGATGGCGGAGGCCTGAAACATGCTGATGCCGACCGTCAGGTAACGCGTGTACTGGGTAATCTTGCGCCGCCCCAGTTCGCCTTCCTTCTTGAGCTTCTCGAGGTGCGGGAAGACAACCGTCAGCAACTGGAGGATGATCGATGCCGTGATGTACGGCATGATGCCCAGCGCCAGGACGGTCAGGCGGCGCAGGCTTCCGCCCGAGAACATGGCCAGCAACCCCAGCAATCCGGAGGCGAGATCCGAGAACGCCTGCTCGAAAACCGCGGCGTTGATGCCCGGGGTGGGAATGAAAGAACCCAGCCGGTAGAGCGCCAGCATTCCCAGCGTAAACAGGATGCGCTTGCGCAGGTCCGCGATCTCGAAGATGCTTCGGATCTGCTCAAACATTAGCGGATCACCTCGGCCGTGCCGCCGGCCTTCTGAATCTTCTCGAGGGCTGATTTCGAAAAGTGGTGTGCCGCAATCTTCAGGGGAGCCTTCAACTCTCCGTTTCCGAGAACGCGCAGCCCGTCGCCCGCCTTCTTAATAACGCCGCGGGCGGCGAGCAGTTCCGGGGTGATCTTCTCTTCCGGCCCGAAGCCTTCCAAATCCCCCAGGTTTACGATGGCGAACTGCTTCTTGAAGATGTTCGTGAAGCCCCGCTTGGGCAGGCGCCGTTGCAGCGGCATCTGGCCGCCTTCAAATCCCCGCCGCAGCCGGGAGCCGGAACGTGAGCGCTGGCCCTTATTGCCGCGCCCGGCCGTCTTGCCCAGTCCGGTGCCCATGCCCTGACCGCGGCGCTTCCTCGACGTGGTGGCGCCCTTGGGGGGACGCAGTGATCCGATGTGAATGCCCATAGCCCTACTTCTTGCCTTTCGCCGTCTTGGACTTCGCAGACTTCACCGCCGCCTTCGCCTTCTTCTCGGCGGGCGCCTTGGCCTTTTCCACTGTGGCCTTGGCCGGCTTCGCCGCCTTGGCACGCTTGACCGGCGGCTCGGCTGGCTTTTCCGGCGTGACGTCAGCCGGCGCTGCTTCGCTCACAATCCTTGCCGCCGCAGCTTCCTCTTTCGTCGCTGCCGGCCTGGGAATCACGGTGTATTCCGGAACCGCCGCCCAGGGTGAGGGCTTGGGCGGAGCGGTGACATACTCCACTAGATGCGGGACGGCGGCCACCAAGCCGCGCGTCTGGGGCGTATCCTCGCGCTCGACCACCTGGTTCAGCCGGCGCAAACCCAGTCCACGAACCGAAGCGCGCTGTCGCCGCGTAAAACCAATGCCGCTGCGCTTCCAGACCACTTGAATCTTGCGTTGAGATTGATCCGTCACCGATGCATCCACCTTTAGAGTTCTTCCGCCGTCTTGCCGCGCAGGCTAGCCACCTCGCCCGCATCGCGGAGCCGCAGGAGAGCGTCCATGGTCGCTTTCACGACGTTGTGAGGATTGGTGGTCCCGAGCGATTTGGTGAGCACGTTCTGGATCCCAGCCGCTTCCACCACGGCCCGGACCGGACCGCCGGCGATGACGCCGGTGCCCGCCGGGGCCGGCTTCAACAGCACCTGGCCGGCGCCGTAGCGGCCGAGCGTTACGTGCGGAATCGAAGTCGGCGTGATATGCACACGAACTAGCGATTTCTTGGCCGCTTCGATGGCCTTGCGAATGGCCTGGGGCACTTCGCGCGCCTTGCCGGAGCCATAGCCAACCGTTCCAGCGCCATCGCCCACCACCACCAGGGCCGAGAAGCTGAGGTTCTTGCCGCCCTTCACAACCTTCGTCACGCGGTTGATCGAAACGACTTGATCCTTCAAAGTAAGCGAACTGGCATCAATCCGATTGACCAAAGTCTTCACTCCTAAAATTTCAGACCTGCTTCGCGGGCGGCATCCGCCAGGGCCTTCACTCGGCCGTGATAGGCATAGCCACCCCGGTCAAAAACCACCCGCGTCACGCCCGCCCGCTGGGCACGTTCCGCCACAATCCTGCCCACCGATGTCGCCGCCGCCACGTTACCGCCCGACTTCAGCGTCTTGCGAACTTCCTTGTCCATGGTCGAAGCGGAGGCCAGCGTCACGCCCCGCGTATCGTCAATGACGGAGGCGTAGATGTGCCCGAGCGAGCGGTAGACATTCAGGCGAGGGGCCTGGGGGCGGCCTTCCACGCGCCGCCGAATGCGGCGGTGAATCCGCTGTCGGGTTGCGTTTTTCGATCCCAGGTTCAACATAGCGCGCTTTAACTCTCCGTTCCTTTAGGCCTTCGCCGCTCCGCCGGCCCCGCCCACCGCCTTGCCGGCCTTCTTCTTCAGCTTCTCGCCGGTGTAGCGGACGCCCTTGTTCTTGTAAGGGTCGGGGGGGCGCAGGGCACGCATCTTGGCGGCCACTTCACCCACCTGCTGCCGGTCAGCACCCCGCACCACCAGGTGCGTCTGCTTTTCCACGGTCACCTCGATCCCCTCGGGAAGCTCAAAATCGATGGGATGCGAATAGCCCAGCGTAAATTGCACGACGCGACCCTTGGACTCCGCGCGGTAACCGATGCCGACGATGTCGAGGTGTTTCTCGAAACCCTTTGTGACGCCCTGCACGGCATTGGCGAGCAGCGCACGGGTCATGCCGTGTAAAGGAGCGCGTTCATCCGAGTCGCGGCGCAGTTGCAGCCGGCCATCGCTCTTCTCGATGGTGATGCCCGGCGGGACAGGAACCGTCAGGGTTCCCTTGGGCCCCTTCACCGTGGCGAGGGCGCCTTCCTGGGTCACCGTCACGCCCGGGGGTGTTTCAATAACCTTGTTGCCGATTCGCGACATAATTCCTTGATCCGATCTCTAGTAGACCTCGCAAAGCACCTCGCCGCCCACGCCCGCCTTGCGCGCCGCCTTGCCGGTCATCAAGCCGCGGGGCGTTGTCAGGACGGCGATTCCCAGACCGCCCAGCACCCTCGGAATCTCCTGGCTCCCCACGTAGACGCGGCGGCCGGGCCGGGAGACGCGCGAGAGGCTCGAGATGACGCTGTCGCCCTCCGGCGTGTAGCGAAGAACGATTCGCAGGACCTTCTTCTTGTCCTCTTCCACAATCTTAAAGTTCGAGATATACCCTTCGTCCTTCAGAATGCGCGCCAGTTCCAGCTTGATCTTGGACGGCGGCATATCGACGCGCGGATGGCGGGCGCTGAGCCCGTTGCGGATGCGCGTCAGCATGTCGGCGATGGGGTCTGTTAGAGCTGCCATATCACTCCCGAATTGCTCGTCGAGGCGGCTTTCCGCCGCCCGGTTCTAACGGTCCCGCTGGGCGGGACGCCGCTACCAGCTTCCCTTGATGACGCCCGGGATATCGCCCTTGAGCGCCAGTTGGCGGAAGCACAGGCGGCACATCTGGAACTTGCGCAGGTAGCCGCGCGGCCGGCCACAAATCAGACAGCGATTGCGATGCCGAACCTTATATTTCGGCTTCTTGGCCAGCTTGGCCATCATGGAAGTGCGCGCCACGTTTTAGCCTCCTGCCTGGGGGGATTCCTGCACCGGGGCCTGGCGCCGCTGCGCCTCGGCCCGGAAGGGCATCCCCAGATGCCGCAGCAGCGAGAGCGCTTCCGCGTCGGTGCGGGCATCGGTCACGATGGAGATATTCATTCCCTTGATCTTTTCGACCTTGGAATACTCAATTTCGGGGAACACCAGCTGGTCGCGCAGACCCAGGGTGTAGCTTCCCCGGCCGTCGAAGGAGCGCGTCGGCAGGCCGCGGAAGTCGCGCACGCGGGGCAGCGCCACGCTGGTCAGCCGGTCGAGGAATTCGTACATGCGATCCCCGCGCAGCGTCACCATGGCGCCGATGGGCATGCCCTTGCGCAGCTTGAAATTGGCGATCGACTTCTTGGCCCGCGTGATGACCGGCTTCTGGCCGGTGATCTGCGCCAGCTCCGCCGAGGCCGAATCGAGCAGCTTGGCATTCTGAATCGCTTCGCCCAGGCCCACGTTGATGACGATCTTGCGCAGGCGGGGCACGGCCATGGGGTTCCGGTAACTGAACTCCTTCATCAAAGCCGGCACGATTTCGTTCTTGTATCGCTCTTTGAGTCTCGGCACCATAAAGCTTCCTTACTTGTCCAGAACCTTCTCGCACTTGGCGCACAGGCGGACCGTCACCACCTTCTTACCTTCCACCTTGCGCCGGTGCTGGATGCGGGTCGGCCCGCACTCGCCGCAAATCAGGGCCACATTGGAAACATGGATCGGCCCTTCCTTCTCCAGGATCCCGCCGCGAATCTGCCGTGCCGGATTGGGCTTGGTATGCCGCTTCAGCATGTTGACGTGCTCGACAAAGACGCGTTGCTTGGACGGCTGCACTTCCAGCACGCGCCCCGTTTTACCCTTGTCACGGCCGGCGATCACCTGCACCTGGTCGTTCTTCCGAATATCGAGACCAAACCCCATTACAGGACCTCCGGCGCGAGAGAAACGATCTTCAGGAACTTCTTTTCGCGCAACTCGCGGGCCACCGGCCCGAAGACGCGCGTTCCGACCGGTTCGCCCGCATCGTTGATCAGCACCGCGGCATTTTCATCGAACCGGATGTAACTTCCATCGCGGCGCCGATGTTCCTTGCGCATCCGCACAATCACCGCCTTGACCACTTTGCCCTTGGGGATCGCGCTATCCGGCGCGGCTTCCTTGACGGAGGCGGTGACCACATCGCCCAGCCCCGCCTGAAGCCCCAGGCTTCCTCCGAGCGGCAGGATGGTGGACAGTCTGCGGGCTCCGGAGTTGTCCGCCACCTGCAGGATGGTTCGCATCCCGATCATGCCACACCCTCCCTGAGCGGCGCGGCTTGCGTCGCCTTCGCCACCACTTCCACCACGCGCCATCGTTTGCGCGCCGAAAGCGGCCGCGTCTCCACGATCCGCACCGTGTCGCCCACCTGGCACTGGTTCTTCTCGTCGTGGGCCATGAAATTCTTGGAGTACCGCACCACTCGCTTGTAGAGCGGATGGCTCACTTGCCGAGTGACAGTCACCACCACCGTCTTCTGCATCTTGTTGCTGGTGACGATCCCGACTTTTTCCTGACGTTGATTCGCCATAACCTTCCTGAAACAGCGCCGTGCTAAGCTTTCGCGGCGCTCTTGAGCTCGCGGTCGCGCAACACGGTCTTGACCTTGGCCAGATTCTTGCGCATGGTCCGGATGCCGGCGAGGGTCTCCGTCTGGCCGCTGGCAAACTGAAACTTAAGGCGGAAGATCTGCTCGCTTAATTCACGCTCTGCGGCCCGGAGCTCTTCCGTATTCAATTCCCGGACTTTTTCGCCCTTCTGCAACTTGTCAAACTTCATGCTCGTTCACTCCCACCGGCTTTAGACCGTGATGGTGCGCGATACAAATCGCGTCGGCAGCGAGATCTTGTGGCTCGCCAGCCGCAAGGCCTCGCGCGCCTCGGACTCCGGCACGCCTTCCATCTCGAACAGAATCCGGCCGGGTTTGACCACCGCCACCCAGAATTCGGGCGCGCCCTTGCCTTTTCCCATGCGGGTTTCCGCCGGTTTCTTGGTCACCGGCTTGTCGGGAAAGATCCGAATCCAGAGTTTCCCGCCGCGCTTGATGAAGCGCATGATCGCGACCCGGCTGGCCTCGATCTGGCGGTCCGTAATCCAGCCGGCCTCCATCGCCTTCAGACCGAAGTCGCCGAAGGCCAGGCTCGAGCCGCGCCACGCCTTGCCGCGGCGCCGCCCCCGCTGTTGCTTCCGGTACTTCACCTTGCTGGGCATTAGCATGCGTTTCTCTCACCCGATCCCGTCAGGCTGCGGGAGCCGTGGCGGGCTCCGCCAGGCGACCCTGCCGTTTCTTTTCCTGCAAGATCTCGCCGTTATAAATCCAGCACTTCACGCCGATCACGCCGTAGGTCGTCTTGGCCTCGGCCAGCCCGTAGTCAATGTCGGCCCGCAGTGTGTGCAGCGGCAGGCGGCCCTGCAGATACCATTCCGTGCGCGCGATTTCAGCGCCGTTCAGCCGCCCTGCGCAGCGCACCTTGATGCCCTTGCAGCCGAAACGCAGCGCCGAATCCACCGCCTTGCGCATCGCCCGGCGGAACGCCACGCGCTTTTCGAGCTGCAGACAGATGGCTTCCGCCACCAGTTGCGCGTTCAATTCCGGCCGGTGGACTTCCTGGATGTTGATAGGCAGCACTTCCCGCCCCGTCCGCTTCTGAAGATCCTGGCGCAGGCGGTCGATTTCCGCGCCCTTGCGGCCGATGATGATGCCCGGCCGGGCCGTCTGAATGGTAATCTTCAGCTTGTTGCCGGGCCGTTCGACTTCGATCGAGGCCACGCCAGCGCTCTTGAGCTGCTCCTTGAGTTCCTTCTTGATCTCGAGGTCCTCGTGCAGCAGCGCCGCGTAATCCTTCTTCGCGAACCAGCGGGACTTCCACGTCTTGTTGTATCCCAGCCGAAATCCGTAAGGATGAACCTTCTGACCCACCCGAACCTCCTTCTACGACACCGCCGTTCGCAGCATGCGGAGGCGGTTCCTGCTAGTTCTCGCCGTCCCCCACCACCACGGTGATGTGGCTCATGCGCCGCTGGTAGCGGTAAGCGCGGCCCATGGGCGCTGGACGAATGCGCTTCATGCGCGGACCTTCGTTCACGAAGGTCTTGGAAACCACCAGACGGTCCACGTCCAGGTGTTCCGACTTCTGTTCGGCGTTGGAAATCGCCGACTTCAGAACCTTCGCGATGGCGCGCGAGGCACGCTTCTTGGTAAAGCGCAGGATATTGATCGCCTCGCCGGCGTTCTTTCCGCGAATCAAGTCCGCGACCAGGCGGGCCTTCTGCGCCGAGATGCGGATGAATTTAGCTGTGGCTCGTGCTTCCATTGCCTCGTCCCGAATAGGATTCTACGGCTGGCTCGCGGGCGCCGCCGGCTTGGCTGCGGCAACTCCGGGCGGCGGCGCGGCCGTCGTCGCTTTCTCCGTCGCCGCCTTGGAGCCGTGCCCCTTGAAGGTGCGGGTGGGAGAAAACTCACCCAGTTTGTGCCCCACCATGTTCTCCGTGATGTACACGGGGATAAACTTCTTCCCGTTGTGGACCGCAATCGTATGGCCGATAAATTCCGGCACAATCGTCGAGCGCCGCGACCACGTCTTCACGACCTTCTTCTCGAACTTTCGATTGAGCAGCTCGATCTTGGCCATCAGGTGATGGTCCACGAACGGGCCTTTTTTCAGAGACCTTCCCAAGTGACCCTCACTTCCTCTCGCGCCGCTTCACGATAAAGCGGTCGGTTCGCTTGTTGTGGCGCGTCTTGTAGCCGCGCGTGGGCTGCCCCCAGGGCGTCACCGGATGTCGGCCGCCGGACGTCTTGCCTTCGCCGCCGCCGTGCGGATGATCCACCGGATTCATGGCCACGCCGCGCACCGTGGGCCGAATGCCCCGCCAGCGCCGGCGCCCGGCCTTGCCCAGCGTCACGTTCTCATGATCCAGGTTGCCCACCTGCCCGACCGTCGCCACACAGTCGAGAAGAATCTTGCGCACTTCACCGGACGGCAGACGAAGCTGGGCGTAATCGCCTTCCTTGGCCAGAAGCTGCGCCGCCCCGCCCGCCGAGCGCACCATCTGCCCCCCCTTACCGGGACGGAGCTCGATGTTGTGCACCAGGGTGCCGGCCGGGATATTGCGCAGCGGCAGGCAGTTGCCAACCACGATGTCGGCATCGGGCCCGGAAACCACCTTGTCGCCCACCTTCAGGCCCTGGGGATGAAGGATGTAACGCTTCTCGCCGTCCTCGTAATGGAGCAGCGAAATGAACGCCGAGCGGTTCGGATCGTATTCCACCGTCGCCACCCGGGCAGGAATCCCCACCTTGTCGCGCTTGAAATCGATGACGCGGTACATTCGCTTGTTGCCGCCGCCCCGGCGCCAGATCGTCAGCTCGCCCTGATTATTGCGGCCGGAAATGCGCTTCTTGGGCTCCAGCAAGGGCTTGTAGGGAACTGACGTGGTCAGTTCCTCATACGTCAGCCCCGTCTGGAACCGCCGCGTTTCGGTGTAAGGTCGATACGTCTTAATCGCCATAATTCCCTTAATCCATGCTGAATTCAGAACCAACGCCTGTCAGTTCATCCTTCACCATTCCTCGTTCCTCGTTCGCTTAGACGCCTTCGGCGTACTCGGGCATCTTTTCGCCTGCCTTCAGCTTCACGAACGCCTTCTTCCAGTCCGGACGCCGGCCCTGGGTGCGGCCGCGCCGCCGCGTCTTGCCATGGAACAGCGCCGTCCGAACCGAATCCACCTTCACCTTGAATACCTTCTGCACGGCGTCCCGAATTTCCGGCTTGGTCGCTTCCGCCGCCACCTGGAAGCAGAGCGTGCGCGCAGCTTCCTTTGCCCCCAGGCTCTTCTCCGTGATCACCGGCTTGATCAGCACTTGGTACGGGGTCTTGTTCATCGCAGCGACTCCTGAAGCCGGGCGAGCGCGCTCTCCGAAATCAGCAGCCCGTCGTGACTCAGCACATGATAAGGATGAAGCTCGTGATGCTTAACCAGGTCGCACCCCTCGATGTTCCGGGAAGAAAGATTCAGGTTGCGGTTCGTCTGGTCACTGACCACCAGAACCGTCTTTTCGAGTCCTAGGTTGCGCAGCGCTCCGGCAAACCCCTTGGTCTTGGGCTCGTCCATGTTGAACTGGTCCACCACCGTGAGCTTGTTTTCCTGGAATTTCGCCGCCAGCGCCGAGCGCAGCGCGCCGCGCAGCATCTTGCGGGGCAGCTCATAGGAGTAATCGCGCGGCACGGGGCCGTGCGCAATCGAACCATGCCGCCACAGCGAGCTTCGCGTGCTGCCCGCGCGGGCGCGGCCGGTCCCCTTCTGCCGCCAGGGCTTCTTGCCGCCGCCGGAAACTTCGCCGCGGCTCTTCGTCTTGTGGGTGCCACGGCGCTGACTGGCCAAATATTGCCGGACCGCCGCCCAGAGCAGGCTTTGATTCGGCTTGGCCGCAAAGACCGCATCCGACAAGTCCAGTTGCTTGACCGTTTCTCCCGCCAGATTCTTCACTGCCACTGTTGCCATGATCAGTTCTCAGTTTTCAGTCGTCAGGCAACCCGCCGGTGGGGGCTCCTTCGGACTTCTGACTCCTATTTGTGCGGCGCCTTGGCCTTGCGAACCACCACGTAGCCGCCGTTCGGGCCGGGAATGGCGCCTTTCACTACCAGGGTGTTATCGTCGGCATCCACCTGAACGACGCGCAGATTCCTCACCGTCACCCGGTCGGTTCCCATGTGGCCCGCGGCCTTCATGCCCTTCAGCACGCGCGAAGGAAACGCCGAGGCCCCGATCGAGCCCGGGGCGCGATGAAACATCGAGCCGTGGGTGGCGCCGCCGCCGCCAAAGTGATGGCGCTTGTGGAAGCCGGCAAACCCGCGACCCTTGGAGATGCCCGTCACATCCACCAGCTCGCCCGCCACGAAGCTGTCCACCAGAACCTTGTCGCCCGCCTTGACGTCGCCCGAAGTCTTCAGCCGAACTTCACGAAGGAAACGCACGGGAACCGCTCCCGCCTTCTTGAAGTGGCCCTCCAT
Organism: uncultured Acidobacteriota bacterium; assembly: GCA_964533045.1. Taxonomy (GTDB): domain Bacteria; phylum Acidobacteriota; class Terriglobia; order UBA7540; family UBA7540; genus JACQNR01. Next base: position 609 of record CAZHKT010000076.1, on the reverse strand, counting down.
CGCCTTCTTGACGCGCTTGGGAGGAGGAACTTCCACCAGCCCCAGTTGCACGGCATCGTAGCCGTCTTTCTGCGCCGTCTTCCGCTGGATGACAACGCAGGGGCCGGCCTTCACCACTGTCGCGGGAATCACGTCGCCGTTTTCCGCGAAGATCTGCGTCATGCCGAGTTTCCGTCCCAGAATGGCTTCAACCATAATTCGAATCCCGGTTACTTCGTGTGTTCCTTCCCGAACGCCTTGATTTCGATGTCCACGCCCGACGGCAGGTCGAGCTTGGTGAGCGCCTCGATCGTGGCCGGCGTCGGCTCGAGCAGGTCAATCAGGCGCTTGTGCGTCCGGATCTCGAACTGCTCGCGCGATTTCTTGTCGGTGTGGGGCGAGCGCAGCACGCAGTAACGGTTACGCACCGTAGGCAGCGGAATGGGTCCCGCTACCACCGCGCCCGTGCGCTTCGCCGTCGAGACGATCTCCGTCGCCGACTGGTCCAGGATCCTGTGATCGTACGCTTTCAATCGAATTCGGATTTTCTGATGCAACATTCAGGCTCGCTTTACTTAATGATTTCGGTGACGGTGCCGGCGCCGACCGTGTGGCCGCCCTCGCGGATGG
>CAZHKT010000075.1:0-17536 GCA_964533045.1 uncultured Acidobacteriota bacterium | reverse complement strand
AGTTGTTCGAGGTGGATGAACTTCTTGAAGTAACCTGCCCCTACAATCCCGCCGGGGGCAATATCGAAGTGTCCGGGCGGGTCGTCCGCCGCGAGGAAGTCTCCGGCACCGGCCGCTATCTCTACGGTATTGAGTTTCAGCGCTAGCTCCCACCCCAAATCATCTGATGCTAATCAATTCTTCCGGCGTGCCGATGAGCATGGGGGGCGCAGTGTCAGTGAAGCGCCTGCGAGGGTGGTACGTCTTGGGAGCCCCTCCAACCGTGAAGGCGCCGCTGTGGTAGGGGCGGGTCTTGTGCCCGCCCCAGGGCGACCACAAGGATCGCCCCTGCACTGACCGCACTCGCAAAAAGAGGTGCTGCCCCGGCCCTCGATCCCGATTTCGGAGGGAATGGTCCCGAACCGGAACGCGCATGACCCACCCCGCTCCAGACCCTTACCGGCACGCGCCGCCGGAGCGCGCTCTGGCGCTTCTCATGCGGTGCTGGGGAAGTGTTGTTCATGCCACGGCAGAGTCCCAGCTGGTTTTTGATGTCTGCGAGACGCTGGTCTGTTTGGCGGGCTATGAACGCGTCTGGGTGGGCTCGCTGGAGGGCGACCGGTTGGAACAAGTCGGCTGGGCGGCGAAAGACGGAAAAGCCTTTTTAACGCGGAAATCCGGGCTTCCCGAATTCTGGGTGGAAAACCCGGAAGGCGAACAGCGCCTCCGCCAATCACTGCAAGCCGGCCGGCCCTGCATCATACCCGGGACTGATTTTGGCCGGTCCGCCTGTATGAAGAGGGAACCTCCCCCCCCCGAAAGGCAGGGGGCTATCCTTGCGCTCCCCCTGATGGCTGGTTCCCGGGTCTTCGGAGCTGCTTTCCTGCACGCCTCAATTCCAGCGGCCTTTGACCTTGAAGAGCTGCAACTGCTCGCGCTCATCGTGGAAGGACTGGCGTACGGTCTGGTGAATTTGTGCGGGCATTTGGAGCATCTTCGCGCGGACCACGACCGTAACCGATTGGGGCAGGCGGTGGAACAATCGGCGGAAGCAATCATGATTACCGACGTTGAGGGGCAGATTCTCTACGCCAATCCGGCCTTCGCGCGGGTCACCGGATACGAGCTTTCCGAGGTCCTCGGGAAAAATCCGCGCCTCCTGAAGAGCGGCCAGCAATCGCCGGAGTTCTACCGCGAGATGTGGCAGACCCTGACGGCAGGCGGCGTCTGGAAGGGGCGCCTCACCAACCGCCGGAAAGACGGGACGTGCTACGAGCAGGAAGGCAGTATCTCCCCCATCCGGGATGCGATGGGGCGCATCACCAATTACGTGGCGGTGATGCGCGACGTGAGCCGGGAGCGCCAGCTCGAACAGCAGCTCCACCAGGCTCAGAAGATGGAAGCGGTGGGACGTCTGGCGGGAGGCGTGGCGCACGATTTCAACAATCTGGTCATGGTGATCAACGGCTATGGCGACATGCTGCTGGGGCTGGCCCGGGAGGGGCCGGTGCGGCGTTATGCTGAGGAGATCAAGCGTGCCGGGGAGCGCGCCACCTTGCTGACACGGCAGTTGCTGGCGTTCAGCCGGCAGCAGGTTCTGAGTTCCCAGCCGCTGAATCTGAACACTATCGTGACCAGCACCGAGAAAATCCTGCGTCGTTTGATCGGGGAGGATATTGAGCTGGAAACACGCTTGGGCAATGACCTCGGCTCGATTCGCGCTGATGCCGGCCAGATCGGGCAGGTCATCATGAATCTGGCGGTCAATGCGCGGGACGCCATGCCCAAAGGCGGACGGCTGGTTATCGAGACCTCCTCGGTGCAGGTCGAGCCCGGACGTATGGCGGCCAGCGGGCCGGTTCCGCCCGGCCCCTATGTCGTTCTGGCCGTGTCCGACACCGGCTGCGGGATGAGCGCGGAAACCCAGGCCCGAATGTTCGAGCCGTTCTTCACCACCAAGGAAGCGGGGAAAGGAACAGGGTTGGGACTTGCCACCGTGTATGGCGTGGTGACGCAGTCGGGCGGCTTCATCGAATGCGCCAGCGAAGCGGGGAAAGGAACGACTTTCCGTGTTCTATTCCCGCGCATCAATGCGCTGCCGGAGACCCGGCCGGAGCCGGAGGCAGGCCTCGCCGTTGCCCGCGGAACGGAAACCATCCTGGTGGCCGAGGATGAAGAACCTGTCCGACGGCTGGTGCGCGAGGGACTCTGCCAACTGGGCTATCGGGTGCTTGAGGCCCGTCACGGCGAAGAAGCGCTGGCGGTTGCTTCACGCTTCTCCGGAGAAATTCATCTATTGCTGACGGATGTGGTGATGCCAGAAATGAGCGGGCCGGAACTGGCCCGCCGGATGGTTGCGCAACGGCCGACCATGAAAGCGCTCTTCATGTCGGGCTACAACGAGGAGACGACGGCCTTGCATGGGATGCCGGTCGGGGAGGCGGTGTGCCTCCGCAAACCGTTCTCGGTGCAAAGCCTCGGGGCTGGCATCCGCGCCGTGCTGGACAGCGGCTCACGCCTCCCGCCGGCACTTCCCCCCGGCGCCCCCGAGGGCCCCTGTATTCTCTGAATTGACATTCATCCGCTGCCCCCCTAGACTTGCAGAGGCAAATCGAACTGCGCCCGAGAGAGTCAAGCATGGATCCTGCTGCGAATCCCGGTCTGCCGCCGCAAGGCGGCGGCGCGGAAGCCGAACGCCGCTCGGCGGAACTGCTGAAGGCGCTGCTCGACGTCATGAACTCGCTCACCCTCGAGCGGGACTTGGACCGTCTGCTCCAGAAGATCGTGCACAAGACCATGGAGCTGATGGATGCCGAGCGCGCCACCCTCTTCCTGCTGGACGAGGCCAACGGACAGCTCTGGTCGAAGGTGGCGGAAGGCGCGGGTCTCAAGGAAATCCGCATTCCGCTGGGCGCTGGGATCGCCGGGTCTGTGGCGGTCAGCGGCGAGGTGGTGAACATCCCCGACGCCTACCAGGACCCGCGCTTCAACCCCGACGTGGATCGCCGGACCGGGTACCGCACCCGCAACATTCTCTGCATTCCCATGAAGAGTCGGGAAGGGAAGACTCTTGGCGTGATCCAGGTCCTGAACAAGCGGCACGGGGCTTTTACTCCCGAGGACGTGCAGGTGCTGGACGCGCTCGAATCGCAGGCGGCCATCGCCGTCCAGAACGCCCTGCTCCACGAGGATATCCGCAAACGAGCGCGCACTTCGGAAATCCTGCTCGACGTGATGCGCGCCGTTTCTTCGGAGTTGCAGATTGACCAGCTCCTGCAAAAAGTCGTGGCCAAGACCTCGGAAGTCATGAATGCCGACCGCTGCACGCTCTTTCTGGTGCACCGCAAGAGCGGCGAGCTCTGGTCGCGCGTTGCCCAGGGCGAGAATATCAGCGAGATTCGCGTCCCGCGCGGCATCGGCATCGCCGGCTATGTGGCCCTATCCGGCCAGACCGTCAATATCAAGGATGCCTACCAGGATCCGCGCTTCAATCCCGAAGTCGACCGCCGGACGGGATACAAGACCAAGACCATTCTCTGCATGCCGCTGCGCAACGACGCCGGCGACATCGTCGGGGTCATGCAGGTGCTCAATAAGAAGGACGGCGTCTTCACGGAAGAGGACGAACAGCTGCTCGACGCCCTGGGTTCCCAGACCGCCATCGCGCTCGAGAATTCCCAGTTGTTCGAAGAAATCCGCTTCATGAAGAACTACAACGAAAGCATCCTGCGGACCATGAAGACCGCCGTGGTGACCCTCGATCCCGACGGCAAGGTGGCCTACTGTAACAGCGCCGCCGAAAGGCTCTTCCTGGGCGAAGGCGCCAAATTTCAACCCGGGGTCCGGTATCAGGCGTTTTTCCGCGAAGAACTCAATCCGGCCCTGGCCGACGGCATCAACCTGGCGCTGCGAAGCGGCGAACCGTTTGTGGCCTACGACTCGACCTTTAAACTCTCCGCCGACGAGTCGCTGAACATCAATGTCCACGTCCTGCCGCTGGCCACGGAAAAAGGCAGGGGTCTGGGCGTCGTGCTTATCTCCGACGATATCACGCAGGAACAGCGGCTGATGAGCACGCTCTGCCGTTACGTAACGCGCCAGGTGGCCGAGGAGATTCTCAAGGACCGCGACCGGCTGAAGCTGGGCGGCACGCGTTCCAGCGTGTCCGTGCTCTTTTCTGACATCCGCAACTTCACCACGATTTCGGAGAACTCGACGGCGGAAGAAGTGGTCCACATGCTGAACGAGTACTTCACCCGCATGCTCGATCCCATCTTCCGGTACGAAGGGACGCTCGACAAGTTCATCGGCGATGCCATTATGGCCGTCTTCGGCGCGCCCATCCCGCAACCGAACGATGCCGAGAGTGCCGTCCGGGCGGCGCTGGAGATGCGCCGCGCTCTCAAGTGGTACAACGTGGACCGGGAGGGGCGCGGGGAACCTCCCATTGATATCGGGATCGGCATTACCAAGGGCGAGGCGGTGTCCGGCAACATCGGCTCGGAGCAGCGCATGGAATACACCGTAATCGGTGATACGGTGAACACGGCCTCGCGGCTGGAAGGGTTAACCAAGAACTATCCCTATAAGATTCTGGTTAACGAGCAAGTCTTCAATGAAATCAAGGACAAGATCCCTTGCGTGGATCTGGGGTTCGCTCAGGTCAAAGGCAAAGGCGAGGGAGTTCACATCTGGGGCATCCCCGATCCCGCCGACTAGTGTGGTGCGTCGCAGATAACGATTCAATCGCGGGGCGCCGCGTAGCGGCGGCCTTCAGGCCGCCACCAGTGCGTGTCGCCCTGAAGGGCGACGCTACGTCCCGCTCGGCCGAAACCACGGAGGAGACCACGAAGGACATCCACCATTGTAAAGAACCGTTAGACGCACCACACTAGTTTGGTTGGTTCCAGGAACCTCTTCCATTGCGAAGGCGGTTGCTGTGGGAGGGGCGGGCCGGGTGCCCGTCCTGGGCGACCACCATGGCCGCCCCCAGGCAGGGAGAGCCATTCCAGGCGTGCGACACTGGGAGTTCCTGGATTCCCGCCTCAGCCCTGCGGCATCACAAGACTTCATCTTGATGGAATGCCCGCCCAAAATTGCATAGCGGTGCCACCTTTTGGCCAGTGGCGGCCATGTATGCCAACTCGTCGAACTGTAACACATTGAAATTCCGGCCACTTACGCCACTGCAAAATAATTTGTAATGGAATCCGGCTTGCTCGTTCTTATAAGTGAGGGCAGGAGGCGTGTCATGGAATACGCAATGTCGCTCAATGGCTTGACGGTCCACAGCAGAAAAGACTGGCCCTGCGCCATGTGCCGCCCTGCGGCGTGCCTGGAAGGCCGAGGCTTCTGGCTTTGCGCCCACTGCGCTCACGGAATGATTCACGCGGCGGAAGCCGGCGTCGAGGGCGCACGTGCTTTGCTCGACGACGTGACGGATGCCCTGGCGATGCTGGAGTACCGGCCGGGTGCAGCCGCTCCGCCCATCTAGTCTCGCCCCCGGTCTCCGCGGGGGAGGCCTTGTGGGTCTGCATTCGGCAGCCGAAGATGGCTGCCCAGCGTTGACCCTCCGAGCGTCGGGTTCGGGCCCTCTCGCGGAGACCCCCTCCTTTTCGAAAATCGAAGAACGAAAAGCAGTAACTTCACGGGGCGACCGGGTGGTTCCGGTTCCCTTCGGATGAATGCAAGCCGAATTCGAGTCCCGAACCCCGAGTCGCCAGCCGCCCATCCTATTGCTCCCGATAGCCGAGGATCTCCGCCGCGACGCCGCGCAGGATGCGGCCCTTGTGCGGTTCTTCCTTGTTGACCTTCGAGGCGTATTCCACCCGCCGGACGATGATCTGATACTTCTGAAACTCGCATTCGTCGGCCAGGTTCAGCAGGTCTGAGTCGTAGATTTCCTCGAAGAAAATTTCCTTGCCCGTGCCGTCGGCTTCCGCCCGGGTCACCCGCGCGACGACCTCCCCCTTCTGATAAATCGCGTTCTCTTCCCGCTTTGCTGCTCCCGTGCTCAAGCGAAAATCCCTCCTGTGATGGAATCATTTCTCATACTAAATGAGTGGGTTGGAGTTTGAGAATGGGAAAACGGGAGGAGGCCACAGGAAATCTGGCGCGGCTTATGGGCCGGATCGTTTGATGCTCAGGGAGAAACCGCCCGGCCCGGGTTCGATCAGGACGGTTTCGAGCTGCGGATGGCTCAGGACCCGGTCAATAAACTCCTGCAGCTCGTCGCGCAGGTTGCGGGTGTTGTGGGCCATGATGATGCCGCCCGGCGGCACCATCGGCAGCACCATCTCGAGATAGCGGATGTAATCGGTCTTCCACGCATCAATGAAGACGAACTCGAAGGGGCCATTCAACCGGGAGACTTCGCGGAGCGCATCGCCTTCAATGAGGGTGATTTCTGATTCCACCCCCGCGGCGCGGAAATTTTCCCGGGCCAGCCGGACCTTGCGAGGATCAATCTCGATTGTGGTCAGATGCCCGCCGGTTTTTCGGCAGCCCAGGGCGATCCAGATGGACGAGTAACCGTTGGAGGTGCCGATTTCGAGGGCACGACGCGCCCGAGCCCTGATGACGTTGTCGCGCAATACGCGGCCCTCGCTGGCACTGACGTTCAGCATGCCGACCTGATTCTTCGGCATCCACTCCAGGCGAGCCAGCGCGGCCGCCTCCGGATCGGTCTCGGCTCCGGCCTTGGCAAGCGGCCAGATGATGCCCGCTATCATCAGAGCCGTCAGCATGCGCCGGCGGCGCTTACGATGGTTCTTCCTCACTGGCACACCCCAGCCGGCATTCTCGGAATGCAGGTGCTCTATTGTGGCGCACCGGGGCAGAGGAGGCAAGCTGGATCGAAGGCCGGTGGCGGCTCGCTGCCCCGCCGGCCCGCAGCGTGCCCGGCAGGTTTTTACGAAATCCGGCTAATGTTCGGTTACACGAAAATCGGTGATCGCCGCGGCCGCCAGGGGGGGCGCGTCCGAAGACGGTGGCATGATGGTGCGCACCACCTGGCCGAGGCAGGTGAGTTCGGCCTGCCCGGATCCGCCGATCTCCACCGGCGCATCGAAGCTCAGCTCGATCGGGACGTTCTCATGGAGATCGGCTTCCGTCTCAAAAAGGACGCCGGTCAAGCTGATATTGATGGTCTTGGTTTGGGTCCAGCCAATGTCACCCAGAGGCCGATAGCGGACGGGAATCGAGATGGTGTAGCGGGAAGCCCGCGACCCGGGTTCAAGAGAGACAACCTCGCGACTCAACATGGTCACCTCGTTGAATGACCACCGCTTCGGCGCAAGGTTTCGGAAGTGACGCCATCCGCTGGGCTAGGGCACCCAGCCGTCCCCGCGACCGATACTACCATAAATAACGGCAAGGGGAAGCCTTTTGTTTAGGATTTTTCGGCGGAGGGGGAGAGGCTAGTTCACGTACGCCAGACCGGTTTCCGAACCGTTGGTCCAAATGACGCGGCAGTACCCGGAGGGAATGTTCCCTTTATTGGGGAAGGCGATGACCGGCTGACCGGGTTCCAGGGGCAGGCGGCCAATCACCCGCAATCCGGTCCGCGAGAAGTTGACAGTGTTCACGTTATAGACGAAGTCCTCGCCCTGGTGCTTCAGGGCGATCTGGATGCAGACCCGGCGGGAAACCCGGGGGGCGCGGCGAGCCTCCCCTCGCGGGATGGGAACGGCTTGGCCTCTGTCAATCTCTTCCAGCGGATTCATACGCCCCCTCCTCAAGCTCACTATAGGCGCGCGTGCCTGGCAAGTCAATGAACGAAGGTGCTATGCCCTGTAGCACCCCGGTGCAGCCTGCGCGGAATGGTCGGATGTGTCTGTCCATGCATTGACAGCCCGGCCAACGGCACTGTCGGGCCATTGCCAGTTGTTTCGGTAAGGCCGTAGGATGGGCCCAGTGGAGGATGCGATGAGCGACTGGCATCAGGAATTGACACAAATTCGCTTGGCTCTGGCGAATGTCGGTCAGCTTAAACAGGTGGCCGAGGAGATCGAAGCCAGTGTCCGCGGCAACCCCGAAGCGGCGGAGGAATTTATTCGGCCCTGCGGGCAACTCCTGCAACGATTGCTCGAGGCGCAGGGGACGGTGGAAACGCTGTTGGAGAAATTGTTCGTGGCGAGCCGCGCCGAACTGGCCCGCCGTGATTAAGCACGGGGACTTGCGGCCGGGCTGAAGAGGGTGGGCTCCTCGGCGGGCCTCTGGATCTCCATGGTTAGGGCTTCGAGGGCGGCCTGTGTTGCCGCCAGTTCTTCCGACAGAACCATAGCAGGCTGAAAGAGCTGCCCCGCCTCCTGGGGACGGAGGCGCACTTCTTCCTTCATCATTTCGAGACAGGCGCGCAACTGCCTCAGCCAGTGCGCAGAGAGTTCCAGGCTGCCCACTTCCGCGTCGAAATGTTGCATAAGCCCTCCTGGGAGAAGAGCTATTTTCCGCGCAAAACGCTGGGCGCGCAATGGCACGAACGTGCCGGGTTGATGGCGGCGTTCGGCGGGACGGGTGATGTCGTGAACCGGGGCGGGGAAAGCTGCGCAGGCCCTGAGAAAGCGCGAGCGAGGAAGCGGCGTGGGCCGCTTCCTCGCTCGCATCACAAAATCTACTTGATCGAGTAGGCCGTGATTTCCTTCTTGTCTTTGATGTTGAAGATACGGCCTTCCAGATCGTCCACTTCGTAGTCCGGCTCCTTCATCTTGAGGAGCACCTGGTGCTCGACCTCGCCGGTGTTCAGGTTCAGTCCGACCAGTCCGCCGCCCTTGTTGTCCTTGCCCTCTTCGATTTCGGTCAGGACATAGGCATAGCCACCGCTCGCCTTGGTTGCCGTGTAGCGCTTGCTGAATAGCTTTTCATAGCTGGCCATCGCCCGGCCCTTGGCATCGTTGGCCTGCGTGTTCTCCCAGGTGCCGAGCCGGGAGTGCGAAGCCCGGCTGTAGTGGTATCCGTACTGCAACGCGGTGAGGCCCGCCATCACCGCCAGTTTCCACCCCGAAACGCTCGGGGCGGGGAAGTTGGTGGACCAGGCAATTTCCTTCGTTTCCGGATTAAAGGCCAGCGCGTGCTGCGCCCCGCGCACCACCGCCGTGCCGTTCTCGCGCATGTCGATCACCACGGGCAGATCGAGGTCCGACGTGTCCTTTTTGGCAAAGGCCAGGGCGCCGCCCCGCATGAACTTCATCCCCGCCTTGGCGGCTTTGGCGCCTGCCCCGAACTTGTGTTTGAACTCGAGCGGCACGCGGAAGGCTTCGTTGCCCGCCGCGTCGAGACCGATCATGCTCTTGGAGTCAGCCAAGAGAACCACATCTTGGTTCGGCAGGAGAGCGATGTTGGTAATGCCGTCCTTCGCTTTGTCGTATTTCCACAGGACATTGCCCGTAATCTTGTCCACGGCAACGATGCCGAGGGGCTTGGCCAGCTTCCATTCACGATCCTTGTACTCATAGAACTGTCCGCCCATGCGGCAGTAGATGATGTTGCCGCGGATGGCCATCTGCGCCACGCCGCCACCAAAATCCTTGGAGACCCACTTGACCGCACCGGTTGCCTTGTCGTGGGCGCGAATCACGCCCTTGGCAGACGTATAAATGACGTCGCCGTCGATGATGGCCCGGGCGTTGGCCTTCTTGTAGGTCTTCTCCGTAACGTCATAAGGGACGCCATAAACCAGCTTGCCCGTGTTCAGGTCAAAGCAATGCAGTCCCCGGTAGGTGAAGAACGCCAGGTCGCCCTCATAGACCGGATCCTCGTACCCGCTCAGGTCGTACTTCGGGAAGAACTTGCCCGAGGCGTCGGCTAGTTGAAGGTCCACGTTGTCGGGAAACTCGGTCTGCCACTTGATTTCGCCCGTCAGCATGTCCAGGGCGATCATGTCGGGTTCATCCTTGCTGGCCCCCGCATTCTTGGAGGTGAACACCACCACCAGGCTCTTGGGATAGACGGGGAGAACGCCGACCGTGGCGCCCTTCACCTTTTCTGTTTCCCAGAGCGTTTCGCCGCTGGTGATATCGAGCCCGACGAGCTTGGTCTTGTTGGAAAAGCCGCCCTCGTTGACGCCCACCAGAAGGACCGGCGTCGCCTTAATCTCTTCCACCTGGAACTCGGCGACCTTCTTCAGATCGGTGCGCTCCCAGATGGTCGTCCCTTTCTCAGGATCGAGCGCCATAATGCCGATGTCCGTTCCAACGAGCAGGGTGCTCAAATCCGTCAGCTTGTGCCACTTAATGTCGACGGGGGATTTATAGGTCCACAGTGTATTCGCCGCGTGGGCGGCGCACGCCATTACCAGTGCCAGGACCGTCGCGGTCACACCCGCGCCCGTCCGGCGCATTGCTTGCTTCATGGTTGTCCTGCCTCCAGTCTGAAGTATGGGAAGAGGCAATTATGCACGGGAGGCGAGTCCTTGGCAAGGGATTTGAACAAAGGCATTTTCAATAGAGTAAACAAGCCGTGGAATGCAATTGGCGCGCAGGTAGGGCGTCTCAGAACCCTCGAAAACTGTGCAGGCGGCGCGCGGGCCTTGCGCTCGCCCTGGGGCGGCCACGAGGATCGCCCCTACCTATTTCTGTCGCCCCACCCTCGAGGGCATTCTGACGCGCGTAAATTGGATGTACGTCAAATGCTGGCAAGGCGCTGGCGGCTTCTCGGCCCTGCCGTGCGCGCAGTCCGCCGGGCCCCCGGAGGGAGGGGGGGCCTCAAGAGGACATATTGTTATAGCGTAATAATGAATAGGTTATCGCACTAACATATAACTATGAATTAGTATGTACCTGATTTATGGCTGATTTAATAATAGATGCAGGCCATCGAACCAGTATCTATCCATAAATGGCCAAATCTCGCCGGGCATGGCGCGCCCCGCGCCTCATCAGACGCAGCGCGGAAGCGGCCGAGGCGATCCCGCCGCGGGCGCCCAGGCGGGTGCAGTTCAGGGCCGCCAGGGCATTGGCGAAATCCAGGACGCGCGGCATCGGCCAGTCCTTCAGCAGGGCATAGATGAAGCCGCCGTGGAAGACGTCTCCCGCCCCCGTTGTGTCTACGGTCTCGACCACAAACCCGGGCGAGTAGTGGAACCGGCCTTGAGCATAGACCAGGGCGCCTTCCCGCCCCAGCGTCATACCGGCGGCGGTCATTCGGTACTCTCGCGCCACCTGCTCCAGCACCCGGCAGGGGTCCTCGTCTCCGGTGAAGGCGGGTAGGAAGTTGGAGGAGGCAACCAGGTAATCGATCAGGGGGAGCAGTCGCTCGACGCGGGGGTAGACGGTGTCCATGTCGGCAGTGACCGGGATGCCAGCTTTGCGCGCGATTTGAGCGGCTTTCAGGGCGGCATCCACGTCGCATCCGTCGAGGTGAAGGGCGCGAGCGTGGCCAATCGCGGCAGGACCGATCTCGCGGGGTTGGACCCTCAAACGCTCGTGCCGGTGCCAGTAGACAGTCCGCTCGCCCGTCTTCTGGTCAACGATGATGTAGCCGACCTGGTTGGGGGTATGGCGCACCCTGCGGACGTAGCGGACGTCCACGCCCTCGGCCCGCAGGCTGGCGAGTTGAAGCCGTCCGCCCTCGTCGTCCCCCACCTTGCCGATGTAACGGGTACGAAGTCCCAGCCTCTGGCAGGCGACGATGGCGGTGGCCACCTGCCCGCCTGCCTGGCGGTCTTCGGCGACAATCCACTCCTTCCCGCCCAGCGGCGGCACTTCGCGGACTGTCAAGACAATGTCGGTAGCATTCAGTCCCAGCCCGACGACATCGATGGGCATGGCGCTCTCCCGCCCCGTTTCGGGCGCAAGCAATCTACTCCCCTTGGGCGAATCAGGGCAACCGAATTGTAGCAGGGCAGGGGAGCAGCGGCGGGAACCGGCGCGGTGCGTGACAGCACTCGTCGTCTGCGCGCGCCGTCCGTCGCCGCGCAATCGACGGCGGGGACTGTTGGGAAATGGGAAGAGCGCGGGGCGGGGAGGAGCCTGGCGTTTTCCACAGGCATGTCTGATAATAGTTTGGGATGGCCGCCACAACTTGACATAAGTTGATATCCACAGAATTTGAAAATTCCTGGCGACCCTCTGCGCGTCGGTCGCAGGGCGTGCGAAGCGGCGGGTGCAAGGTTTTTACCGCGGCATCGCGCGGCCAGTTTTCCCTTCACGAAGTGCGCTGAGTATGTTAAATTCTTGGCTTTGTCGGCGTGTCGACAAAGCACTCGAAATGCCCCTTCGCGAAACCGAAGCGCTCGTCCTCAGGACCTATCGCCTGGGCGAAGCCGATAAGATCGTCTCACTTTTGACGCGGCAATTTGGACGCCTGAGGGCAGTGGCGGCGGGGGCGCAGCGGCCCAAGAGCCGCTACGGTGGGACGCTCGAGCCGCTGAGTTACGTCCGCCTCTGGATCTTCGAGCGCGAGAACCGCGATTTGCTGCGGATCAACTCCGCCGAACTGGCCGAGTCCTTTTTCAACATGCAGAAGGACTACCGGCTGCAGATCGCCGCCCAGTACGTGGCCGAGGTGGCGGAGAAATTCCTGCCCGAGCGGGAGGCCAACGACCGCGCCTTTCGTTTGTTGCTGGCGGTGTTGCGGGCCATAAAGCGCACGGGGGAAGTAAACCGTCCGCTGGTTTACCTGAACTACTGGCTCCTGAGGTTGGGAGGCTTCTTACCTGACTTCTCGACCTGCGCCGGCTGCGGCACGGTGCTGAGCGGGCAGGGGTACTATGTGGCCGGCGCCCAGGGTTTGTTTTGTGGCGCGTGTCTTGCCCCGGCCGACGCTTTTTCGGTTCCGGTTACCGCGATTCGGGTTGCCGTCGAAGGCTGCCACGGGACGCTCGACCATTGGATCGCCGCGGGGAAGGCAACCCCCGAATTGAAGGGCGTCCGGCGGTTTATGGAAGAACTGATCCTGACGCACCTGGAGCGAGGTTTGGTGACGCGGGATTTGCTGGCGGACGGGGACTAGGTCGGCCATTGGTTCTGGGTTGCGAAGTCCATGAATTCGGCCGGCGGTCCTCTACCGCCGTCCACGGTACCAGATAAGGATGAAACACTTAACGAAACACTTGAAGAGCAAGTCGCTGGGCAAAGGCTTGTCATTCCAAGAGATGCTCATGCGCCTGAGCCAGTTCTGGGCGCGGCAGGGCTGCGTGATCGCTCTGCCCTATGATGTGGAGGTGGGGGCGGGAACCATGACGCCCGACACCTTCCTGCGTGTGCTGGGGGCGGAGCCCTTTAAGGTGGCCTACGTCCAGCCTTCCCGGCGACCCGCCGACGGCCGGTATGGAGAGAATCCCAATCGCCTGATCAAGCACACTCAGATGCAGGTGATCCTCAAGCCGCCTCCGGCCGGCGTCCAGGACCTCTACCTGGCCAGCCTGAAGGAACTCGGCATCGACCTGCGCCATCACGACATCCGTTTTGAAGAAGACAACTGGGAAGCCCCGACGCTCGGCGCCTGGGGCATCGGCTGGCAGGTGTTGCTGGACGGACTGGAAATCACCCAGTTCACCTATTTCCAGCAATGCGGGGGATTCGACCTGGAACCCATCAGCGTGGAGCTGACTTACGGTCTGGAGCGCATCGCCGCGTTTCTTCAGGGGCTGGATAATGTCTATCAGGTGCGCTGGAACGACACGGTTAGCTACGGCCAGATGCGCCAGGAAGAAGAACGCGAACTTTCGGTGTACGATTTCGAAGCCGCCGACGCCCGGACCTGCCGCGCGCTGTTTGATCTCTACGAGGGCGAATCGGCGCGCTTGCTGGCCGCTTATGATTCCTCGGCCGCGGCGCGCTTCCCGCTGCGCAAGGCCTACGACCTTTGCTTGAAGTGCTCGCACCTGTTCAATATCCTCGACGCCCGCGGCGCCATCAGCGTCACGGAGCGCGTGGCGCTGATCGGCCGGGTCCGAAAGCTGGCCTGCGAGGTGGCGCGCATCTTCCTGGATCGCAAGAGTCCGCAGGTGGAACCGCTCCTGGTGGAGGTGGAGCCGGCATGAACCCCAAACCTCCCAGAACCCAGCCCTTGCTGGTCGAAGTTGGCTGCGAAGAGATTCCGGCGCGTTTCCTGGTGGGAGCGCGCGAGGATTTGTGGCGCAACCTGAGCGACGCGCTGGCCGCAGCGCGCTTGATGCCGGAAGGTGCCTCGCCGGCGCTCCGTTTTTCGACGCCGCGGCGGCTGACCGTCTGGTTCCCCAGCGTGCTGCTGAAGCAGAGCGACCAGGTGGATGAAGTCGTCGGACCTCCGGTACGCGTGGCCTTTGACAAGGCCGGAAAGCCCACCAAGGCGGCCGAGAGCTTTGCCGCCAAGAATTCCGTCCCCGTCGAAAGCCTGGGCCGCGTAACCACACCCAAGGGCGAGTATCTCGCGGTGCGCAGGACGGTGAAGGGGCTGGCCGCACCGAAATTGCTCTCTCGCATCCTGGCTGAGACCATTACGGGTCTGACCTTCCCCAAGAGCATGTACTGGGTGGCGAAGTCGGGTCCGCGATTTGTCCGGCCCATCCGCTGGTTGCTCGCACTCCTGGGCGAAGGAAGAGATGCCAGGGTCATTCCTTTTGAGATCGCCGGGGTTCGCTCCGACTCCCTCACCTGGGGCCATCGCGTTCTGGGCAAGGGGAAGGTGCGAGTTTCGGGCTTCATGGATTACTTGAACAAATTGGCGGCGGCGGGCGTTCATGTAGATTCCGCCCGGCGGCATGGCGAGGTGGTGGACGGGCTGAAAGTCGTCCTGAAAGGCCGGCACGCCCGCGCTGTGGACGACCCCTGGCTGGTGGACTGGGTGGTGAATTCCACGGAGTATCCGGCGGCGCTGCTGGGAAATTTCGATCCCCGCTTCCTCCATTTGCCGCGCGAGATCCTGGTCACCGTGATGCGGGACCACCAGAAGTACTTCGCCGTTGAAGATCGGCAGGGGAAGCTGCTGCCGCACTTCATCACTTTCCTCAATGTGGGCGGAGATCGCAAGGGGATCATCCGGGAAGGGCACGAGCGGGTGCTGACGGCGCGCTTCGCCGATGCGGAGTTTTTCTGGGATTCCGACCAGCGCGAGACGCTGGCCGACCGTCGCGAGCGCCTGGCGCGAGTCACCTACCAGGCGGAGCTGGGCAGCTACGCCGACAAGGTGGCGCGCATGAAGGCCATTGCCCATGAGATCTGCGCCGAACTCGAGAACGCGCAGATCTTCACCCCGGCGGACACCCAGAACGTCCTGCGGGCGCTCGAGCTGTGCAAGTGCGACCTCACCACCCAAATGGTGCAGGAGTTCACCGAACTGCAGGGCATCGTGGGCGGGCTCTACGCCGCGGCGCAGGGCGAGCCGAAGGAGGTGGCCGAGGCGATCTACGACCACTACAAACCGGAGGGCCCCGAGGACCGCTCGCCTCGCACTCGCATCGGCGCCGTGGTGTCACTGGCGGATAAGCTCGACAGCGTGGTGGGCGGCTTCGCCGCCGGCAAGGAGCCGACCGGCTCGAGCGACCCCTTCGCGCTGCGCCGGCAGGGGAATGGCATTGTTAAAGTGTTGGTTGAACATGCGCTGCCACTGTCCTTGAAGGCCCTGATCGAGAACGCCGTGACCAGCACCAACGTGACGTGGTCCCGGCCACAGCACGAAGTTTTCGGGTCGCTGGTGGCGTTTTTCGAGGAGCGCTTGAAGTACTACCTTGAGGCGGGGCGCAACCTGCGCTACGACACGGTGCGGGCGGTGGTGGCGGCGGGGTGGGAGAATTTTGCCGATGTGACGCGGCGCGCCGAGGCGCTCGAAAAGATCCGGCGGAGCGAAAATTCCGCGGCGCTTTCGGTGGCGGCCAAGCGGATTAAGAATATTCTGGCGAAGTCGGCATCGGCCGAGGACTGGCAGCCGGGCAGCATCGATCCAGACCTGTTTGAAGCAGGTCCGGAGGAGCAGTTGTTCGAGGCCTACGTGGCGGTGAGTGACCGGGCCGGGAAGCTGAGCGAGGCGGGCGAGTACGAAAAGGCGCTCGAAGCCATTGCCGACCTGCGTCCGGCGGTGGATCGCTTCTTCGACCAGGTGCTGGTGATGGCCGAAGACCGCGCCCTGCGCCAGAACCGGCTGCGCTTGCTGGCGCGGCTGGATGACCTGTTTTCCCGCATCGCGCATTTTGCGGAATTGGCGGGCGGCGCCGAGAATGTCGGCGCGTCGACATAAGAACCGGAGCGAGTGGCGAGCCGGGCCCCTGGTCCCGGACACGAGTTTCTAATTCCCGGTTGGCTGACAGTTCAAGGCTGCATGCTGACCGCTAAAGCATAAAGGAGCAGGCTCTATGGACAAATACGTTTACTTCTTCGGCGGTGGCAAGGCAGACGGCCACGGCGACATGAAGGATCTTCTGGGCGGCAAAGGCGCGGGCTTGGCTGAGATGACCAACGCCGGCCTTCCCGTGCCTCCCGGTTTCACGGTGGTGACTTCCGCCTGCCGGCTCTACTTCCAGGCCGGCAACAAGACTCCCGAGGCCGTTAAAAAACAGGCCTTCGAGGCGCTCCAGAAGCTGGAGGACCTCCTCGGCCAGCGGCTGGGCGATCCGAAGAACCCGCTGCTGGTTTCGGTCCGCTCCGGCGCTAAATTCTCCATGCCAGGCATGATGGATACCATCCTCAACCTGGGCATGAATGACGAGGTCGCGCAGGCCCTGGCCGCTAAGACTCAGAACCCCCGCTTCGCCCTCGACAGCTACCGGCGCTTCATTCAGATGTTCGGCAATGTGGTGATGGAAATCCCCAAGGAGAAATTCGAGCACGTCTTCGATGGCCAGAAGAAAAAGCGGAAGATTAAGCTCGATACCGACCTGACCCCCGAAGACCTGACCCAGATCATCGCGGACTACAAGAAGGTCGTCCGCAAGGAAGCGGGGAAAGACTTTCCCCAGGATCCTAAAGTACAACTTGAAATGGCCATCGAGGCCGTTTTCCGCTCCTGGTACAACCCGCGCGCCCAGACCTACCGCCGCATGAACAAGATCTCCGACGACCTGGGAACCGCCGTCAACGTGCAGGCCATGGTGTTCGGGAACCTGGGGGAGACCTCCGCCAGCGGCGTGGCCTTCACCCGCGACCCGGCGACCGGGACGAGGCGGCTCTACGGGGAGTTCCTCGTGAACGCCCAGGGCGAGGACGTGGTGGCGGGGATCCGGACTCCGGAGCCTCTGGACCGCCTGCAGCGCCTGATGCCGGAGGCCCACCGGGAGTTCACCCGGATCGCCGCGCGCCTGGAAAAGCACTTCCGGGACATGCAGGACATCGAGTTCACGATCCAGGATCGCCGCCTCTACATCCTCCAGACCCGCACCGGGAAGCGGACCGGCACGGCGGCGGTGAAGATCGCCGTGGACATGGCGCGCGAGGGGCTCATTGACCGGCGGTTGGCCCTGCTGCGCGTGGACCCGCGGCAACTCGAGCAACTCCTGCACCCCATGATCGATCCCAAGGCCAAGTTGCAGCGCGTGGCGCGGGGCCTGGCGGCCTCGCCGGGGGCGGCGGTGGGTCGGGTGGTCTTCACCGCGGACGACGCCGAGGCCTGGGCCGCCCGCGGGGAGAGGGTGGTCCTGGTCCGCCTG
>CAZHKT010000074.1:0-17609 GCA_964533045.1 uncultured Acidobacteriota bacterium | reverse complement strand
CCTTTCCCCGTGTGCGATACTGCGGTTCAGCGAGGGCGCAGATTGAGAATGAAAAAAATGGCAGGAATTCGCGGGGCGGCCTTGAGCCTCGTACTATTCGCAGGCGGGGCGTGGGGCGCGCCGCAGGGCGCGCCGGCGGCGGAGAAGTCCGCGCCTGCCGCCGAGGCATCGGACCACGCCAGCGCCTACTACCACTACATGCTGGCGCGCCGCTATCAGGAGCTGGCGGGAATCAACAATCGCGGCGAGTATCTGGACCGGGCCATCGAGGAATTCCGGAAGGCGATGGCGGCCGATCCCGATTCGCTTTTCCTGCGGGTCGAGCTGGCCGAGCTCTATTTCCGCATGGGCCGGATCGCCGAGGCCGTGCGCGACTGCGAGGCCGTGCTGGCTATCAATCCCGATCAGATTGACGCGCACCGCCTGCTGGCGCATATCTACTGGCGCACTCTTGCTCAATCGCAGCCGGAACAGTCCACCCGAGAAAGCCTGGGCAAGGCCATTGTTCATTTTGAAGCCCTCAGCCGCCTGGAGTCGAAGGATCCCGACAATCTGTTGGTCCTGGGCCGGCTCTATCGGATGAACAATCAGAACGACAAGGCCGAGGAGGTCTACAAGAAGATCCTCAACGCCTCGCCGGATTCCCGGCAGGCCCTGGATGGGCTGGCCCAGCTCTATTTCGACCATGGCGATTTTGACCAGGTGGTGCTGCTGCTGAAGAAGATTCCGGTTGAAGAGATGGACGCGCGGCATCTGGGAATGCTGGCCTTCGCGCTGCAGCAGGAGCAGGACTTCGACGGCGCCATTGAACTTTACGAAAAGTCGCTGGCGGCCAGCCCCGAAAATGCCGACGTGCGCCGCGCCTACGCCGACGCGCTGGCCTCCGCCGGACGGTACGCCGCGGCCCGCACGGAGCTCGAAAAGATCATCCGCCTGCAGCCCGAGGACGGCATGGCGCACCTGCGGCTGGGCCAGATCCTCCGGCAGGAGGGGAAGTTCGACGCCGCGCGCAAGGAGCTGGAGCGCGCCCGAGTCCTGATGCAGGACAGCCTGGAGGTGCCTTTCCAGCAGGTGATGCTGGAGGACGCTGCCGGCAACGAAGACAAGGCGATTGAAATCCTTCTGGACCTGGTGAAGCAGACGGAGAAGCCCAACGGACAGTACACCGTGAGCGAAGCCAGCAACCGCGCTATTTTCCTCGAGCGGCTGGGACTGATCTATCGCAGCCAGGAAAAGTACGACAAGGCGATCGAATCCTTCCGCCAGGCCGGCGCGCTGGGCGGCGACCAGGCGCCGCGCGCCGAAGCCCTGGTGGTGGAAACGCTGCGCCTCAGCCGGCAACCCCAGAGGGCCCTGGAAGCGGCCGCCGCCGCTCTCGAGAAGTATCCCAAGGACCGGACGCTGCGCACCGTGCACGCCACGCTGTTGGGCGAGCAGGGCAGGGTGGATGAGGCCGTGGCTGACCTGAAGACCTTGCTGAGCGGCGGACCCTCCGATCGCGAAGTCTACCTCACCATCGCGCAGGTCTATTCCCAGGGGAAGCGCTACAGCGACGCTGAAGCTGCGGCGCTCAAGTCCATGGAGTTGAGCAAGAACGCCACGGAACGGGAATACCCTCATTTTGTGCTGGGCTCGATCTACGAGCGGCAGAAGAAGTACGATGAGGCGGAGCAGCACTTCCAGGAAGTCCTGAAGGCCAATCCCCTCAACGCTGCCGCTTGCAACTACCTCGGCTACATGCTGGCGGACCGAGGCGTGCGCCTGGAAGAGTCGGTGAGTCTGATCCAGAAGGCTCTGGAAATCGAGCCGAGCAACGGCGCGTATCTCGACAGCCTGGGCTGGGCTTACTACAAGATGAATAAGTTTGAACTTGCCGCGCCGCATCTGGAAAAGGCGGCCAAGCTGATTACCGGAGACCCCACGATCCAGGAACATCTCGGCTACGTCTATCTGGAACTGGGGCGCTACCGCGAGGCCGAGGCGGCGTGGGAAAAGGCGCTGGAGGACTGGCCCACGGCGGTCTCCAGCGAGTTTGATGCCGAGCAGGCCGCAAAGCTGAAGAAGAAACTGGAAGAGCTGAAAAGCAAGCACGCCCAGTAGCGGCGGGCTGAAGCGCGGGTTGATGCGCCGCACGGCAGCGCGGGTTTGTCCCCGCTTGTCCCGGGAGCTTGCTCGCGCAGGCCAGCGGCCCGCGCCCCGCGGGGCATCGCCTCGCCAGGAATTCCCCTTGTTCCCAACCCTCAAGCTGCGGGCCTTCGCCAAAATCAATCTCGGCCTGAAGATTGTGGCGCGCCGCCCGGACGGCTACCACGAGATTCGGACCATTTATCAGGCCGTGGGTTTGTATGATTCGCTGGCAATCTCGATTACGCGGCGCCGGGGCGATACCGCGTTCGAATGCGATCATCCCGGCGTGCCGAAAGGGGAAGGCAACCTGGCTTTTCGCGCCGCGGAATTATGGCGTGCCGAGCGGGGATTCCGAAACGAGATTCGCATCCTTCTGCACAAGCGCATTCCGCCAGGATCCGGCATGGGCGGGGCTAGCGCCGATGCCGCCGCCACGCTCGCCGGGTTGGAGCGCCTGACCGGCGATCGGCTCAGCATCGCCCGCCGCATGAATCTCGCAGCCCGGCTGGGTTCCGATGTGCCGTTCTTCCTGTGGGGCGGTCGGGCGCTGGGCATAGGGCGCGGCGAGGAGATTTACCCGCTCTCCGACCTGCCGCGACGTTATTGCCTGATTGCCTTCCCGGGGTTCAGCGTTTCGACGCCATGGGCTTACCAGGAAGCGGGAGGCGCGCTCCGGGAATTGACAGAACCCTCCCCAACCTCTACAATAAGTATTTTCGGTGAGTGGTCACATTTCCCCTTGCTCGATTGGGGACCGGCCGAAAACGACTTCGAGCAAGTCGTTTTCGCGAAGTGGCCAGAACTGGCACGCTGGAAACGCCAGCTCATCCGGGCCGGAGCCGAAACCGCCTCCCTAACGGGAAGCGGGTCTGCCGTTTTCGGCCTCTTCGATTCCGCCCGGAAGCTTGCCCGCGCTGAAAGTCTAGCTCCTCGAAACTGGAAGACGTTTCGGACGCGCACGATTTCCCGCGCTGAGTATGTGAGAGCAGTGACACGTGACACGTGACGAGCGGGAATGCCGATGGGTCGTGTCCTGCTGGTCACTCGTCACGGTACTTCTGGGAGGTCGTCCAGTGGTAGGACACATGCCTTTGGAGCATGGAACCCTGGTTCGAATCCAGGCCTCCCAGCCAGATCTTGGAGGGGCTGAGATTTCCGTACCGAGGAAACGGGGATGAAGGATCGGAATCGGCATACGCTGAAGGTCTTCACGGGCAATGCGCATCCTGCGCTGGCCAAGGAAATCTGCGCCAACCTGGGCGTGCCCCTTGGCAAGGCGTTCGTCGGAACCTTCCCCGACGGCGAGGTTCGGCTGCAAATCCTCGAAAACGTCCGGGGCGCGGATGTCTTCCTGATCCAGCCCACCTGCCAGCCGGTGAACACCAGCATCATGGAGCTGCTCATTCTGATTGATGCTTTCCGGCGCGCCTCCGCGCACCGCATCACGGCGGTGATGCCTTATTACGGCTACGCCCGGCAGGACCGAAAGGATCGCCCGCGCGTTCCCATTTCTTCGAAGCTGGTCGCGGACCTGATCACCACGGCGGGCGCCAATCGCGTGCTGGCGCTCGACCTGCACGCAGGGCAGATTCAGGGCTATTTCAATATTCCGGTGGACCACCTCTACGCCACGCCGGTGACGGTGGAGTATTTCAGGCGCCTGCGGCTGAAGAACCTGGTGGTGGTGTCGCCCGATCCGGGGGGCGTGGAGCGGGCCCGTTCCTTTGCCAAGAAGCTCAAGGCCCCTTTGGCCATCATCGACAAGCGCCGCGAAGACGCGAACGTGGTCGAGATGTTTAATGTCATCGGCGACGTCGTGGGAAAGAATTGCCTGATTATTGACGACATGATTGACACCGGCGGAACCCTGGTGAAAGCGGCCGGCGCGTTGCTGGATAAAGGGGCTTGCAAGGTGTATGCCTGCTGCACACATGGCGTCTTCGCTTCGGATGCGGTAGAGAAGATCCGCAACTCGCGACTGGAACAGGTGGTGACCACCAATTCGATTCCCCTGTCAGAAGCGGGGAAACGGAACAAGAAGATTAAGGTGCTGAGCGTGGCGGGACTGCTGGCAGCCGCCATCCGGTCCATTCACGATGAGACCTCCGTGAGCCGGCTGTTCATCTGACGCCGAGACGCCCCGGCGAGGCGGCACAGCGCGGAGCCGGACGGCGCGGCCGCAAGTTTGAAGGAGTCGAGAGGATTATGGCAGAAGCAATGGTAATCGAAGCCGAACTGAGAGAAGAGTTCGGGAAGAACGCCTCCCGGCGCGCGCGCGCCGCGGGACGCATTCCGGGCGTGGTGTACGGTGGCGGCGGTCCCGCCATCTCGGTGACCGTGGACCCGCGCCGGGTGGCGGACATCCTGCATTCCGAAGCCGGCCACAACGCCATCTTCACGCTGCAGATCAAGGGCAGAGCGCCAGCGCGCGTCATGCTGCGCGAGTGGCAGGTTGAGCCGCTGGCCGGCCGCCTGCTGCACGTGGATATGGTGCGCATCGCGCTGGATGCCAAGCTCAGGGTCAAGGTGCCGATCCAAGTCGTCGGCGAAGCCAAGGGTGTCAAGACGCAGGGCGGCATCTTCGAATTCCTGCTGCGCGAAGTTGAAATCGAGTGCCTGCCGGATGATATTCCGGACCACATCGTGGTGGACGTCACCGAGCTGACGCTGGGGAAGACGCTGCGCGTCGCGGACCTGCCGGCGAGCGACAAGATCAAGTACCTGACGGAAGCGAATCGCGCCGTGGCCCACGTAATTGCGCTGAAGGCCGAAGCGGAGAAGCCCGCCGAAGCCGTGGCCGAAGCCGCGCCCGCCGAGCCCGAAGTGATCAAGAAGGGCAAGGCGGAGACCGAGGAAGGCGAAGAGGAAGAAGGCGGCAAGAAGGAAAAGAAGGAGAAGTAGCCGAGCGCAGCGCCCTGGCATGCGGCGCCTTGGCGCCGCTTGCAGCGCAAATGCATTCAGCAGCAAGGCGGCCGTTGGCCCGCAGACTTTTGAAAAGCGGCAGCAAGCTGCCTGCAGTCAGGCAGGCTGCCGCCATCCAAAGGGCGGCGTGAAACTGATCGTCGGTCTGGGCAATCCCGGGTATCGCTACCATCTGACGCCGCATAACCTGGGCTTCATGGCGGTGGACAGGCTGGCGGAAGATTGCGGCGTCGAAATCGGCAGGCGGGAACGGCAGGCGCTGACCGCCGCCACCGAATTGGAAGGCGAAGCGGTCATCCTGGCCAAGCCGCAGACCTACATGAATCTGAGCGGCATGGCGGTGGCCGGGCTGCTCGAGGGATACGGACTGACGGTGCCCGACCTGCTGGTGATGGTGGATGATGTGGCGCTTCCACTGGGGATGCTGCGTATCCGGCCGCGCGGCAGCGCCGGCACGCACAACGGATTGAAGTCGATTATCGGGTCGCTCCAGGCGGATGATTTCGGCCGGATTCGCCTGGGCGCCAAGCCCGATCGCGAACACCACGACCTGAGTTCTTACGTGCTGGGGCCGTTTCGCAGATCGGAATTAAAGGTTGTCACGGAAATGCTCGACCGGGCTTGTGAGGCCGTCCGGGTGATTTTGAAGGAAGGGATTCCCGCGGCGATGAACCGCTTTAACCAGCGCGTGCCACCGCCCGGGGAGTGAGGTTATGCGCAAATACGAGATCATTTTTATAGTCCGACCGGATGTCACGGATGAGGACGTCGCCAAGCTCATCACGCAGATGGAAGGCGTGGTGACGGGCGCCGGCGGGACCGTCGAGAAGGTGGAAAAGATGGGCCGCCGCCGCCTCGCCTACCGCGTTGCGCGCCAGCGCGAGGGCATCTACGTGCTCTTCCTGGTGAATGGGACGGGCGACACCGTGAAGGAATTTGAGCGGCGACTGAAAGTGTCCGACGCGGTGATCAAATTCCTGAGCATCCGCGTGGACGAGGACTTGGACCGCCTGGCCAAGCTGAAAGAACTGCGCGCCAAGCGGGAGGCTCGCCGGCCGCGCAAGCCCGCGCCGGCTCCGGCGGCCTCGCCCGCCCCCGAGCCCGCCGTCGGATAGGAAAAAGGAGCGACTAGAACATGAGCGAACAACGATCGGCACTTCCCGCCGGCGAGCGCCCGCCGCGCAAAGACGGCAGCGGCGGCGCGGGCGGCGGCAAGAAACAATACTTCCGCCGGCGCAAGGTCTGCAAGTTCTGCACGGAGAAGATTGACCTGGTGGATTACAAGGACGTCCGCCTGATCAGCCAGTTTGTCTCCGAGCGGGGCAAAATTCTGCCGCGCCGCCTGACCGGAACCTGCTCGCCGCACCAGCACGAACTGACCACGGCCATCAAGCGCGCGCGCAACATCGCGCTGCTGCCGTTCGCCGCGGCGGTGTAGTGGGTTTGTAGCCGCAAGGCTCGCAGTCCAAGCCTTGCGGCAGTTTCGCGGCCTTAGAAGGGCCGCAGGGCCGGAAAGCAGGCCCTGCGCTCCGGCGGGCGAACCAGGATTTCTTTGAGGAGTTTTTCCCATGGATGTGATTCTTCTGCACGATGTCGATAAGCTGGGCCATCGGGGCCAGATCGTGACCGTGGCCAACGGTTACGGCCGCAATTATCTGCTGCCGCAAAAGATCGCGGTGGAAGCCACGGTCCAGAACCGCAAGTGGGCCGAGCAGCAGCGCGTGCGCTTCCTGAAACAGACGGCCAAGGAAAAGGCCGAGGCGCAGGAGTTGGCGGTGCTGGTCGAGGCCGTGTCACTCACCTTCAGGCGGAAGGCTGGCGAGCAGGGACAGCTTTTCGGCTCTGTGACCGCCATGGATCTGGCCGACGCGCTCCACGCTCAGGGCTTCAAGATCGACCGCCGCAAGATTCAACTCGACCAACCCATCAAGCTGCTGGGCGAATACAGCATCCCGGTCAAGCTGCATCGCGAAGTGATCGCTCACTTCAAGGTGAAGGTCGAGGGCGAAGCCGAAGCACCGGCCGCCGCGGAAGCTTCCAAGGAATCGCCGAAGGAGCAACCACCAGCTTCCCCCGCGCCCGCCGAATAGGATCTCCGATGCGCTTTCCGGCGGGCAAGGTTCCCGCCGGAAAGCCGCGGAGGATTTCCACAGAACAGTTCCTTTCTTCCACAGCAAAGCCGGATTTTCCTCAGAGTTTTGCACACCTTCGCCGTACTTTCGCTTGTCGCGATTTCGAGTGATAATACAGAGTTGATGTTCATGCCGGGTGCCACTTCCATTGACCGCGGATTACCGCAAAACCTAGAAGCCGAGCGCGCGCTGCTGGGCTCGGTGCTGCTCGATAACAGCGCGCTCAACGTCGCGCTGGAAAGCCTCAGCAAGGAGGATTTCTTCTCCGACAGCCACCGGATCATGTTTGAGAAAATGGTGGCGATCTCCGAGCGCAACCGGACGATTGACCTGGTGACGCTGGCCGAGGAATTGTCCCGCGACGGCGTGCTGGAGAAGACGGGCGGCGCGGCATATCTTTCCGCGCTGACCGACGGCGTGCCCCTCGGCACGTCCGCCAACATCGCCGAATACGCGCGCATTATCAAAGAGAAGTCCATCGTCCGCAAGCTGATCAACGCCTCCCATAACGTCATCGCGCGCTGCCTGGAATCGAGCGAGGAGCCGGAAGCGCTCATCGACCTGGCGCAGAGCCAGGTTTTCGAGATTGCCGAGCAGAAGGTGCCGTCCGGCTTCATGGGCGTCAAGGACATCGTGAAGTCGAGTTTCGGAACGATTGACGTTCTGTTCGACCGCGGCAAGAGCGTGACCGGCGTCGAGACGGGCTTTCTGGACCTCGACCGGATGACCTCCGGGCTTCAACCCGGCGAACTGATCATCCTGGCGGCCCGGCCCTCGCTGGGCAAAACGGCGCTGGCGCTCAACATTGCCTCGCACGCGGCCACCAACGGCACGCCGGTTGGCATCTTCTCGCTCGAAATGAGCAAGGAATCGCTGCTCATCCGCCTGCTCTGTGCCGAGGCGCGCATTGACAGCCACAAGCTGCGCACCGGATTCTCCGGCAAGGAGGACTGGAACAAGATGACGAAGGCGCTGGGGCGGCTGGCCGAGGCGCCTCTTTACATTGATGACGCGCCCGCCCTCAGCATCATGCAGATTCGCGCCCGCGCCCGCCGCATGAAGCTGGAGCGCGGCCTGGGCCTGATCATCGTGGACTACCTGCAACTGATCTCCGGCGCGGGGCGCTTCGAGAACCGCACGCAGGAAGTGAGCTACATCTCGCGCAGCCTGAAGAGCATCGCCAAGGAACTGCACGTGCCGGTGCTGGCGCTCTCGCAGTTGAGCCGCGCGCCGGAAGAGCGTCCCGGTCACCGGCCGCAACTCTCCGACCTGCGCGAATCCGGCTCCATCGAGCAGGACGCCGACGTCGTGCTCTTTATCTTCCGTCCGGATTACTACAAGCGGACGGCAGAGGAAGGCGAAGCGGGCGAGCCCCCGGGCAAGTGCGAAATCATCATCGGCAAGCAGCGCAACGGGCCCACCGGGAATATCCCTCTGGTCTTCATCAAGCGTTACGCGCGCTTCGAAAACGCCTCGGCGGACGACGAGGAGGAGCCCGGGTATTAACCTGGGACCGCCGGCGTCCCGCCTGCCAAGCGCCCGCGGCGGCGCGCTCCCAGACTCCTTCCATCCTTCGCGGCCTCTAGTTACAATCAAACCGGGAGAAAGATTGGGTAATCATACGGACAAACTCCTGCGGCCGACATGGGCGGAGATTTCGCTCGGGAAGTTGAGGCGCAACTACGCGCGTGTGCGCGCGCTCGCCGGCAAGCGCAAGTTGATGGCCGTGATCAAAGCCGACGCTTACGGACACGGCGCCGTGCGCGTGGCCGAGTGCCTGGGCGCCTGCGGCGTGGACTGGTTCGGCGTGGCCACGGTGGAAGAAGCGCTGGAGTTGCGCGAGGCGGGCATCGTGCAGCCCATCCTGCTGCTGGGCGGGCTCTACATGAGCGATCCGGCCCACTTGATCGAATACAACCTGGTCCCCACGGTTTCCTCCATCGCCCGGCTCGACACTTACGCCGAGTGCGCGCGGCGAGTGGGCAAGCCCATCGAGTTTCATCTTAAGCTCGACACCGGCATGGGCCGCCTGGGCTTGCCGCCCGACCGACTGGCGTCATTCCTCGAACGCTACAAGGAGCTCCAGGGGCTGCGCATGACAGGGTTTCTGACGCATCTTGCCTCAGCTGAGGACCTGATCGCCTCGCAAAACGAGGAGCAGGGTCGGCGTTTCCGGGCCGGATTGAAGCAACTGAAGAAGGCAAAAATCGAGCCCGAGTGGATTCACGTCTCCAACAGCGCGGCGCTGGTGGCGGGGTTGAAGTTTCCGGAAAACCTGGTGCGCATCGGTGCGCTTTTTACTGGTTATGTGCTTCCCATCGCGGGTCCGGCGCCGGGGCGTGGGCGGGTGGCGGAGGAACTCGAACCGGTGATGACCTTCAAGTCGCGCGTGGTGTACCTCAAGGATGTGCCCAGCAAGACGCCGCTTGGCTACGGCGCCGCCTTTCACACGCGACGCACGTCGCGCATCGCGACCGTTCCGGTGGGATACGCCGACGGCTTGAGCCGCGGCCTTTCGAACCGCGGCCGCGCCATCGTGCGCGACCGCTGCGCGCGTATCGTGGGCAACGTCAGCATGGACCTGACGCTGCTCGACGTGACCGACATTCCCGGCGTGGATATCGGCGACGAAGTGATCCTGATGGGCCGCTCCGAGCACTGCTCCATCACGGCGCTCGAAATCGCCCAGCAGCTCGGAACCGTCCCCTACGAAGTCCTCTGCTCGGTTGGCAAGCGCGTCCCGCGCATCTACGTTGAGTAACAATCAACCGCAGAGCTTCGCACTGCCCCAGCCACGGGGTCTCAAGGCTAAAACCCTAGCAACGGCGCGAGGCGGGCCTGGACCTCACTCAGGATAGAGGGTGGGACTTTGCCGGCGCGCTCGGCGTGTCGGGCGCGCCAGTCCAGACTCTTCACATGATCGGCAAGGATCGCTCCGGCCACGCCCAACCCTTCCGGAATCTCGACCTCGAACGGGTAACCCTTGAGTCGGCTCGTGATGGGGCACATGATGGCCAGGCCGCTGCGGCGATTGTAAGCGGCGGCCGAGAGGACGAGGGCCGGACGCCGACCGGCCTGTTCGCGCCCCGCTTGCGGGTCGAAGGTGAGCCAGACGAGATCGCCCGCGTCCGGCGCCCATTCCGCCACTACCAGATCTCCCTGCCGACCGCGGGCCCCCAGCCGGTTTCCGCATGCCGGTTTTTGGCGCTAATCCTCGAGACCAGTTGCCGGAGATTGTACCGGCGCCGCGTCCGCCGGACGACCAGCGCGCCGCTGGACGCGACGCGGACCTCCACTGGATCGCCTTCCTTTAACTCTGCTCCTTCCGCCAGCCTCTTGGGAATGCGCAGCGCCAGGCTGTTGCCCCATTTCGCCAGCTGAGTGGCGGCCATCGTGTCCTCCTGCTGTGTATCTACAATGAATATACATGAGACCCGGGAGGCGATCAAGAGTCTGCCTTGGCTCCCACTTCGGTGAAGGCGCCGCCGAGTGGGAGAGGGGGCCTTGCGCTGCACCACCCGCGAACGCGATTGGAGTGCGAGAGCTTGACTCACGCTTTGCCTTTTCGACAGTCCTGCTCGCGTGGATTGTGGCGAAGCGGAGCTTCGCCGCCAGAACGGGGCGGCGAGCCGCCGCCCGCCAAAGGGCGGGGCCCGCGCGCCTGCAGCGCCCGCCCCTACTTCACCGCAACGGGGTTGCCGGGCGAGCCGGAGGCGCCCTTCAGTCTGAGCGGCGAAAAGATAAACGCGAATTCGTAAACCTTATCGCGGGCCAGTTCCGAGGTGTCGAGATTCTCCAGGAAATGAATCCCGTTCCTGGTAATCATCAGCTGGTGGACGATGGCCTCGGATTGCGGATGATCGGGATTCGGTGCGACCTCAATGCCCGCCGTGTCGGCCCCCACCAGAACGACTTTCTGTTGGACCAGCCATTCGCCCGCCGCCAGGCCGATCCCCGGTGCGCCGCTCACGTAGGTGGCGTTGTCTTTCATCCACAGACTTCCCCAGCCGGTATGAATCAAGACGATATCACCCTCGTGAATCGAGACGCCTTGCTTGGCGAGTGCGCCTTGAATGTCGGCGACGGTGATCTCGTACCCTTTTCCCAGACGCGCCACGCCCTTGTAGCCCGCCGCATCAATCAGCACGCCGCGCGTGAAGATGGGGCCGACGTTCTCGACGCCCAGCTTGGTCAGCCCGCCCGGCCGGACGATGTCTTTCGCTTCGTTGCAATTGAAGAAGCGGCCGTTGATGCCGATGTGCCCGAAGCCGTCGAATTGCGTTCCGACCTGACCGATCTGCGCGGCGACGAACTCTTCATTCCAGGTGAGTTGGTTCGAGGCGTGGGGGCCGTGCATGGCGGGAATTACCATCGAGTAGCTGCGCGCGCCGTAGAGCGGCATGCCCGCCTCGTAGAGCCGGCCGAGCTGATAGACCTTTCCTTGCTTGATGAGCGCCGCCGCCTCCAGCGTCTTCGCCGGGGTGATCCGGTTGACGGCGCCCCGCTGGTCGTCGGGGCCCCAGGGCGAGCGGCAGTCAGCATCTTGCGCCCTGACACCACCCGCAGTGATCGCGAAAAGTATCCCAAGTGACAGAACTCGCGATGGTTTAGCCATGGCTCCCCCCTGTCTCTCGTAGCGGCGAGTTCACTTCGCCAGTTGATGGCGTAAGCCGCCTCTACAACCTCCCGTGTGATTCGGACTGGAGTGGCGCGATTCTAGTCCCCCCGGCGCGATAAATCAAGCCAATGTAAGCAGATAGCGCGAAGCTGGCCCTAACGATTACGCCCCTCCTTCGTCTTAGTTATTGATCGCTTTTCCCGACATTGAAGGCGGGGCCCGGTTTGCCGGAACTATCGGGCCCGTGGCTGCGTATCAGGGGTTTGAAGGCCCTCGTGCGGAGAGAAGACTGGAATGAACAACCATCATAAGAACGGACGCGGCAAGCGCCGCAAGGCCCTATACATCGTTGCGGGTGTCGTACTGATCGCCGGCATCGCCGGGACGGCCCTGGCACTCAAGTCCAAGACTGAGATCGATCCCTCCAAGCTGGCAAAGGCGGAGCGCGGCCATCTGGCGCGGTCTGTGGTGGCAACGGGGAAAATCGAGCCGCTGGCCAAAGTGGAAATCAAGTCAAAGGCCAGCGGCCTGGTGAAGCAAATCTTCGCCGATTACGGCGACCACGTGAAGCAGGGCCAGGTGCTGGTGGAACTGGACAAGGAAGAGCTGTCGGCGCGGGTACGCGAGGCGCGCGCCACATTGCTCGCGGCGCAGGCGGCGCAGGAAGCGGCAGAAGCAACCTACGAGCGCAACCGCGTCGAGGCCGAGGGGCCGGACTTGCCCTACTTGAAAGCGGATATGGACCGCGCGAGGCAGCTTCACAGCGAAGGTCTCATCGCGCGACCGGTGATCGAGAACGCGGAGAAGGCCTACCAGCTCGCGTTGAACCGCCAGATGGCGGCGCAGCGCACGGTGGCCGTCGCGCGCGCGGAAATCTCGCGCGCCAAGGCGCAGATTGCCCAGGCGCAGGCCGCGCTCGAGCGCGCCGAAGAGGACTTGCGCAATTCCACCATTGTCAGCCCAATGGAT
Source organism: uncultured Acidobacteriota bacterium (assembly GCA_964533045.1). Taxonomy (GTDB): domain Bacteria; phylum Acidobacteriota; class Terriglobia; order UBA7540; family UBA7540; genus JACQNR01. The sequence goes on along the minus strand of CAZHKT010000074.1, from coordinate 4,841 downwards.
GGCTTGGTGCTGTCGCGCGACGTGGAGGTGGGCGACGCGGTAAGTTCCATCCTGGTGCTGGGTTCGCAGGCCACCCTGGTGATGACGCTGGGCGACGTGAGCGAAGTCTACGTGAAAGGCAAGGTGGACGAGGCCGACATCAGCAAAGTGTATCTTGGCCAGCCGGCGCGCATCGTGGTCGAGTCGCTCAAAGACAAGAAATTCGAAGGCAAGGTGACCAAGATTTCTCCGCTCGGCGTCGAGAAGGATAACGTCACAACCTTTGAGGTCAGGGTCTCCATTCAGAATCCCAGCGGCGAACTGAAAGCCAACATGACGGCCAACGCGGAGATTCTGCTGGAAGAAAAGCAGAACGTCCTGATGATCCCGGAAGTGGCCGTGATTTACGACAAGAACCGCAAGCCCTCCGTCGAGATTCCCGACCCCAAGGCCGACAAGGGCCGGCGCAAGTTGAGCGTCAAGCTCGGCATCTCCAACGGCGTCAAAACGGAAGTGCTGGAGGGTTTGAACGAGGGCGATCAAGTCATTCTTCAGTGATGCACTCTCCGCATTCAGCCTTCCACCGACAGGCGCGGGTGAGGGCGGGAAGCGGACGACACCTGCCAGGTGTAACCATGAACTTCCGCGATCTGCTTCATGACACAATCCGCACTCTATGGGCGCACAAACTGCGCACCTTTCTCACCATGTTCGGCATCGCCTGGGGAATCATTTCCATCACCCTGATGGTGGCGGCGGGTGAAGGTCTGAAGGTGGGGATCGAGAAGCAGCAGGAAACCTTCGGCAACGACATCATGATTTTCTTTTCCGGAGGTCGCACCAGCCTGCAGGCGGGCGGCCTGCGCGCGGGGCGCAAAATAGAGTATACGGACACCGACCACCTGGCCGTCGCCCGGGAAGCCACAGCCTGCCGCGAGGTGGTTCCCGAAGTGGGCGACAACCTGAAGGTTCGCAGCAGCTACAACAACGGCTCGCCGTCGGTGAACGGCTCCACGCCTCCATTTGCCGAGATCCGGTCGCTCAAGGTGGGCGAGGGCCGCTTCTACAACTGGGACGACTTGGCCAACGCCCGCCGCGTCGCCTTTCTGGGCACGAACATCACGAAGCAGCTTTTCGCCACGCGTCCTGCGCTGGGCGAAACGATTCACGTCCAGGACATTCCCTACACCGTCATCGGCGTGCTGGAGAGCAAAGACCAAAACTCCAGCTACGACGGCTGGGATGTGGACAAGGTTTTTATCCCCTTCAGCGCGGCGATGCGCGATTTCCCCAACAAACCCCCCGCCAAGCCCAACGGGATTGACCGCTTGATCGTCACTCCCAAGTCGCTCGCGGAGCACGAAGCCTGCAAGTACCAGGTGCGCCGCGCGCTGGCGCGCATTCACCATTTTGACCCGGCGGACAAAGAGGCAGCGCCCATCTGGGACACGGTGGAGGGAGCCAAATCATTTGCCCTGCTCATCGACAGCATGAAGTATTTCCTGGGCGCGGTCGGTCTGACCTCCTTGTTCCTCGGCGGCATCGGCGTCATGAACGTGATGCTGGTGGCGGTGCGCGAGCGCACGCGCGAGATCGGGGTGCGCAAAGCGGTGGGGGCGAGTTCCCAATCCATCCTGCGCCAGTTTTTCGTCGAAACCATGACCGTGGCGCTGCTCAGCGGCGGCGCCGGCCTGGCCATCGCGTATGGCTTTTGCGCGGCGGTCAATTTGATTCCCATGCCGCCGTTCTTCGGCGGACTTCTGCCCACCTGGCACGTGGCGGCGTTCTCATTCGCCCTGCTGGGAACGGTTGCGGTGCTCTCCGGCCTCTACCCCGCGCGCAAAGCGGCGTCGGTGGATCCGATTGAGGCGTTGCGCTACGAAGCGGGGGGATAGTCGTTGGTCATTAGTCCCTGGCACGGAGGGGGCGAGAAGCATGAAGGACACGAGCTTCGAGAATCTGAGGGTTTATAAGCTGGCGGAGAAACTTGCGAACGAAGTCTGGGCCGTGGTCATTCGCTGGGACGTTTATGCGCGCAGCGCCGTTGGGTTGCAACTCGTCGGAGCGGCCGACAGCGTGGGCGCCAACCTTGCCGAAGGGACCGGGCGCGGCAGTCATCAATCCACCCGGCGTTTTGTGACGACGGCGCGGGCGTCTCTGTACGAAGTGTGCCACTGGTTGCGAAGGGTCCACAAACGAAAACTGCTTTCCCAGGAGCAGGTCCGTCGGATTAAACCCCTGATGGACGACCTCTCGCCGATGCTGAACGCGTACCGGCGTTCAATCGCTTCTGTTCCAAGCATTAAGGCGGTTGCGTCGGACGGGACCCCTGAACCCGGCGCCAGAGGCAAAGGAACAATGGCTGATGACCGAGGACCAGTGACCAAGGACTAAGGACGATGCTCACCGAAATCCTCCTCCAAGCCATCACCGCGCTGCGGCGCAACAAGACGCGCAGTTTCCTCACCATGCTGGGCATTATCTGGGGCATTGCGGCGGTGGCCTTGCTGCTGGCCTACGGGCGGAGTATGCGGACGGTGGTGGTGGCGGCATTCGACGCCTTTGGCAAGGGCGCAGTGATTTGCTGGCCGGCGCAGACCAGCGAGCAGGCGGGCGGGCAGCGCGCCGGGAAGAAAGTGCGGTTCGAAGCCGAAGATGTGGAAGTGGTGCGGCAGGAAGCGCCCCTGGTGAAGTCCATCTGCATGGAAACGGTGCGGTGGCTGCCGATTTCCTATGGTGATCGCTTGGCGCAAACGGCCATCCGAGGCGTCTGCCCCGAGTACGGCGCGATGCGCAACGAAGTGCCGAGCGACGGCCGCTGGATCAGTGCGGAAGACATGCTGGAGCGCCGCCGGGTGGTCTTCCTCGGTTATCGCCTGCGCGAAAAGCTCTTTGCCGGGCGGCCCGCGGTGGGCGAGTCGGTGCGCATCCTGGGCGTGCGCTTTACCGTCATCGGCACCATGGACCTGAAGATTCAGGACAGCAATTACTTCACCAGCGACGACGAGTCGGCGTGGATTCCGTATTCGGCGGCGGGCGACGTCTGGAACACGCGCTATGCCTCGGTGCTGGTGTACGAACCCATCGCGCCGCAATTCGAGAAGGAATCGATGAAGCAGGTGCGCGCCGCCATCGCCAAGCGCCAGCGCTTCTCGCCTACCGACGAACGCGCCATCATGATGTTCGGCCGCGAGCAGTTCCGCCCCATCATTGATGCCATCACCATCGGCCTGCAGATGCTGTTCGCTTTTGTGGGCGCGCTGACGCTCGCCATCGGCGGGGTCGGCGTGATGAATATCATGCTGGTGTCGGTGGACGAGCGCATCCGCGAGATCGGCCTGCGACGCGCGCTGGGGGCGCGTCGCTGGCACATCCGGGCACAGTTTATCTCCGAGGCGCTCTGCCTGACGCTGCTGGGCGGCGCGCTGGGCATCGGCCTGGCCTACGGCCTCTCCGCGGCCATCGGCACGCTGCCCTTCTACGGGCCGCTCTACGAAGACACCTCGGGCAAGGGCGATATCCACCTAGTGATTTCGTTTTCGACCGTCGCCTGGTCCAGCCTGATTCTGGTGATCGTGGGCCTGCTGAGCGGCATGGTGCCAGCCCTGCGCGCCTCGAAGCTCAATCCGGTGGAAGCGCTGCGCTATGAATGAACGGAAGCATTTTCAACACCGAGCCACGAAGACTCGGAAACGGATGTTTGGAGTCGAATTCCCTGCGTCTCTGTGTTGAAGAAAGCAGTTCGGACCGCCGTACACCTGAGATGACGGAAGGAACGCGATGAAGACGATGTCCAGAAATGCAGTTCTGCTCACCCTGTTCTACCTGGCCATGCCGCTCGCTGCGCGGGACCGGGAAGGGGACTTCGAGCGGACGTTCACGGTGAGCGCCGCGCCGGAGATTGACGTGACGACCGAGTCCGGCAATATTGACGTTCGCCCGGGTTCTGACTCTGCGGTTCACGTGCGCGGCCACATCAGGGTGAACCACGGTGTGAGCGCGGAGGAGGCGGAGCGCATCATTCAAAAGCTGACCGGCCAGCCCCCTATTGAGCAGGACGGAAACCACGTTCGCATCGGGTTCATCAAGGATTGGAGCCTGGGCGGATTCATTTCTTTGAGCTTCGACCGTCATCCGTTCTCGATCAGCTACGAGGTGGTTGCGCCGGCGTCGGCGCGGCTGAGGTTGCAAACGGGCTCGGGTGACCAAAGGATCGCCGGTCTGAAGGGGGCGGTCGATGCGACCGCTGGCTCGGGGAATCTCAAGCTGTCGAATCTTGGCGGCGGGGTGCGCGCCCTGGCGGGATCCGGAAGCATTGAGGTGGCGGGCGCGGCGGGAAATGTGGACCTGCAAACCGGGAGCGGCAACCTCAGGGTGGTGGGCGTCGCGGGTCGGGCGCGGCTCCATACGGGAAGCGGCAACCTGGCGCTGGAGGGGGCTTTGAGCGATGCGATTGAGGTGGAAACCGGTTCCGGCGATGCCGAGATTCGCTGCGCGCGCGGGACGCTGCGCGCCCATTCCGGGAGTGGCAGCCTGAATGTCTCAGGCGCGCCCGGCGGCGATTGGAAGCTCAAAACCGGCTCGGGGGATGTGACTCTGCACGTGCCGCCACAGGCCTCGTTCGAATTCGACGCCAGGAGTGGCTCCGGAAGCATCGAGTCGAAACGCGCCCTCACCATGACCGGGAAGGCGTTCCGCAACCAGGTGCGCGGCACCGTGGGGTCCGGCGGCCCGCTGGTCAGCGTGCGCACCGGTTCGGGGAGTATTCGAATCGAGGAGTAGCCGCGGGCGTTTTCTCACGCCGTGGGAGCGGGTCTAGCTCGGTCCTAGGCGGATTTCGCGCAATTCCTTGGCGGCCTGTT
>CAZHKT010000073.1:0-17613 GCA_964533045.1 uncultured Acidobacteriota bacterium | reverse complement strand
ACATCCCGCTCACGGAATGCTTGAAGGACACGGTGGCGCGCACTCTGCCCTACTGGCACGAGACGATTGCTCCGGCGATTCAGGACGGGCAGCGCGTGATCGTGGCGGCTCATGGCAACAGCCTGCGGGGGCTGGTCAAATACCTGGACAACGTCTCCGAGCGGGACATCGTCGAGCTGAACATTCCGACGGGGATTCCACTGGTCTATGAGCTGGATGAGGATTTGAAGCCCCTCCAGCATTATTACCTGGGCGACCCGGAAGCCGTGGCTCAGGCCGCCAGGGCGGTAGCCGAGCAGGCCAAGCGGAAGAGTTAGGCCGGAGGGCGGCTGAGGGCGGAAATTGTTCACCCCCTTGCATCGCAATGGTATAATCCGGTTTGAGGAAGGGCTCGTTCCGGGGCGCTCTTGGGCGCCGGTCCATCCGGGGCGAGGTATGACCCGGGCCGCCAGGGAATCCCGGCTAATCGTTGAAAACAAGAGGGGATGAGTTCTGGAAACCGTCTGCCGACGGACAGGAGCTCGATGAGGACGCACATCAAACCGGCCTTCCCTCGCCTGGAAGTCATCGCCGCCATGGTGTGCCTGCTGACGGGGGCATCTCCCGCACAAGCTGACAAGATCGTGGCGATGGTGGACGATCACGGCCACGTCATCTACGTCAACGCGCCCGAGAACGCGGGCGGGGCTCAGTCGGCGCGGAGCTTTCGCCCGGTGCGCTCCGCTGGCGCGCTGCCCCCCGAGGAAGTGGACCGGCTCGTCTCCAAGGCGGCGGAAGCCAAGCAGGTTGATCCCAGGCTGGTTCACTCCATCATTCGGGTTGAATCCGGCTACAATCCCAACGCCGTTTCGCCCAAGGGCGCCATGGGCCTGATGCAGTTGATTCCCGACACCGCCCGGCGGTTTGGCGTGGAGAATCCCTTCGACCCCGGCCAGAACATCCACGGCGGCGTGTCGTATCTCCGGTACCTGCTCGACATGTTCCAGGGCGACGTGACCTTGTCGCTCGCCGCCTACAACGCCGGCGAAAACTCCGTGCTGCGTTCCGGCGGCGTGCCGGCGTTTCGCGAAACCCAGAATTACGTCCGGAAAGTGCATTCGTTGTATGGAGGGGAGGTTCCGGAAGCCCGGCCATCCACCCGGCCCGCAGAGCCGTCAAAGCCCAAGATCTACCGTTACGTGGATGAGCAGGGCATCGTGCATTTCACCAACGGACATGAGTTTTAGCACGGGTCGGGAGCGCCAGCATGCCCGGCCCACCAGTCTGACAATGACGCGGAGCCCTTAAGATTGATCCCTCGCCGACCTGCAATTCGGACCGGCTGCGTTGTCGTGCTCGCCACCCTTCTGGCCTCCCCAGCCCTGTCCTCTGCCGCTCCGGCCCGGCGTCCCGCCGCAGCGCGCGCCGCTTATGAACGCGCCACGCGCATGCGCGCCACGCTGATGTCGCAACCGGAAGCGTCGCGGAAGAGATCGGATTACGAGGATGTCATCAAGCAGTTCAAGCTGGTCCATTTTCACGATCCGGCCTACGTCAAGTCGCCGCCCGCACTCGAAGCGGTGGGCGAACTCTACGCCGAGATGGGGCGGAGGTTTAAGAGCGACGAGTACTACCGCACTGCCATCCAGTCGTATCGCTACCTCATCGAGCATTATCCGGACAGCCCGATGGCGCGCGACGCACGGTTTACCGTGGCGGAAATCCTCCGCGCCAACCTGAACCAGCCGGCCGAGGCGCGCCAGGCTTTCGAGGAATTCCTCAAACAGCACCCGCGCGCCGCGCAAGCGCCGGAAGGTCGTCAGCGGCTGAAGGAAATCAACAAATCCCTGGACGCAGCGAAGTTGGCGGCCGCCAAGCCCGCTGCGTCCTCGGCCGCAGCGGCAAAGGGAGGACCCCCGGGCAGCACGGCGGTAACCTCGGTGCCCGCGCCGTCTGCCAGCTCCACCGGGTCGTCCAGCCTGCCCGAAGTAACGGGCATTCGCCGCTGGGTGGGGCCCAACTACACCCGCATCGTGATCAACGTGGAAGGCGAGGTCAAGTTCGAAGCCAGCCGCGTCCCCGATCCGGACCGCATCGTGATTGATATTCAGGACGCCAAGCTCAGCTCGTCGCTGGTGGGCAAGACGTTTCCGGTGGAAGACGGGTTTCTCCAGCAGGTCCGCATCGGACAATTTCAGCCAAAAATAACACGGGTGGTGCTCGACGTCACCCAGATCGAGGAGTATTCGGTCTTCACACTTCCCAATCCCTTCCGGCTCGTGGTGGATATCAATGGCCCTCCCCTCGAGCAGGCCAAGGCCGCAGCCGCCGCCGAGAACGCCGCCGCGAAACCCGCCGAAGCTGCGGAGAAGCCGCTGGCCACGGTCGCCGAAGCACGCAAGCCCGTCGCGCCGCCCCCGTTGGAACCGGAGCCGAGACCCAAGAAAGAAGCCGCGCCGCCGTCTCCAGAGGAAAAACTCAAGCCTGAGGTCAAGAAAGAGCCGGAAGCCAAAGAAACTCTTAAGCCGGGGAAGGAATCGAGCGCGGAGGCCAAACCGGCCCCGGCGGCTCCCGCCAAGGCTCCGCGGCCAACGGTCAGCGGCTCGCAGACGCTGACCCGCGCACTGGGCCTCAAGATCGGCCGCATCGTCATCGATCCCGGCCACGGCGGTCACGACACGGGCACCATCGGTCCCACCGGCTTGCGCGAAAAAGACCTGGTCCTCGACGTTGGCAAGAGGCTGAAAGCGCTGCTCGAGGAGAAGCTGGGCGCGGAAGTCATCCTGACGCGCGACGACGACACCTTCATTCCCCTGGAAGAACGCACCGCGATTGCCAATGAGAAGGGCGCGGACCTGTTCATCTCCATCCACGCCAATGCCAGTCGCGACAAGCGTGCTCGCGGCATCGAGACCTACTACCTGAATTTCACCTCTGACCCGGAAGCCCTGGAAGTGGCAGGACGTGAAAACGCTACCAGCCAGGAATCGGTCCACCAGCTCCAGGACCTGATCAAGAAGATCGCCCTTTCGGAAAAGATTGCGGAGTCGCAGGATTTCGCCGCGAAGGTGCAGCGGGAAGTGCATTCGACGCTCCGGAAAGTGACCGGCGAGCAGAAGGATCGCGGCGTCAAGAAGGCCCCCTTCGTGGTTCTGATCGGCGCCAACATGCCCTCCATCCTGGCGGAAATCTCCTTTCTCACCAATCCACAGGATGAGCGACTGCTCAAGAAGGGCGCGCACCGCGACCACATCGCGGATGCTCTCTACAAAGGCATTGCGCGTTACGCCGAGAATCTGGGCGGCGTCAAAGTGGCCGAACAGGCTTCGACCGCCCCCGCGTCGGCGCGCGGCCCCAAGTCCCGCCCTTCCAGCGAGTCCAATTTCTGATACCCTATAGTGTGGTGCGTCCGAAGTGACTTTCCATACACCGGGGCGACCCTCGTGCCTGCCCCTGCGGCAGCGTCCGCCTTCGCGCTCGCAGAAACTCTTGAAACGCACCACCCTGGTTATGATGATGCGCGCTACCTCCCCGTGGGCGATGTGCTGGATGGTTCTCTTCCTGGCCGGCGCGGCGCGAACCCAGGACACGGTCGTGATGCCGCTGATTCCGGCTTCCGATTGGCGCGAACTGAGGAAGGATTTGCGAAATCTCGGCCCGGTTGAGGGCTTTAACCTGGACCCGGCCGTGGAACGGGAATACGGAGTCCAGAAGCTGGAGGTCCGGCAATACCAATTGGGACAACGCCGAGCCGACGTGCTGGTGGAATTGGCGTCGGACCCTACGGCCGCCTACGGCCTGATGACCTACTACCGGCACGAAGCACTGACGCCCGAGAAGGGGCTCGAGCTGGCTTTCATCGGGCCTTCCAGCGCCGTCATGGCGCGCGGCCGAACTTTCGTTCGCGCGCAAGCCCAGTCGGGCTCGGAAGTGGGGCGGCAGGAGTTTGCCGGTCTGCTGATCGCCATCGGCGGAACGCGCCCCTCCCGCCGAGAAATGGAGAATTTCCCGGCGCCCCTCCCGCCGGCGGGACTCCTTCCTCACTCCGAGAAGTACCTGCTCGGCCTTGAAACCGCCCGCCGGGTGCTTCCCGGTTTCCGCACCGACCTGATCGGTTTCAGTCAGGGAGCCGAAGCCCGCGTGGCGAACTATTCCACATCCTCGGGTGCCGCGACGCTGCTTCAGATCCACTACCCCACGCCTCAAATTGCTCGCACCCGATTCGGCGCCATGGAAAGCCTGATGTCGGTGAACCACGACAGGGCGGAAGCATCCATCTGGGGGAAACGCAGCGGGTCGTATGTCTTCCTGGCCTTAACAGCAAAAAGGAACACCGCCGATGAACTGCTAAGACAATTTGAAGTTACCTCCGCCATCAGTTGGAACGAACCCGCTCCCGAACCGGAACGATTTGTGATCGATCTGGTTCGGATGATCCTTGCCATTCTCCTCCTCGTGTCTCTCATCGTCGCCTTCGCAGTGATCGCCGGTGTGGGAGTGGTCTTAAGCCGTCGTCTGGCCAGGCGTTTCTTCCCAGACTGGGAATGGGCGGATCCAGACCGGGAAAAGCTTATCCGACTCAATCTACATTGATTTAACTCTTTTATTTACAATAGTTTGTTGATACGACCCTCGTTTTTTCAGGATATATGCGGCCTTTGCCCCTATGGCCGACCTCTGGCAACTAAGTTATTGATAATACAAGACTTGCATTGATAAAAAATTTCCAGAAAACTCCTTGACATCGAATTGGCGATTCCCTAGACTCAAAGGCGAGTTTAGATGGGCGGAGCGCGTCTGCCTTTCTATTCTCCTCTCGATGCTCACCCGCTGCTTTGGCCAGCGCGCTAACTCTAGCGGGTGAGCATTTCTATCTCTGCACGGCCGGCGTAGCTCAGTCGGTAGAGCAACGGTTTCGTAAACCGTAGGTCGGGGGTTCGATTCCCTTCGCCGGCTCCAGTCTTCGAAGCATTCCGGTTGATCCTGACTCCAAAAACTCAACTCCTCGCCACGAAGACGCAGGCGGCCACGCTAACCGCGAAAAGCAGCCCAAAAAGCGGCGTAATGATTCTGCGCAGCGCCGCGCCGCCGGTGACGTAAGCAATACCCGCTTTGACCAGCGTATTGGAGGCGCAGGCAAGCAGAATCGACGCGCCGGCCGTGGAAGGCGCCATCACGCCATCGCGCGCCAGGCGAGCCATGGATACGGTGATGGCATCCACGTCCGTCAGGCCGGCGAGGCCGCTCGCGATGTACGCACCCGCCGAGCCGAAATAGTGGTGCGCGGCGCGCGCCGCGAACAGCACTACGGCAAACAGCAGTGCGAACTTGATGGCCTGGCCCAGCTCCATCGGGTTTTTCACTTCCAGTTGGGCGTCCGCCTCCCCTTCCTTGCGTCGCCAAAGGACGAAACTGATGACGGCGCCCAGCAGCCCGGGAACGATCAACGGCAACGAGAGATCTCGAACCATGCCCGGCGCGACGACGGCCGCCAGGAAGAGCACGCGGAAATACATGACGGTCGAGGCGATGATGATCCCCAGCGCAAAGTATCGGGCCAGCGTGGCCGCCGCCTCCTGCGCTTTCTGAGACAGCCCCGCCGTCGCCGCCGTGCTCGACGCCAGCCCGCCCAGGAATCCCGTCACCGCAATCCCCTGCCGCGCCCCCAGGAATCGCATTAACACGTAACCCAGCATGCTGATGGCGGAGATCAGCACCACCATCCACCAGACCACGCGTGGATTCACCACGTTGAACGGCCCGAAGGCGCGATTGGGCAGCAGCGGCAGAACAATAACGCTGACGATGCCGAACTTCAGGATGGCGATCATCTCCGCCTCCCGAATCTTCTCCGCCAGTTGATGCAGCGGCGCCTTGAGCGACAGCAGAACGGTCGTCGCCACGGCGAAGGCCGCGGCGGGCACCAGCATGTCGAGGGCGGCCAGCGCCCCGAAGATGAAGGTGAGAATGGCCACAAATTCGGTCGTTGCGCCCTTGTGCACGCCCTGCGCCGTAACGTAATAGGCGGCGGTGGCCAGCACAATAACTCCCAACAGGGCCGCCGGCAGAACCCAGGCGAACCCGGCGCGCGCCAGCAAGGCGGAAAGGAATCCCAGCAGGGCGATCACCGGAAAGGTGCGGAAGCCGGCAAAGAGCGGCTCGTCTCCCTTCTGCGAGTGCTGGCGCTCCAGGCCAATCAGCAGGCCGATCAGCAGCACCATGCCTCCGCTATAGGCCAGGTCGAGGAAGTTGGGCATGGGATGGTCCGTCATGGCTGAGAATATACACCCGCTGGCAAGCCCTTTCCTTTGTTTTCAACAACCTCGCAGCTTCGTTTCGAAATATCGGTATCTTCTCTGCTTTCGGCCCACCTCGGTCCCCGATGAGCGGGCGCGGAGCACCGGGGACATCCGCATCTCCCGATATCGTTGGCTAACACATCTAGCCTCTGATGTCAAGCGGCAGGCGGAAGGCGCTTAGTGCGACTGGCCTTCCGATTCGTGGATGGCGGCGGCACGTTCCAGGGCGGCGGCAACGTTGGGGCAGATGTTTTCCGCCCCCACGTGCTGTTCGAACTCGGCCTGCCGCATCAGGCGGGCGGGTTGCTCGCGGGCCCCGCATAGAATCAGGTGCCGTCCCGCGGCGTGCACCATGTCGGCCAGCTTTTCGAGCGCCTGCAGACCGGTGGCATCGATCGCCGTCATGTTGCGAAGACGAAGGATGACGATGTCGGGAAGTTCCTCAAGCCGCGATGTAATTTCGTCGATCTTGTCGGTCGAACCGAAGAGGAACGGACCGTGGATCCGGAAGATGGTTACGTAGGGAGGAATATACTTGTGCTGTAGGATGTGGGAGTAACCGTCGCGCAAGTATTCGTCGGTGACCTGAGAGACGGTCGTGGTCAGGGTGACCTTGCGGATGAAAACAAGGGCCGCGAGGATCATCCCGACTTCCACCGCCACGGTCAGATCGGCGAACACGGTCAGGAGAAAGGTGATGGCCCACGTCCCCACTTCCAACCGGGAGAGTTTGAGAAGTTCCGGAATTTCCTGCCATTCCCCCATGTTGTAGGCGACCACGAACAGGATGGCCGCCAGCACTGACAGAGGAATATATCGCGCCAGGGGGGCGGCAAAGAGAAGGATGAGGAGCAGCGTGACGGCATTGATCATGCCCGCGACCGGCGTTCTGGCGCCCGAACGGATGTTCGTCGCAGTCCGCGCGATCGCGCCGGTCGCGGGGAGGCCGCCAAAAAGAGGCGAAACAATATTGGCGACACCCTGGCCCACCAGCTCGACGTTGGGATTGTGCCGGTCGCCACTCATGCGGTCTGAGACCACGGCCGACATCAGGGATTCGATCGCGCCCAACAAAGCCACGGTGACGGCGGGCGACAGAAGGTGGCGGACCAACTCGGGCCGAAACTCGGGAATGAGGATCGTCGGCAGACCGGAGGGGATTCCCCCAAAGCGGGTCCCGACGGTTTCCACAGGCAGGTGAAAAATCATCACCAGGCCCGTGCCAACGAAGAGCGGCACAATGTAGCCGGGAACCTTTTTCACATACCGCATAAAGACGAGAATCAAAGCCAGTGAGATGACGCCCAGGCTCGTCTCAGCCACGGAGAACGTGTGAAAGTATTGCGCCAGCACTTGCGCCCGGGCGAGAAACGCCCCGGGAACTTCCTTCACCTGGATGCCGAAGAAGTCCTTGATCTGGGTGCTGGCGATGATGATCGCGATCCCATTCGTAAATCCCACGACCACCGGCCGGGGAATGAATTTCACCGCCGACCCCAGGCCGGTGACGCCCAGTCCGACGAGCAGGATCCCGGCCATGAGCGTGCACATATAGAGGCCGTCGATCCCATACTTGGCCACAATCCCGTAGACCACCACGACAAACGCCCCCGTTGGTCCGCCGACCTGCGTGGTAGAGCCGCCCAGCGCGGAAATCAAGAAGCCCGCGACAATGGCGCAATAGAGGCCCGTCTGCGGCGGAACGCCCGAGGCAATCGCAAAGGCCATGGCCAGCGGCAGAGATACCAGGCCCACCGTTAGGCCCGCCAACGCGTCCGACAAAAATGTGCGCCGGTTGTAATTCCTGAGACTCAGGATAGATTTGGGAAGCCATTCCTGGACGGTCATCGTGGATGGAGTTTCACCTGTACCGCAGGCGCGTCGAAGCCCAAGGACGCGAATCGTCGCGGCAATAGAGACGGGCGGGTTTCAATTTGGCCAAGTAAGCCCGACTTTTACATTATGCCCGCCATGTGCCATGCGTGGCAAATCCAAAGGGCGCATCCCGTCGCATCGGGAGCATGCCGGATGCCCAGGGCTAGACTTCGGCTGGCGTCAAGACCCCATCAGCGGACAGAATCGATCATCACCTGACTGGTCGTGTCAAAGCCCGCGAAGTAGAGTTCCACGCGGAGGTGGGGGAACTCGCGGGCGAGGGAGGCGCGGACAGAGCGCAGATCGTCTTCCTGGCGCTGGCGCGGGTTATCGAGGCCCAAGAGGTGAAATGGGAGCTGCTTATACCAGCCACAATCCTGGTGAGCGATCAGCACCACCCGTTTGAGCGCGAGGCTGTCGACCAGATGCCGGACCCACTTGGTAAGCGCCCAGGAAAACTTGGGCAGGTACTCCACCAGCGTCATGCACTGCGGCCCGCCCGGCAGCGCCAGGAGCTCGTAATTCCCGTTAAGCCCCAGGTGCTGGTTGAGGAATTCGAAAAAGACCGCCTGGCAGCGATGGTCGCTGCAATGCACAACCAGGGTCTCGGCGCGGTCGGTCTTGAGCTTGTTGGTCGGAATGAAGGCGGGCATCAGACCTCACTCGGCAGCGAACTCCCCCCTCAGCCATGGGGGAAAAGTCCTTGGTTCTTCGACATGCGCCGTTCGTGATTCGTCGTGGGCGCAGCCGGCGTGGCGCCAGCGCTCGCGTCAACCTTCAGACTTCATCCCTCTGCTTTCTTCCTCACTTCATCGACCTTCTTCGCCACCCCGTCTTTCACGGCTTCGACGACCTTGCTTTCGCCGCCCGCCCCGAGCTGGGAGAGAATGCCAGGGACATCGAGCCCCAGCGCCTGAAGTTGCTGAAGCAGACTGAAGACCAGGGCCGGGCCTGCGGACGCGACGCGCCCGATACCGCCGGTTCCCGTGGCGCTGCCATTTCCCTGCTCGATGACCACGACCTTGTCAATGTTGCCGAGGGGCGCGGCGACGGCGCCAAAAATGCCCGCCGAAGCCTGCAAGACGCCGGGCAATCGCTCCAGAATCGTCTGGAGTTTGGCAGCTTCGTTGAACTGTTTCCAAGCCTCCGCCTTCTTGAGGATGGCCTGGGCTTCGGCCACGCCCTGCGCTTCGATGGCGCGCGCCTGAGCGATGCCCACCGCCTCGACCTTGGCGGCTTCGGCCTTGCCTTCGGCTTCGACCGCCGCGGCGCGGCCCATGCCTTCCTGTTTCAGCTTCTGCAGTTGCGCCTCGGCCAGCGCAATCTGTGCGGCCTTCTGGCCTTCGGCTTCGAGAATGGCCGCCTGCTTCTTGGCCTCGGCGCGCACGATGGCCGCCTGGCGCTCGGCCTCGGCCGCCTTGATGACGGTCGCTTCCAGTTCCTTCTGCTTGCGCAGGACTTCCTGCTCCTGCACTGAGATTTCTTCCTGAGTCCGGGTCTTCTCGACGCGCACTTCTTCCGCAACCACCGCCTGCCTGGCGCGGGCTTCGGAAAGCGGCCCGGCCTGCGACGCCTTGGCTTTTTCCGTGTCCACTTCCGCCTGGTATTGCGCCTGCTTCATCTGGAAGTCGCGCGAGGCGGCGGCGATTTGAGCGTCGGCATTGAATTTAGCCTTCTCGCCTTCCTGCAACGCCAGCGAAGATTTGATCTTGGCGTCGCGGGTGGCTTCGGCCTCGCCGATGGTCGCGTCGCGCTTCACTTCCGCGGTGCGCTTCTTGCCCAGGGCATCCAGATACCCTTCTTCGTCGCTGATTTCCTGAATCGTCAGCACGTCCACGCCGATGCCCATGCGTTCCAGATCCGCGGCGGATTCCGAGGTCAGTTTCTGCGCGAAGCTCTGCCGGTCGCTGTTGACCTCCTCCACGGTCAGCGTCCCCAGAATGGCGCGCAGGTGGCCCTCCAACGTCTGGAAGATGACCCGTTGAATCTGCTCGGGAGGCATCTTGAGGAAGCGCTCGGCCGCAGCGGAGAGCGAAATGTCATCGCTCTTGATCTTGACGTTGGCCACCGCCTTCACCGAAATCGGCACGCCCTGCACCGTATAGGCGCGCTTGATCTCGAGCGGGATGGTGAAAACATTCAGCCAGAGGTAGTCCACCTGCTCGAGCAGCGGCCAGCGGAAGGCGGCGCCGCCACGTACCATGCGGTAACCCACCACGCGCCCGTCCGGCAGCTTGTGTTTGCGCCCGCTAAAGATGGCCACGGCGTTGGGCGACACCTTGATGTAGTTGCGGCTGAAAAGCGCCATGGCAATGATCAGCGCCAGCACCACCAGCATCGCGACAATGGGCACAAAGAATTGGGAGAGCATGGGAACCTCCGGTGAAACCGCTGTCAGTTTTCAGTAAGAACCAATGTCCGACCCGAATCTCGATTTTCGCATTTCGAGTTTCGATCTTCGTTCCTCATTCCGTCTTGCGCACAACGATGGTATCGCCCAGAACTTCCTCGACCACCACGGGCGTGGTCGCCGCGATTTCGCCGCCGTCCTTGGAGCGCGCGATCTTATCCACAGCAGTGTTGCCCAGCATGCAACGCACCTGGCCCACGCCGCCTTTGGGAATCGCCACGGTCACCTGGCCGCGCTTGCCGGCCAGTTCGCTGAGGCTGGCATCGGTCGAAGCCTGCTGGCTATAGAGGAACTTGGCAAAGAGGAAAATGAGCCCGCCGAAAACCAGTCCGCCTGCCAATCCCATGCCCGTGCTGACGCCAATGTCGTAACCGAGATGGACGCCGATCGCCCCGAAGCCGCCGAAAGCGGTGACGAACACGCTCAGCACCCGGCTGCTCATGAAACTGATGCCGTCGCCCGCGTCAACGCCATGGTCGAAGTCGTGGCCGAAGTCAAACAGTTCACCCATAAAGAAGCTGATTATGAGCACCAGAAACCCGATGGCGGCGATGCCCAGGAAGATGCTGAAAGCTGAAAAACCCAGGATGAGGAACATAAGCGCGCCTCCCCGGCGGCACAAGAGCTTGCCCCGAGCCACGCAATCGCTGTCTGCTATGGCCGCCTACTTTATGGCCGACGCGGACGGAAGTCAAGAAGTCGCTGGGAATTGAGGGATGGAGTGAACGAAGATCGCAGGATACACGCTCCCGTGAGTGCAGCTTGAATGAATGGAGAACTCGGAAGAGGGCGGGGCCGCGCGCTGGGTCACCCCATCGTCACGGACTCCATCTTCATTTACCGCGCGAAGAAGAACATGATCCAGCCGAGGAGGATGGCGATGCCGGTGAAAGCGCCGAATGTTTTGGCTCCGTAAATCAGGCATTCGCGCGGGGTGGGCTTGCTCAGCACTGCGAAAACTACGGAGACGAAGAAAGCAAACAGAAGCATCGCGATAAAGTGAGGAATGGCCATCGTTCCTATGGAGTGATTGGGCGAATGAAGACGGAGTCAAAACAAGACCGGTCCTTCGATTCACGTCATCTTCATTTCTTCCTTCCCATGGCGATATCGTAGGCGTCGAACATCGCCAGGATATTCAGCATGCCGGCCGTCACCAGGAACGCCGTGCCGTAGTCGGCGCTGGCAAAGTAAGGGTCGCCGCCCGAATAGCCAAAAAAGTGGGCGGCGGGCATGGCGACTCCCACCGCCCATTCGCCCAGAAACCCCAATCGGTGCAGCAAGGAAGGCGAGCCGAAACGGTAAAACTCGCCCTGCATCAGCAGGCCGAGCAGAAACATGCTGAGGATGGAGCCGGACAAGACCAGAGCCCGATGCCTCTTGCCCTGGATGAAATGGCCCCCTCCCGGAATCAGCCAGGCGGAAAGCAGCAGACGCACCAGGACACCGGTGGGGAGTTGCGCTTCCTGCTGCTCAACCTTTTCGACTGCTTCGCCCCGCTTTTTGGCCGCCGGTTTCACCATGAGCTGTTCCTAGAGCGCGTGGAAAAAGCGCCGACCTCTGAAGCTAGTGTGGTGCCTCGCAGATTACCATTCCATCGCGGGGAACCTCGTAGCGGCGGCCTTCAGGCCGCCACCCGTACGTGTCGCCCTGACGGGCGGCGCTACGTCCCGCTCGACCGAAACCCCCGTACGTGTCGCCCTGACGGGCGGCGCTACGTCCCGCTCGGCCGAAACCACGGAGCAGACCACGAAGGACATCCGCCATCGTAAAGAACCGTTAGACGCACCACACTAGCATAGCTGGGAACTGAACGGCAAGGACGCGCGTGCCGACGTGACACGGGCGTCCCGCACTCGCACCGACCGGGATCAAGACGGACGCGCCTCCTTCGATTAGCTATTGCTGAATCTAATGACGCGGCGGGCTGGAGCAGCGTTGCAACGGTTGGCGTCCCGCACTGAGGGAATCTTCGTTCGAAGCCCTGCGCACCTAGCGAGGGATTGTCGTCGCCCCAGGTCGTCCCCTTGTGCTAAACTATTGCCAGGCTGGCTCCGGAAGGCACGTGAGGGGAGCCTGCGCGGGATATCAAAAAACCGATTCAGATGCAACTCCGCAAGCCCATCCGTCATCTGCTATAAAGACGGAAGGCTGGCGCGGCCAGGCAGTGGAGTCGTGCAGCCGGGACGGCAGGGCATGGATTCTGAACATTCGGGCGTCGGTGTCATTGTGGAAGACCCCATCACTAAGGTTCCCAGCCGGACCGAGGAACCCCTCTATCGCGCGACGATTGTCGAAGAACCTAATCAATTTGTATCCATCTTTCGGCAGATTGCGGAGCTGCTGCGGGAGCCCAAGATCACCGTTCCGCCCGGATACTATCGCGGCGAGGCT
This sequence comes from uncultured Acidobacteriota bacterium, assembly GCA_964533045.1. Lineage (GTDB taxonomy): Bacteria > Acidobacteriota > Terriglobia > UBA7540 > UBA7540 > JACQNR01. The sequence continues at coordinate 4,656 of CAZHKT010000073.1, read as the reverse complement.
GAGCTGCCCGTCACCGGCATGAAGCCGTGGTACCGCGACATCGGCAACATTATCCGTACCGCCCTGGAAAAGCCCACCGACCCCATTGGCATCTTCAACGCCCAACAGGACCGCAAGCGGGCACTGGTCATCCTTGGCACGGGCCCGGCGGGCGCAGGGATCGGCTGGCTGCTCGGGGGAAGCCTGGGCGCTTTGTTGGGCGTCCTGCTTGGCATCGCGGTGGGAGAACTGGCGGGTTGGGGTCTTTTTCGTCATCGTCCGTACCCCGTCATCGCCGGGGAACTTTACCCGATGCAGAAGGCTTCCTGGGTCAACTCCGTGCTGGTCCACGTGGTGGTAATCGCGCTGCTCACGTTGCCCTTCCTGATGAAAGGGATGAGCACACCGGTGAAAGCCGAGGCCAAGTACGAGGCCGTGGACATCTCGCCTTACTTGCCTGCGGTTTCCGGCCCTGACAAGAAGATGGGCGGTGGCGGCGGCGGCGGCGATCGTTCGCCCACGCCCGCCTCGAAGGGCGTGCTTCCCAAGTTCTCCAAGGTTCAAATGGCGCCGCCCCAGGTGGTTCCGAAGATTGAAGAACCCCAGATACCGGTGCCTCCCACGCTGCTCGGCCCTGACATTAAGCTTCCCCAGATGGCCATGGGCCAGTTCGGCGATCCCAACGGCGTGCTGGGCCCGCCTTCCAACGGTCCGGGCTTCGGCGGCGGCATCGGGAGCGGCTCGGGCGGCGGCGTCGGCTCGGGGCGCGGCGGCGGTTTCGGCCCCGGCGAAGGCGGCGGATTTGGCGGCGGCGCTTACAGCGTGGGCGGCGGCGTCACTGCGCCGGTGCCCATCTACAAGCCGGAACCACCGTATTCGGAAGAAGCGCGCAAGGCCAAGCACCAGGGCGTGGTGGTTGTGTATCTGGTCGTCGATACCGAAGGCAACGTCTCCGATATCCGCGTCGTTCGCCCGCTCGGCCTAGGATTGGATGAAAAAGCAGTGGAGACCGTCCGCACTTGGAAATTCAAGCCGGGCATGAAGAACGGTATCCCCGTCCCCGTCAAAGTCCTGGTCGAAGTGCAGTTCCGCCTGTTCTGAGCCGGGGGAGCACGCACGCTGCCGGCTGGCGGCCGGGATGGCCGCAGGCCCCAAGGCCCCTCTGAAAGCGGCCGCCGCCCAACATTCGCTTGACAGAACCCTTCCCCGCCAGTTACTTGTAGAAGAAGGCCCCATTCTGGGAGGTCGTCTAACGGTAGGACTGCAGACTCTGGATCTGCGTATCGGGGTTCGAATCCCTGCCTCCCAGCCAGAATGATCCCCGTCGTGCGAATTCTCCGCCCAAGAGGTAGAATTGTGCTGCTTGACCTGCCCTGCCCGCACGTGTAGGATTCGCCTTTCTTGTACTCATGCGTGGTGGGCTGGTGGGATGCCTCACCGTTTCACTGCCCCCCCGGCGGCGATCTCATCGGAGAGGAAGAATCCTCAATGCCCAGTCCTGCGAGTGCACCGAAATCATCCTCATTCCTCGCCGAAGGCTGGCGAGAACTGAAGCGCAAGCTTGAACGTCGTCGTCTGCGCGGCAAGATGGCGCAGCACGAGCGCGAGCGCACCGCGGCGCTCGGCCAGCTGGGCCAGCGGGCCTGGGAATCGGGGATGGATCTTTCCGAATTCGCGGAGTTGACCGGCCAGATCAGGGCGCTGGAAGCGCGTCGCGGCGAACTCGGCTCGACCACGCAGCGACTGGAAGGCGAGAAAATTGCGACGGAAGAAAAACGCCGCAACGAGGTGGCGCGCTTCGACGCCCAGCGCAAGGCCCTCGACGACATCAAGCGGCCGATTGACGCGGCGTTGCGCGACCTCAGCCAGCAGCAAAGCAACCAGCAGCGCGAGGCGCAGCGTGCCGAATCGCGCCTGGCGGCGATTGCGGGAGAAGTTTCGGGCATAGAGAAGCAACTGGCCGCCACGCCGCCTCCGGCCCCGGCCCAGGCCGCGGCTGGCGAGGCCAGGAAGCAACAACTCCTTTCCGAACAAGCGCAGCTCCGCCAGTCGTTGCCCCAGGCCCGGCAGGCTGCGGCGGCCCTCGCCCCGGAAATCGATCGGCTGAAGCAGGAGAGCCAGCGCTACGCCAACGAAATCGCCCGGCTGGAGGGCGAGCGCAAGACAGCGCTGGCGCAGATGGATGCGTCGCTCGACCGCCTGCGCGCCGAACTGAAAGCTCTCGCCCAGCAGTCCCAGGCGACGGGCGCGCAGCGCGCGGACCGTTTTCTGAAACTCGGCACCGCCGTCTACGAGAAGAAGAGAGATGCGCCCGCGCTCGCCGAGGCCGTCCAGCGCGTCCAGAAGACGGAAGACGACGCCGCGGCCGCCGCCGCTTCCCTGCAAGCCTCGCTGGCGCTCACCCAGGCCATGCCGCGCGGAACGCTGGCCAAATTTTTCCTGACACTTATTGGCACACCGATCCTGCTGGTTTGCCTTGCAGTCGGCGGCTATTCCGTTTACGACTACTACCGCCCGGAAGAGCGCGTGGTCGAGCCCAAGCCGGTGAATCGCTACCTGCAACACACGCTGCAAGGCCATCCCGCCTATGCGCTCGCCAATCAAATGGTCGAGGCGAAGAGCGAGCAGGAAGTCGCCGAGAGGCTCAAGGAAGCTCTCAAAAAGATTCATGTCGGCATCTACATGCCCGAGGGGAAGCAGGTGCAGGCGGGCGCGGAGCGAAGCCAAAACGATTTCTTCCTCTACGACTTTCAGGTCAGGATTCTCGCTCACGCCTTCTTCCTGCGAAATGGCATGGTGATGGCCAGCCACACGCGGATGCTGGGCAAAGCGCTGCTCGAGCTGGAGCAGCCGGCGGAAATGGAGCCGGTGTTCAACGCGGCGCTGGTGCAGCGCTACCGCGAGGCGCAGCAGAAGCCGGATGACCCGATGAGCTTCATCACCCTGCTCACGGACGGCCTGGCGCGCCAGCAGGTCGAGCCGTACTCGCTCAGCGAAACTTACCGGTTCGAGCGGGTCCGCGTGGATCCCATCCAGTCGCTCCTGCTTATGACGGACTTCTTCCTTCGTCCCCCTGCCCGGAAAGGGCCGGCCGGCCTGAATCTGAAGTGGTTACCGTCGCTGGTGACCACGGCCTATGCCCAGGGCCCGTGTGACGGCATTCTGGGCGATGACGCTCAGGGCTACTATGGACGCGGGACAGACATCTTCACGGAAGTCGTCGGGGCGCTGCCCAATATGGCCGGCAAGGTCGTCAGCGTCGTGGGCAACGTCACGGGCGTCGGCGGCGCGATCGCCGACCTGCTGATCCTCTACGGCATGAACATCAAACTGACTCCCGAACCCTACACCGTCCATCTGGTTCATGACAGCGGCGACAGCGACATGATGTTCATCCAGGCGCTGGTCACTTTTGATGCGCAGGGAGTTCCCGACGCGGTGCTCAAGTGCGGGTGGATGGCCGGAAAGCAAATGCCCGCCAACGGTCCGCTCAAGGACGTCGAATTGACGTGGGATTTCTTTCCCGCCCTTCCGCCCTACCTCGAAATGAGTTCGGAGATGTTGCGCGGGCCCAATCCTCGCATCGTCGCCACAGCGGGAGGATTGCGAACCAACACCAACCAAGCCGGCACCTCCAGCTTTCTGATTACGGTGAAGGAATGCCCGGACAAGCGCGGGAAGATCCTGGGGCGGGATTACATGGCCAAGGTCACGGCGCGCTATGTGACCAAGAGCATTCCCACGCCCGGACTGCTGGGCTTCGGGCTGATTCTGAAGCTGGGCCCCGGAGCGCTCGAGTACCTGATGGGCGGGCGCAACGGTTACGTGCGCTTTCGCGCTGAGTGGCACAAGAAGAAACCCGATAAGCCGCATTACTGTGCGTGCCCCGGGGAGCAACGGCGTGAAGTGGCGAAGGAAATCCCTGATGGGGGGAGCGGCCTTGACGCTCGCCCTTCCGGCAGCGTGGCTGGCCTGGGAAGCGCGCGATCTTCCCGGCGCTGATGAAATCCGCAGCCGGTTGTTTGCCCGCCACGGACCCGCCGAGCGCGGCCTCTGGGTACCGCTCTGGGCCATCTCCCCCCATCTTCAGACTGCCGTGGTGGCGTGGGAAGACCCGGCGTTTTATCACCACGCCGGCCTTGATTACTCCGAAATCGTGCGCGCGGCCTGGGCGGACCTGCAGGCTGGAAGTTACCGGCGCGGCGCCAGCACCATCACCCAACAAGTCGCCAAGAATCTCTTTCTGACCCCGGAAAAGACCCTGCGCCGAAAGATCCGCGAAGTCATCCTGGCGCGGCGGCTGGAGCGCCAGCTTTCCAAGGAAGAAATCCTCACGCTTTACTTGAATATTGCCGAATGGGGAGACGGCATCTACGGCGCGGAGGCTGCCTCGCGCCGATATTTCGGCAAAGCCGCCGCCCACCTGAATTGGCCGGAAGCGGCCCTGCTGGCAGGGATTCTCCCCAATCCGCGGGAATGGAACCCCTGCCGGAACCCGGTGCGGGCCCGGCTGGTGCGCCACGCCGTCCTCGCCAAGCTGTTCGAAATGGAGAGCCTGTCCCGGCAATCGTTCGCCGCCGCCGAGGCGGCCCCGCTTCCGGCGTGCAGCCTGTAGAAACGTTCTAGGCTGTAACATTTCGTGTTGAAAATTGAGTTGGAAAGAGAGAGGGTGTCTCC
>CAZHKT010000072.1:0-17672 GCA_964533045.1 uncultured Acidobacteriota bacterium | reverse complement strand
GAAACAGGCCGAATTGTTCTGATTGTCACTATATTATGTAATTCTCTTTAATACCTCACGGACAGGCGGCGTAGCGGCGACCTTCAGGTCGCCACTATGTTCATCATAAGTGTGGCGGGCTGAAGCCCGCCGCTACGAAAAGCCGCGACGAAAAGCCTAATACCTCACGGACAGGCGGTGTAGCGGCGACCTTCAGGTCGCCACCAAGTTCATCATAAGTGTGGCGGGCTGAAGCCCGCCGCTACGAAAAGCCGCAACGAAATCCCGCGACGAAAAGCTGCAACGAAGAGTAGGGGCGGCCCTTGTGGCCGCCCGGGGCAGGCCCAGGGTCTGCCCCGACCGGTGCCGCGCCACACAGGGCAGTATGCAGTAGGCAGGCGGTGTCAAACAAGTGGCTCCTTGGAAGCCGGATGGCGGGGGGACATCCGCCGATCCGGCTTGGAGCAGGTCCCCCCGCGGCCCCACTCCGTGTATACTGCGGTCATCACGATCATGGGAGATGATGATGGGCAGAAAAATAGCTTCGCTCTTCCTTACGTGCCTTATGGCCCTGCATTTGGCCGCAACCCCACTCGTCGCACAAGCCGCGCCAATCCGGATATTGATCACCAACGCGCGCGTATTCGACGGTAAGTCCGACGCGCTGGCCGAGGGCATGAACGTGCTGGTTGAGGGCAACAAAATTGCCAAGATCTCGAAGTCGGCGGTCGCCGCAGAGGGCGCGACGGTGCTTGACGCGCGCGGCCGCGTGCTGATGCCCGGCCTGATTGACGCGCATCTCCACCTCTCGTTGCAGATGCCGTTCGCGCAGTTGCGCGGCTCGGACGACGCCTGGGTCGCTCTGGTGGCCGCGCAGCAGGCGAAAACCGAATTGATGCACGGCTTCACCACGGTGCGCGACCTCGCCGGCGACGTCTTCTCGCTCAAGCGGGCGATTGACCGCGGCATGATCCCCGGCCCCCGCATCTATCCGTCCGGCGGGATGATCTCGCAAACCTCCGGCCACGCCGACAGCCGCTTGATGAACGAGCCGCTCACATTGCTCGGGACCCCCGGACATCCCTGGTCGCGCCGCTTCGGTTCGGTCACCGTGGATGGCGTGCCGCAGGTCTTGACCGCCGTGCGCGAGGCGCTGCGCCACGGCGCCAGCCAGATCAAGATCGCCAATGGCGGCGGCACCGGTTCCGAGTACGATCCACTCGACGTGGTACAGTTCACGCCGGAAGAGACACGCGCCGCCGTGCAGGCCGCCTCCGACTGGGGAACCTACGTCACGACGCACGTTTACAATTCGGCAGGCATTCGCCGCGCCATCGAGGCGGGCGTCCGCTGCATCGAGCACGGCAACCTGGTGGACGAATCCACTCTTCTGTTGATGAAAGAAAAAGGAGTGTGGCTCAGCCCCCAGGTGCTTACGTTCACGCGGCACCCCCTCGGCTACACCGACGATCAGAAAATGAAGCACGACCAAGCGCTGGCCGGCATCGACAACATGTTCAGGACGGCCAAGAAGATGGGATTCACCAACATTGTTCTCGGTACCGACGTCATTACCAGTCCGGAGTTCTTCGCGCAGAACATCACCGAACTGGAGCTGCGTACCAAATGGTTTACGCCGGTGGAAGTGCTGCGACAGGCGACCTCCAAGGGGGGCGAGCTGGTGGCCCTCTCCGGCCCGCGCAATCCTTACCCGGGCAAGCTGGGCGTGATCGAGGAAGGCGCCTACGCCGACCTGCTGCTGGTCGACGGCAACCCGCTGGAAGATATCACGGTCCTGACCCGATCTGACCAGAACCTCGTCCTGATCATGAAGGATGGAAAGGTCTTCAAGAACACACTTCCATGATCCAGGCGCTCTGGGCCGCCGTAATTTTCCTGAGTGCATTCCTCGTCTTTCAGATTCAGCCGCTGATGGCCAAGCTGATTCTGCCCGGCTTGGGAGGCGCGGCGGCAGTCTGGACAACCAGCCTCGTTTTTTTCCAGGCGCTACTGCTGGCGGGCTACGCCTACGCGCATGGCCTGACCACGCGAGTTCCTTCACGCTACCAGCCGTTGATTCATGCCGCGCTGCTCGTGGTGAGTCTGGCGGCAATCCCCGTTCAACTCCGATCCTTCGCGACCGGCGCGGACCCCTCCTGGCGGGTTCTGGCGGTGCTGGGGTTCAGCGTTGGACTTCCCTACCTCGTGCTGGCCAGCACGAGCCCCCTTCTCCAGGCCTGGTACCCGCGCGGCGCGGGAGAAGGCATCTATCGCTTCTACGCCCTCTCCAACGCCGGGTCGCTTCTTGCCGTCGTCAGTTACCCGTTTCTGTTTGAACCCGTCTTCAGCCTGCGCCGGCAAGCCGACTTATGGTCGGTCGCTTATGTTCTGACCGGCGCTGGAAGCCTGGCCGCGTCCTTGCTGCGACGAAAGACATGCAGCGACAAAAAGGGTCCGGACATCGTGCCGCCACCTTCCCCAGGTGACCGGGTTCTGTGGGTGGCGCTTCCCGCCTGCTCGGTGGCGCTGCTGATGGCCGTCACTCATCATCTCTCCCAGAACCTCGCGGCCATTCCCCTGCTCTGGATCCTTCCGCTCAGCCTGTACTTGCTCAGCTTTATCCTGGCCTTTTCCAGCCGCAAGTTTTATCCGCGATACTTCTATATGCGGTTGCTGGCGGTCGCGCTGGCTGCACTGGCCTACGCGCTCGATCCGCAGTTAGGCAGCCTCAGCCTGGTGGTTCTGATTCCGCTCTATGCTGCGGCCTTGTTTGTCTGCTGCATGGTCTGCCACGGCGAGCTGGCGCGCCTGAAGCCCGCGCCGCAGCACCTGACCGCCTTCTATCTGGCCCTGTCGCTGGGGGGAACCTTAGGCGGCATGTTCGTGGCGCTGGCCGCGCCCCGTCTCTTCAGCGGTTACTTCGAGCTTCCGCTGGCGCTCGCCGCCTGCGCGGCGCTGGCGTTGATGGTCCTTTATCGTGATCCGCAAAGTCCCTTCTACCACGCTCGCTGGAACGCGCCGTGGCTCATCACGGTGGGCCTGGCGCTCGCCATCGTGGCCAGCCTCGGCGCCATGGTCTATCGTCAGCGGGCCGATTCGCGCCTGATGGTGCGCAATTTTTACGGCGTGCTGCGTGAACTGGAGGAAACCCCGGCCCATCCGGGGCGCGGACCCGCCCCTCGACGCATCCTGCTGAACGGCCCCATCCAGCATGGGCTGCAATTCCAGGACGAGACCTTTCAGCGCCAGCCCACCTCCTACTACGGACCCCGTTCCGGCGCAGGGCTCACTTTGAACACCATGGGAGAAGGCCGGGCGTTGCGCGTGGGCGCCATCGGACTGGGCGTGGGAACCGTGGCCGCGTACGGGCGCGAGCGCGATCAATATTTTTTCTACGAAATTAATCCGCTCGTGATCACGCTGGCGCGGCGCGATTTCTCCTACCTTCAGGATTCGCGGGCGGAGATTCGGATTCTCGCCGGCGACGCCCGGCTGACGCTCGAGCGCCAGGCGCCCCAGGACTTCGACGTGCTGCTGGCGGACGCCTTCTCCGGCGACGCCATTCCCGTTCACCTCCTCACCCGCGAGGCGTTCGAACTCTACTTCCGCCACCTGAAGCCGGACGGCGTGCTCGCCGTGCACGTCTCGAACAGCTATCTGCGGCTGGAGCCGGTGGTCGCGCGCACGGCCGCCACGCTGGGAAAGGCCGCGGTGAAAATCTACGCGCGCGGCAGCGACGAGGAGGGAACGTTTGGGTCCACCTGGGTCCTGGTGACAACCAATCAGGCATTTCTCGGATCACCCGTCATTCGTGCCGCCGCGGAGCCCCTCGCCGCCGACCCGCAACTTTCCCTCTGGACGGATGACTACAGCAATCTGGCTGGCATTCTCAAATGGGCGCTGAATTAGCGCGGCGCTTTGTGCGCGCGAGCGGCCGGCTTCTTACTCCGCAGCGAGGATTTGCAGCAGGTTTTCGCGAAACGCCTCATACGCCGCGAGCATTGCCGGGGTGGCCGGGATTCGGTCGGCGTGGAACACGAATGCTTTTCCGGCGCGGTCCTCGACGAGCATGCCAATACCCCCGCCCATGAGGTAGCCGATCTGGCTGAAGAGTCTCAGTGTGCCTTGCCCCGGATCCAGCAGCGCCACAAAGTTGTCTTTCTCGACAGCCAGAAAGCCCGCGTAGCGCTCGATGGAGAAGAAACGGAACCCCGCCCGCAGCATGGATTCCAGCTTCTGTCGCTGGACCGAATTGAGAGGCTCTTCAGCCACGATGGCATCGGCTCGCCAAGCTGTAAATCCCCGGCCGGATGGGCCGCACGGCACCCCGCGGCCGATTCAGCCAGTACACCCACGCCGTGACGGTGGTCCCATCCTCGAACGCAACCGGCGTCAGCCCGCGCCGGTACTCGCCGGTACCTGCCGCTGGCCCGCAACCTTCCATGGCGTCGAGCACCCGAAATGCCAGGCCCGGATTCGGGAGGCGATACACTTCGCCCTGAACCCGCTGGCCGGGATGGCGCGAGGGGGTGGCGCCGGGATAGTCGCCGAGGTTGAATAGCCGGGCGCGAATCGTGCCCCGCGAAAGGAATTGGGCACGCGCGGCCTTCAGGAAGCGATGCCTCGAAAAGCCGCGCCGCAGCGTGCCGTAGACGAAGAGCAGTGACGAGTCCCGCGCGACGGGTGGCGAGTTGGTTTGGCTCGGCCCCCCTCTCTCCCGCTTCGTCAATCCCCCGTCCAAAATCGCAAACCCCCAACGGCTAGTGTGGTGCGTCTAACGGTTCTTTACAATGGTGGATGTCCTTCGTGGTCTCCTCCGTGGTTTCGGCCGAGTGGGACGTAGCGTCGCCCTTCAGGGCGACACGTGCTGGTGGCGGCCTGAAGGCCGCCGCTACGAGGCGCCCCGCGATTGAATAGTTATCTGCGACGCACCACACTAGTCCGTGACTTGTTCCAGCACCGCGAAGTCGCCCGGATTCCACGCCTGGACGATGATGTAGTATCTCCCGTTGGCCTTGGTGATCACCGCGTTATGGTTGTGCTTGAAATTCACCAGGCCCAATTCTTCCTTGGGCAGGATGGTTGAGATGAGCCGGTCATTTTCCAGCACATAGATGGGCGCGCCCCGGCTTTGATCGGGCCCGTGCAACGCTCCCACCACGGCGTACTGGTCGAGATAGGAAATGTCGCACGGGAACGAACCCATGGGCAGGTCCACTGAATTGAGATAGCGCCCGTAGCGGTTGAAGCGTTCTATCCGATAGTTCGGACGGTCGGCCACATCCACTCGTTTCTTGCCGGGAACGACCGTCACACCATGGCTGGTCTCAAACTGGCCGTGTGCCTTCCCTTTGCCTCCCCAGCAGAGATCGTTCCAGAGCACTTGCAGGGGGCTGGTCCCGGTGACCCGCGCCGTCAGAATGAAATCGAGCGGCGAATATCCGGTCGAAATAAAGTAAAGCCCGTCCATTTCCTCCGCGTCGGTGGGAACAAACCGGCCTGCGCCGCGGAAGTAATCGGTGGCCTCCGGCACTGCGAATTCGTCCTGTGCCGTGGGCGCATTCAGCGTGTGGACCAGCTTCCCGTCGAGCGTGGTGGTGAAGACCTTACCGACGTCATTGCCGGGGAAAATCAAATAGGGCGTCCCATCCTTGGCATACCAGATGGCCGCGTTGTGCATGTTGGTGTCTTTCATGCTGGAATCGGTGGGAACAAGCTTCACCGACTGGAAATCGGAGCTGACCTGCAGAATTCCAGCCCCCGGCAGTGCAAAGTACGCCTCGCCTTTGCCTGGCCTGCGGTCTACGGCGAAGCCGCCGTGGGCGTTGACGAGCACTTTCTTGGCCTCTTCCGGCAACTTATCGGAGGTGACCAGGACGCGGAAGCGCATCTTACCTTGGCCGCTGACCGCGCCCTCGGGCACCGCTCGGCCGCGCACCGGCGCTTCGACTTTGGCCGTCCCTGGCGGGACGTTGTGCGCTTTCAGGGCTGGAGCCGCCGTGCACAGCACCAAGGCCGCCATCAGGATTTTAAGGAATCTGTTCATCATGGTCTCCTCGTTAAAAAAAGTCGCGCCGGACCCCGCCGGGGCCAAGTCGCGCAAATTTTAGGTTCATATCAGCCCGCTAAATGCGCGATAGGATACAACAAAAAAGCGCGAAACGGGAATGAAATCTTCCCCGTCCCGCGCCCCCGGCCGGCTAGGCTTCCGCTTCGAGCGTCTCGATAATTCGCCGCAGCGCCTGAATCACTTCGTCCTTGCTGACGTGATTCTTGCGGAACTGAAGGCTCAGCCGGAATTCCTTGGTCTTGGGCGCGAAGCGGAACACGGCAGGGCGGGCTTTCTTTTCGGGCTGCCGCGCCTCGCGCGCCTCATCGCGGTTCATCATGCCGAGCGCGAACAGCCGGATGAGGTTGCGCATTTTCGCCTCACTCGGTTGCCGCGCCACCTGCAGCAGTTGCGACTTGGAGAGAATCCCCTTTTCGATGCAGAGCGCCTTGATTTCGTCGGGAATGGAGCGAAGGGTAAACAGCTCGGTCACCGTGGAGCGGGACTTCCCCAATCGTTTGGCGATTTCGTCATGCGTCAGTCCCAGCCGGTCGCCCAGGGCATGGACGCCGTCGGCTTCCTCGAAGGGGGTCAGGTCTTTGCGCTGAAGATTCTCGATCAGGGCCAGTTCGAGGGTTTGATTCTCGTCGGCGTCCTTCTCGATGCACGGCACCTCGTGCAGGCCCGCGGCGCGCGCCGCGTGGTAGCGGCGCTCACCGGCGATGATCATGTACCGGCCGGTCTCGATCACATGGCGGACGAGCAACGGTTCCAGCACGCCCTTCGCGCGCACCGAGGCGATTAGGCCGGAGAGGTCACCCCGGTCCTTGCGCGGCTGGTCGGCGTTGGGATGGATGTCCTCGATGGGAATCATGCGGCCGATGGCCGCGCCACTGCGGGAGATGATATCCTCCACATAGTGCGCGTTGTGGCGCATCTTCACGGCCACCGGCAGCCCGCTTCGTCTAAGCGACACGTTGCAGTACCTCCTTCGCCAGGCGCTCGTACTCTTCCGCGCCGGAAGAGTCCGGCGCGTACGAGAAGATCGTTTCCCGGTAAGCCGGGCTCTCTTCCAGCCGGACATTCTTCCCAATCACCGTTTTGAATACCTTGGCGCCAAACACTTGCGTCACGTTCTTGCGGATGTCCTTGGCCAGGTTCGTCCGCTTGTCGAACAGGGTGATGACCACCCCCAGCAGTTCGAGCGACGGGTTGGGCCGCTGGCGGATTCGTTCCAGCGTCTCCAGCAGGTCGTCCGTGCCTTCCATGGCGTAGTAGGACGCCTGAATGGGAATCAGCAGGTGCGTCGCCGCCACCAGCGCGTTGACCGTCATGATGCCGAGCGTGGGCGGCGTGTCAATCACCACAATGTCGAAATCATTGCGCACGGAGGCGAGGGCGTCCTTCAGGCGGTAGGGAGCGTCGAACTGACCCACCAGTGTCGCCTCCAGCTTGGCCAGTGCGATCTTGGAGGGGCCCACGCAGAGATTGGGAGTTTTGGTGGGCTTGACCACTTCCGTCAGCGCCAGCTGATGGTCCGCCAGGACGTCGTAGAGGGAATGGGAGACTTCGTCCAGCGGAAGAAAGGTGAGGGTGCTGTTGGCCTGGGGATCGAGATCAATCAGCAGGGTGCGCTTCTTCTTGCGGGCGAAAGCGGCGGCCAGGTTAATCGCGGTAGTGGTCTTGCCGACGCCTCCTTTTTGATTGGCTATTGCGATGATCAACACGCCACGCTCCCGCCAGGCCCTCACATTTTGTAACGTCCGTAGTCCTCGTCGCTCAGGTTTTCGAGCCACTTCCGCAGCTCATCGCTGGTGACTTTGTCGGAAGCGGCGTTCGCAATCTTGGAGTTCTTCAGCACTTCATCTTCGACATAGATGGGGCAATCCACCCGCAGGGCGAGCGCCAGGGCGTCGCTCGGGCGCGAGTCAATGGAAATGGTCTCCCCGTGGCGCTCCAGCCAGATGAGTGCGTAGAAAGTGTCGTCCTTCAGTTCATTCACCACCACCTTGTCAACGTGCGTCTCCAGCCCGACCAGCAGGTTGCGCAGCAGGTCGTGCGTCATGGGCCGCGGCGTGGTCACCTTCTCGATTTCCAGCGCAATGGCGTTCGCTTCGTAGATCCCCACCCAGATGGGAAGCACCGCCGGCCCGTTTACGTCCTTGAGGATCACAATGGGCATGTTGGTGACCGGGTCCATCATGAGACCGCGAATCTTCATTTCAATTTCCATGGAAACCTCCCTGCCCACCACCCCCCTGCCAAGCCCCTGCCGCCCGGCCGGGATCCGTCACCTGCTCGCCCACCAGGCTGTTCGGCCCGGCGCGGAGAGTTCTCACTTTCACGTACCGGCCAACATCGCCCGGCGTGCCCGGAAAATTCACAATGCGGTTGCTGCTGGTTCGGCCCACCGCCTGATTCAAACGGGGCTGGAACGATTCGACCAGCACCTCAAATTCCTGGCCAACGAGCGCCTGATTCCGCCGCCACTGGATTTGACGCTGCCGCTCCTGGAGCGCCGCCAGCCGCGCCGCCTTCTCCGCTTCCGGAACCGAATCGGCCATGGCGCCTGCCGCCGTCTGGGGCCGTGGAGAATACTTGAACGAGAAAACCTGGTCGTATTCGACCGCGTCGAGCAGCCTCATCGTCTGCTCGAAATCCTCCCGCGTCTCACCGCAAAATCCCACGATGATGTCGGTCGAAATGCTAATAGCACGCCGCGCGCGGCGGATGCAATCGATTTTTTCCAGATATTCCTCGCGCGTGTAGCCCCGCCGCATGCGCGCCAGCACGCGGGTCGATCCGGACTGGACCGGCAGGTGCACCTGGTCACACAACTCCGGGTGGGCGTCGATTGCTTCGACGATCTCGGGTGTGAAGTATCGCGGGTGGGAAGTGGAGAATCGCACTCGGCGCACGCCGGATATCTCCGCGATGCGCCCCAGGAGCTGCGCGAAGCTCAGGCGGGGCGGCGACGGGTCCTGCCAGGCATTGACGATCTGCCCGAGAAGTTGAATTTCGCTGTAACCGGCGTCGGCCAGGCGGCGGCATTCATCGAGAATCAGGGCACTGGGGCGGCTGCGCTCCGGGCCGCGCGTGTACGGCACGACGCAGAACGCGCAGCGCTGGTCGCAGCCTTCGATGATGGTGAGATAGGCGCGGAAGGGATTATCGCGGCGCGTCTGCTCGGTTTCGAAGCATTCCTCGGTGTCCAAGTTCAGGCCGGTGACCCGGCGGTTGCCGCGCTCGATGTCGTCGAGCAATTCGGGAAGCCTGCCGTAGCTGGCGGAGCCGCAGACCAGGCTTACCTGGGGGGCGCGCTCAAAAATCGCTTCCCCTTCCTGCTGCGCCACGCAGCCCAGCACACCGATGATCTTGGGGTTTTGCTGGCAGGCCTTCTTCAGCGTGCCAAGGTGCGAGAAGACTTTCTCCGCCGCCTTTTCGCGAATGCTGCATGTGTTGTAGAGGATCAGGTCGGCTTCGGCGGGCCTTGCCGCAGGACGATAGCCGCGCGCCATCAGCGTCCCCGCCACTTTTTCCGAATCGTGGACGTTCATCGCGCAGCCGAAGGTTTCGATATAGAAGGACTTGCCGTTCGGGCGGACCGCATCCCTCGCCGGTGCGGAACACGGCGCCCGCTCGCCCTGAGGGCGGTGCATTTCCACTCCGGAAGAAATTTGAATTAGGTCGTCACCCATGGGAGAGCAAATTCAGTATATCACGCGAGGTCAGGCGTTTGCGGCTTGTTTCAGCATGGCGGCGGCGTGTTTAAGGGCCATGGGCAACGATTACATTTCGGCTTGACAACGTCTAAGGGGGAGGGGGGATACAATTCGGCTCACACTTCGCCTGAAGAGCGAGACCAACTCAGGCGAGGACGAATTGGAGATCGCAAAGCAGCCTTCTGGAGGGGTCATGGTAAAATCAAAGGGGGTCCTCTGGGCTTTCACGCTCGCGGCATATCTACTTCCCGGCACGTTAACTCTTTCTGGGTCAGACCCAATTATCACACCCAGCGCATTGAAAGAACTGCACCCCGATTATGTTGAGGGCTCGGCGATTGTCCGTGGCGTCTTCAACACTCAGCTAACACGCCGCAAATCTGATTGCGAAGAAGCCCTACGTAAGAGGATGGCTGGCTATGATGTTGTTCCTGCCCAACGCGAAATCGGGATCTTTGCATTTGTCCCACCGCTCCATCCCGGTGCAGCTACCCCGTCGACGATCTCGAGAATGGTTGTATGTGGCGATCCTCCGCCGGATGGGACAACCTGGTGGTGGGGTTGCGTGGATTTTCGTATTCCGATGTTTTATTCTTTTGATTGCTCATACTCTTGCGGGGCGGAATGGTACTGCGAAGCCTCGTACGCATGCTATTGCTGCGCGGATGGATGGGTAGTCTCGCCCCAGCTTTGTAATGGATGCAAACGCGCTCAGATGTGTACTTCGTCTTATTGTCCGTAATTGATTTGTTAGGCAGTCATCGACGTCTCTTTCGGGGAGGTACCTTTCGATGGCATGGGACAAGAGGTATAACAATCTGCGTTGTGGGAAGATGTATTTGATATTAGTTGTGGTCGTTTCTGCAATCGCCATGAGTCGTTTCTCGGCTCCCCTATCCGCCTCGGAAGAAGAGTTCCAATGCTCATTCTGCACGCGCAGCGATTTCGGCAGACCAACCAGAATTGAATTCGAGAGCTCCAAAATAATTGCCTATCGAGGGGCATCGGATAATCGCAATGTGAATCAAATAGAAGTTTACACTGAGCGCGGCGAAACGGTGGTAGCGTTAAACCCATTAAGCAACATCGACGGAGCGCGACAGATCGCCATTTGGGATGTTTCGATGGGGCCATCGAATATTATCGCTGTGGCTCTGGTTGCAGTAAACGAGGACGCAACGCGGGCATCCTTATTGATGGTCTATAGTGGCTCAGGAAAGCTCCTCAATACCCTGGCGTTCGACCGACAGATTATGAAAGCGGCAGTCGACGGGGACGGGAACGTTTGGATTCTCTGGATGGACGCAGGGTCTGGCGATCCGGCATTGCGCTCACTGATCAGCAAATATAACTCCATGGACCGCTCCTTGAAGGACTTCATACCGCGCTCTGAATTTCCCCAAGATGCGAGAGTTTTGAGGCAAGGCCCAGGCAAGAATGGCATTGTTTCCTTCGGTCTTGCGGGGGAGGACCTCTGGGCCTTCCTCCCAGCTGATCGAGAACTAGTCACGATGCGGCTGAATGGTGCCTCGACGAAGATAGATTCCCTGAGTGATCCATTCACGCCAGATAAGGGTGGCTACCAACCGGTTGCTGACCTTCAATTCTATGAAACCTATAAGTTGCCTTCCGGCCGTGTAGTAACCCGAGTTTTCAGTCGAACGAACACCAACGGCCAAGTTTCCATATTGGAATGGGACAAGACTTCGGGTAAGTGGCGGGATTACGGGATCAAAGATGATCAGCTCCTTGGAGCCGTGCACTTTGCTGTCGAAAATGATCAGTTAATATTTGTGGCAGTGGATGGGGGGAGCGAGACCGTTCGGATTCGCCGGATTTCAATTCCTCCGCAGCAGAACCAATAGACCTGATCATCGGAACGCACTGATTGCCATTGTCCTATGTCTGTGCCGCATTCCTGAGCATCGCGGCAGCGTGCTTGAGGGCGGCGTCGGTGATGTCGGCGCCGGAAAGCATGCGGGCGAGCTCGGCGGCGCGATGCTTGTCGCTTTCGAGGGCGGCGACCGTCGTAATCGTGCGCCCTGCTCGCTCCTGCTTCTCCACGAAAAAGTGCCGGTCGGCAAAGCAGGCGATTTGCGCCTGGTGCGTTACGCAGAGCACCTGCGTGTCGCGCGCCAGCCGCTTCAGGCGGCGGCCCACGGCCTCCGCGATGCGGCCGCCGATGCCCGCGTCGATTTCGTCGAAGATAAATGTCGGGACGGCGCGGCGCGCGCTTTTGCCGCCTTCGGCGGGCCGCTGGTTGCCCACCACGGTTTTGAGGGCCAGCATCAGGCGCGACAATTCCCCGCCCGAGGCGCTCCTTTCCAAAGGCCTCAGTTCTTCGCCGGGGTTCGGCGAAACATGAAACTCCACCCGGTCGATGCCTCTGGCGCTGCCTGGCAGTGTCACTCGCGACAGGTCCTCTTCCTCGAAGGCCAGCGCCTCAAAGTGAACCTCAAAGCGTGCCTTTTCCATGCCTAACTGGGCGAGTTCGGCGCGGACCAGTTTTTCAAACCGGAGCGCGGCCTCGCGCCGCTCGCCGGAGAGCCTTCGCGCCGCCTTCAGATAGTCGCGATGCTGTTTCTGCAGCTCCCGCGCCACTTCGGCGCGGCGCTCGTCAGCGTGTTCAAGGCCGGAGAGTTGCCGCCGGGCATCGTCGGCATACGCGAGGATTTCCTCCACGCTCCTCCCGTATTTCCGCTTGAGCCGGTCGATGAGGGCGAGACGATCTTCGATTTCCTCCAGACGGTGCGGGTCGGCCTGTAACTTGCCCGCATAATCGCGAAGAAAATGAGCGATGTCGTCAAGAACGGCGCGAGCGCTGGCAAGGGGCTCCGCGTGCTGCGCGGCCGCGGTATCGTAGCGCGCCAATTCATCGAGGGCCCGGCTGACGGCCGCCAGGCGCGAACAGGCCGAGCCTTCATCTTCGTACAGATGCTCGAAGGCGGTCCCCGCCGCGGCGCGAATCTTCTCCAGATTGACGAGGACGCGTTTTTCCTCTTCCAGCCTGACATCTTCGCCCGGCACGAGGTGCGCCTGCTCCAGCTCCTTCACCTGGAAGCTGAGCATATCCACGCGCCGCAGGCGGTCCTGTTCATTGTCGCCCAGCTTTTCGAACTCCTGCAGCAAGGCGCGGCGGCGGGCGTGGAGCTCCGCCACCTGGTCGAGCCGCGCGTCGGCGCCGGCAAATTGGTCCAGAAGGTCCAGCTGGGCAGCCGGCTCGAGCAACTCGAAATGCTCGCTCTGCCCGTGAATTTCCACCAACTGCGGCGCCAGCGCCCGGACGGCGGCGACCGTGACGGGCTGGTCGTTGACCAGCAGCCGGCTGCGGCCGCCGGACTGAATCTCGCGGCGCAGAATCAATTCGCCCTCGCCGGCATCGGCGATGCCGAATTCCTCAAGCCATGCCTGCCACGCCGGGCGCCGCGCAGCACGGAAAACGGCGGTCACAACGGCACGCTCCTGCCCCGTGCGAATCACCTCGGCCGAAGCGCGCTCGCCCAGCGCCAGCCCCAGCGCGTCAATCAGGATGGACTTTCCCGAGCCCGTTTCGCCCGAGAGCACATTCAGACCCGGCTCGAACTCCACCCGCAGGTTTTCGATCACGGCGTAATTCTGAATGTGAATCTCTCGCAGCATGGCGAAGGAGCAGAGAATACCACAGCCACGGTGAACCCGGAACGATGAACACGGCAACCGGAGGCGCAACCATTTCGCGCGGCAGGGTTGTTTGCCGATTTGCGCTTGTCGAATTTCGAAATCGAGTTTCGTTGACTGGCTTAGGGGCGTGTGCTACGTTGAGGCAGGGTTCGAATTCGGGCTCCATTTTCTTTCCCCGAGGAGGTTCGTTGCCGATCGCATTGGGTTTCTGGCTGCAAGGTGAACTCTGGCACCTGATCGCCCAGACAGGTGTGGTTGCCAGAATCGTTTTGTTCATCCTGTTCGGATTCTCCGTCTTCTCCTGGGCCATCATTTTCAAAAAATACAGGAGTTTCAAAATAGCGCGGCGCGACTCGCACGAGTTTCTGCGCGTTTTCCGCCAGAGCAAGAAGCTCTCGGACATTCGCGCCTCGTGCCAGGCGCTCAAAGCCAGCCCGCTGGTGGAAGTCTTCCTGGCCGGCTATCGGGAAATCGAAACGCAGGCTGTGCCCAGCGAGAATCCCGGCCGCATGAAGATCAAGAGCCTGGCTTCGATCCAGCGCAGCCTGCAAATCGCCTCCTCCGGCGAGCTGACGCGGCTCGAGCAGTACCTGAGCTGGCTGGCGACGACCGGCTCGACCATGCCCTTCGTCGGCCTCTTCGGCACGGTCTGGGGCATTATTGACGCCTTCCGCGGCCTGGGCTCGGCCGGAACCGCCTCGTTGCGCACTGTGGCGCCGGGCATCGCCGAAGCGCTCATCGCCACCGCCGCCGGCCTGTTTGCCGCCATTCCCGCCGTCATGGCATACAACCACTTCCTTCAGCGCATCAAAGAATTTGGCGCCCTGATGGACGATTTTTCGCTGGAATTCATGAATATGACGGAACGGTATTTTTCCTGATCGGGGCTGGGGGGCTGCCGGTGGCGGGCTGGGAAAGCCCGGACCATCGACGGCCCGCCACCGGCGCCCGACCGCCCGCGAGGCTGCTATGGCATTCGTCACACCCAAAGGCCGCACGGCCACATCGCTGGCCGACATCAACGTCACGCCCTTCGTGGACGTGGTGCTGGTACTGCTGGTGATTTTCATGATCACGGCACCGCTGCTCGAATCGGGCATTGAGGTGGATCTGCCCAAAACCCGCACGGTCAAAGTAGTTTCGGAAGAGAAGGTCGTGGTGACCATAGACAAGAAGCAGAACGTTTACGTGGGCAACACGCCGGTGAACATTCATCGCATCGGGTCGTTCGTGCTGGACCAGATGCGCGGGGACCGGAACGCCCCGGTCTTCATCCGGTGCGACGAAAACGTCACCTTCGGCGCGTTCGCCACGGTGGTGGACTCGCTGAAGCAGGCGAACGTCACGAACATCAGCATCGTGACCGAGCCGCTGACCACCAAAGGTTCAGAGTAGTTTGCCGCGGCGGGGTCCCCGCCGCCCTTCGCCGGTGAAAAACCGGTGGTAGCGTATGAACGGCGCGACGTACGAGATCCATTTCGACGAACGCGAGAGCTTGAGGAAGACGCTGCTGCTCTCGCTGGGGCTGCACGTCGGCCTGATCGTGATCGTCATCGGTTATAACCTTGCGGGCGCGCATATTCGCGGCGTGTGGGGCAGCGATTTCGGCGGCAACGGGGACGCGGTGCGGATCGGCGCGGTCGCGTCGCTGCCGGGCGTGCCGCTTCCCTCCGCCATGCAGCCCGCGCGCAGCTCCCTGGCGACGCAAAGCCCGGCGCTTTACAAGACGGAGGAAATCAAACCGGAACCCAAGCCGGACGCCAAAGAGATTCCAAAGTTCAAGGACTCCACCACCCGCGAGAAGCTGGAGCGCATCAACAAGCGCATTCAGCACGAGGAGCCGGACATCCCGGACAACGCCGTGCCCTTCGGGCAGGGCGGCCCGGCGGCCATGACCCACAGCACGTTCGCCATGGCAGGCGGCGGAGGCGGATTGAGCCTGGGCCAGTTCGGCGACCGCTACGGCTGGTACGTCAACGCCGTGCGCACGCGGGTGAGCAGTAACTGGCTGCTCTCCATGATCAGCCCGCACCTGACCTCGGCGCCACGCGTCTACGTGACGTTCGAGATCGCGCGCGACGGACATATCGAGAACGTCAAGATAACGCAGTCAAGCGGCATTCCGGAAGTGGACCGTTCCGCGCTGCGCGCCGTGCTGGCGTCGAACCCCTTCGGGCCGCTGCCGGTGGATTACCCGGGAAGCTCCGTGCCGGTCGAGGTTTATTTCGACCTGCGCCGGTGAGATCGGGAATGGGGCCTCGTGGCGGCGGGCTTTCCGCCCGCCAATGCCGGGCCGAACAGCGTGGCGGCCTGCAGGCCGCCGCGACAACGGAGAACTCAGACGCATGAAGAGGAGCAAGCGGAAGACGCTGGCACTGATCCTCGCGCTGACGCTGGCGGGATCGGTCGCCCTGAACCAAACCGCGTTCACCCAGGACGACTCGTGGATTCGCATCGGGGTCAACCTGGGCGCGGCGCGCATCCGGCTGGCGGTGGCGGAACTTCAGCCGCGGTCGGTGGACCAGCAACTGGTCAGCCTGACGCAAGTCTTCAACGCCACCTTGCGCAGCGATCTGGAAAACGCAGGCATCTTCGAGCTGGTCAGCAAGAGCATGATGCCGGAGCGGGTGCCGACCGAGCCCGCCGAGGTGGTTTACGCCCATTTCAGCGAGCCCCCCGCTTCCGCCCAGATGCTGGTCTTTGGCAAGACGGAATCCATCAACCAGAACCTGGTGATCTCGGGGCGGCTCTTCGATGTGCGCAGCCCGCAGAACCCCAGTGTGCTGGGCAAGCGCTACGTCGCCACCATGAACGAACTGGCAACACGCGAAGCAGCGCACCGCTTCGCCAATGAAATCATTCAGACGCTGGGCGGCGGCGTGCCGGGCATCGCGCTCAGCAAGATCGCCTTCGTCAGCAAGCGCACCGGCAGCGAAGAGATCTGGGTGATGGACTACGACGGCTATAACCAGCGGCCCATCACCAGCTACAAGTCGCTCTCCACCACGCCCCGCTGGTCGCCCGATAACACGCGGCTGGCCTTCACCAGCTACGTGAGCGGCAATCCGCAGATTACCCTGTTCTCCTTGGTCACCAACCGGCGGATTCCCTTCCCCACTTACAAGGGATTGAACACGACGCCGGCCTGGTCGCCGGACGGGACCAAGATGGCGTTCTGCTCCAGCATGAGCGGCGACCCGGAGATCTATGTTTCGGACGCCAACGGGTTGAATCTCCAGCGCCTGACGTTTTCAACGGGCGTGGACATTTCTCCCGTCTGGAATCCCAAAACGGGCAATGAAATCGCCTTCGTTTCCGACCGCAGCGGCACACCGCAGATTTACGCCATGTCGGCCGACGGTACCAACCTTCGCCGGCTGGTTTCGGTGGGCGGGGATGCCAGTTCCCCGTCGTGGTCACCCAATGGCCTTTTCATCGCCTACCACTGGCGCGTCACGGAAACCGGAACGTACGACATCTATGTGATCGAAATCGCCACCGGACGCATCATCCAGATGACCCACGACGCGCGGCGCAATGAGCACCCCGTCTGGTCACCGGACGGTCGTCACCTCGCTTTTGAATCGACACGAAGCGGTACCAGGCAGATCTGGACCATGCTGGCCGATGGACGCGAGCCCAAGCAGTTGACCACGGAAGGAACCAACTGGGGCCCCAGCTGGTCGAATTGACGTAGCGTCGGCCTTCCGGCCGACAGGTTTTGCCCCTCGTGCGGGAACGTAGCGTCGGCCTTCCGGCCTGCAGGCAAGATGCCTGCGTTCCCGGCGACGTCGGCCTTCCGGCTGGCAGGCTTGTGGCGACCTAAAGGTCGCCGCTACGGGTTGTTGTGGCGACCTAAAGTTTGTAGCGACCTGAAGGTCGCCGCGACGGCGGCCGCCAAGTCGGGTCGCGGAACGGCGCGAAACAACCATCCCTGAATCCGTTTCAGTTTTTCTTGTGTTTTTTTTGGTCCTGATGATAGTATGGCTGCGGACTAAAGCCATTGTTTCTCTGCCGTGGGATGGCACTCGGAAGAGCCCGACGGTCTCTGGCAGGTTCGATTTCCGAAACAACGTAAATTCCATAGCGAGATTACAAGTATTTTCCTGAGGAGGATTTCACAATGCGAGATAAGAAGCGCTTGCTGGCATTTCTTATCGGAGTTCTGGGTTTGATGCTTTTGCTGGGAGCCTGCAAGAAGCAGGTGCCACCCCCGCCCCCCCCCCCCCCCCCCCCCCCCCCCCCCCCCCCCCCCCCCCCCC
>CAZHKT010000071.1:1346-17909 GCA_964533045.1 uncultured Acidobacteriota bacterium | reverse complement strand
ATGCTTAACCGGAGATGCCTTACCGAGTTTCAACACGAACCGTTGACAGCGCCTCAGGTCTCATGGGCGTTGACGCTCCCGTGCGGATATTGCTAGAATTAAGGTTCGCATTTTGAACCCAAGGAGATTCTGTGGCAAGTCACAAGTCTGCACTGAAGCGTATCAAGCAAACCGCCATTCGCACCCAGCGAAATCGGGCACACACCACCCGGCTGCGCCACCAGATACGCAAACTGCGTCAGGCGTTGGACGCCAAGGACAAGGCCGCAGCGCAGGAACTGCTCCGGCCGACGCTGGCGCTTCTCGATCACTCAGTCAGCAAGGGCATTCTGCACGCCAACACCGCGGCGCGCTACAAGTCCCGCCTCACACTTCGCTTCAACGCGCTGGCGTAGCTCTCAACAATCCGCCATCCGCTGTCGGCGAAGGGATTCCGAGGGGGGGAATGCATGTCTGCTGAGGGCGGGGGGTGCACGGTTGAGCGCCAGCTTACGTCTCAATCGAAACGTACGACAATCCATCCACTGCTTCGCTGACACTTTCCGATTCTTTTCCGGTTACGATCTGCCAGAGCAGGAATTCGAGCAGGATGCGAGAGTCTTTCCAGGAGGACTTGATGCCGAGATCGGCGCGGCGCACGCAGCGCAGGGCGTGAGTGAGTTCGGGGCGAGAATAGTTTTTGGCGGCCCGTGGGGCCAGTTCGCTGGTGGCGAAAGGATTGGAGAATCGGCCCCAGCTGCCACGGCCGGCGCCCCAGGAGCCCCGCGTGCCGCCCGAACTCGAGCGCAGCGCCTGACGGACCAAATCGCCGATTCGCCACAAGATGAGGGTCTCGGGTTCTTTGCTGGCGATCAGGGTGCGCAGTTGGGCGAGGGCCAGGTCAAATCTCCGGTCGGCGATGGCGGCGAGCAGTTTGCCGACTTCGTGCTCCTCGCGCAGGACCACCAGCAGATCGAGATGCTCCGGGGTCAGCCGCTTTGCCTCTGGATGCGCGGTGACAATCTTTTCCATTTCAGTTCGCAGCCAGAGCAGGTTGACGCCGCCGGGTTTACCTTCATTGGAGGAATATTCGAAGCGAGCGGCGATCTCCGATGCCAGTGAGGGTTCGATGGCGACGCCCCTCTTCTCCAGCCAGCCTTCGAGCCAGCGGGCGGCTTCGGCCGCCGAGAGCGGCCGGATTTCGACGACCTCGGTTTTCTTTTCCAGCAATTGGATGAATCGGCGGCGGCGGTCAGGCTCGACGGCGGCGAAGACGACGGTGGCAAACGGTGACGGCCGTTCCAGGTAAGCTTCGAGCGCCTCGTAATCAGGATCTCCAGCCCGCCGAAAATCCTCCGGGTCCGAAAAGATCAGGAAGCTGTGCCCGCCCAGCATGGGCATCTGGCTGGCGCTCTCGAGAGCATGCTCCAGCTTACCGGGCTCGAATTCCAGTTCCGTCAGGCACCACTCGCGCGAGCCAGGGGGAAGGAAGGCGATGACGGCGGCGCGGCACTCTTCATGCAGGAAACGGTCCGGCCCCTTCAGGAAATAGGCCGTTCCGGCCTTCCCCGCGCGCAAGCTCTGGATGAATTCACCTGGGCTCATGGAGTGAGGCTGTAGCGGCAGCGTCCTCGCCGCCGTTTCTTGCGCGTTCGCCGACTTCGGCGGTGAGGACACCGCCGTTACAGATTAGTGGTGTCCCTCGGGGTGCGGGCAGCCGGGAAAATCCTCGTAGGCCGAATTCCCGGTCCACCCCAGTTCTTTCATGCCGATTTCGGTGGTGTAATAAGCGCCCGAAATCCAGCCTTTCAGATACTCGAAGCAATCGCCCAGCGTCGCCAGCGGGGGCGGAACGAATCCGCGCGCCACGCTCGATACCCAGTCGCCGCTCCGGACTTTGGCAACTTCGGTTAGCGGGCTGGCAGCTGCGGCGGTCAGGATTTCGACCTGCTCGGACTCGCTCAATTGCTTGAACGGGGCGCGGTGGCGCTGGAGCGCCTCGCCTTCGAACGCGGCGAGGGCGCGCAGGAACTGGCCGCGCGTGATGGCGGATTCAACGGTCATCGCCAGATCAATGAAGCGGCTGACCTGTGCCTTGGACGAGCCGGGGACGATCCGCTCGGCCAGCACGATCAACGTTTCGTTCTGATGTTCATCGAGGAACGAGGGCTTCCATGACGCATCGGATTCCGCGGCCGGCGCTGCACCGCTGGCCGCGCGATGGGCGATGTGCTCGCGGACGGGATGGGCCGCGGCCACGCCGGGAATCATGGCCCCCGCCGCGCCGCCGCCCAATATCAGCTGGAGGGCTTTGCGGCGCGCCATCCTGTCGGCGTGCGGCTTCGCGCCTGCGAAAATCTGAACGTTTTGTTTCATCCTCTCTGGTTCCTCAAAGCCAGAGCTATCCTAGCATCCCGTGTTGACGGCGGACAATGGTATTGCGTTGACAATTTCTGTTGCCGCTCCCTAGAATCGCAAGACGGTTCAGGGCTGGCAAATTGACACAATCAACCAAGGGAACCATGGCTGAGGATCTCTACAAGACTTTTTTTGATGTCATCGTGGTGGGCTCGGGCGCGACGGGCGGCTGGGCGGCGAAACGGCTGGCGGAAGCCGGTCTTAAAGTCGCCCTAGTCGAAGCCGGTCGCGCCCACACGGACGACGACTACCGCGAGCATCGCGCTCCCTTCGAGTTGAAATTCCGGAATAAGGTCGCGGCCTACATCCAGCAGACGCGCCCGCTGCAGGGCCGCACGGGCTGCGATGAATACAATTACGACTGGTTCGTTCATGATCTCGAGGAGCCCTACACCACGGCCCAAGACAAGCCCTTCATGTGGATTGGCCGGACGCGCATCACCGGCGGGCGCACCAATGTCTGGGGCCGCCAGAGCTACCGCTTCAGCGACTTGGACTTCAAGGCCGCTTCCTACGACGGCTACGGAGCCGACTGGCCCCTGGGCTACAGGGATCTCGAGCCTTACTACGACATCGTGGATCGGTACGTGGGGGTGAGCGGGCGCCCGGAAGGTTTGCCGGAGTTGCCCGATGGCAATCTCCAGCCCGCTATGAACATGACCTGCACGGAGACGCTGCTGCGAAACCGGGTCAGGGAGAAGCTCGGCTGGACGGTGAGCATCGGCCGCGTGGCCAATCTCACGCGCGAGCTGAACGGGCGCGCGCCCTGCCATTACTGCGGCCCCTGCCAGCGGGGCTGTGCCACCAAGTCCTATTTCAACTCGGCGTTCACCACGGTGGCCGACGCGCTGGCGACAGGCAAGTGCACGCTGGTCACCAACGCGCTCGTCTATCAAGTGTTGATGGACCGCGAGCGGAACCGCGCCCGCGGCGTGCTCTACGTGGACCGAGTCACGCGCCAGACGCGGGAAATTCAAGGCCGCACCGTGGTGCTGGCGGCGCAGGCGCTGGAATCGGTTCGCGTTCTCTTCAATTCGGCCAATGCCAGCTACTCCAAGGGCCTGGCGAATTCGAGCGGCGTGCTGGGCCATTACCTGATGGATCACACCTGGGTGGCGGGCGGCGCAACGGGCGAATTCCCGGGCCTCGACGGGCGGCCCAGTCTCGACAATCCCATCCGCCCCAATGGAATCTATGTGATCCGATTCCGCAACACGCTCAAGGGCCCGCGCTGGAAGAACTTCCTTCGCGGGTACGGGTTTCAGGGCGGCGCGGCGACCAGCTTCAACTGGAAAGCGCCGGGATTCGGCGAAGCGTACAAGAAGGCGCTCCTCGAACCCGTCAACACCCTTGCGCTGGGCGGATTCGGCGAATGCCTGGCGCGCTGGGATAATTTCGTAGAGCTCGATCCCGCCGTCAAGGACATCTACGGCATTCCGGTCCTGCGCATTCACATGACCTGGAGCGACAATGAGCACGCCATGATTGATGATATGGCAGTGACCGCAGCGCAGATGCTGGAAGCCGCCGGCGCGCGGAACATCACGCCGTTTGTCGCCCACGACCGCGCCCCCGGTCTGGGCATCCACGAAGTGGGTGTGGCGCGCATGGGGAACGATCCCAAAACCTCCGTGCTGAACCAGTTCCAGCAGACCCACGACATCCGTAACCTGTTCGTCATGGATGGCGCGGGCTTTACCTCCAGCGCCTGTCAGAATCCCACGCTGACGATGATGGCGCTCGCCGTGCGCTCCTGTGACTACCTGCTGGACGAAATGAAACGCGGGAATATTTGAAGGGCCCATTGCTGCAGCGCCGGGCCATGACCGGCGCTGCGGCTCGCGGAACCGCGTCACAGTTCCTCAGAAATTCTCCAGAATGTCGGTAACGAGCGAGCGCGCCAGATCGCGCGCGATACGGTCGAGCGCGGGGCCTGCCTCCTCAAACAGGGTGGCAGGGTTCTGGCTGATTTGGTACTGTTCCCGAAAGATGTAGTTGAGGTTGGAGAAGACCGGCTTCTGGGTGTGCAAATCGACAAGGTCTACACGGGCCGTGATTTGGACCTGGTGCGTGGTGGCGCGGCCGGTGACGGGGTCGAAAGTAATGGCGCCCGAACGGACGTCCGTGATCTCTCCTTTCAGAATGGCGTCCGCACCGCGGGGGTCAGTGGTGATCTGATACCGGGTCCGTTCGATGAATTCGCGGGCAATCGCCGCCGTGATCCGCTGCTCGATCTTGAACTGATGAGTGGAATTGACGAAGACAGGGATGGCGACGGTCTTGATATGGGGGGGCAGGCGGTCGCCGCGCCCCGCCATCCGGTAGCCGCAAGAAGACGAAATCAAAAGCCAGAGGGCAAGAGGCAGCGAGCCAAAGGCAAAGTGACGGCCACGAGTGTCTCCACGTGTCACTGCTGGGGCCCCTGCGGGCGCAGGAGGCATGCCTGCGCGATATCCACGGCATTCTCCGCGGCGAGCCGGATATTATCCACGGCGGCCCACAGCCAGTAGCCACCGGGGCGGTCGGGATCGCTGGAGACGGCATCGAGCACAATTTCGCCCGAGCCCGCGGATTCCACCGGACTGGGGGCGGTCTCACTACGGGCCCGGACCGCAATCCCGTTGCCCGATAGGGCCGCGGCTACCGCTTCGCGCGCCGGCTTATCTTTCAACTCGACAAAGATCGAAACCGCCAGCGAGTAGAAGATCGGCGCGTGACAAAAGTGCAAGGCGGGCCGAGCGGCCGAGCGGCCCAGACATTCGCGCAATTCCTGGCGGATAGCCATCTCGGCCTGGGCTGATTCACCGCCCTGTTTCCCGGAGAGGCGACCAAGCACGTTGAACGCCAGTTGGGCGCCGAAAACCTTATGAGGGTACTTCTGGAAGCTCAGCAGACTGACGGTTTGCTTCTGAAGCTCTTCGATGCCACGCGGGCCTATGTCAGAAGCGGGCAGGAAGACCTGCGCCACGCTGTTCGCGAGCGAAAATCGCGCCGCCAGTCGCAACAGGATTCTAGCCAGAACGATGGTGGCGGGGTGAGGGGAGATGAAGATGGAGCCGGCTGCGGTCGCCGCCGCGCAATGAAACGTGGTAGCGGCTGAGGGAATGGCAACGATCCGGCCGGGGAACTCGTGCAACGCATTGGCGGCGTCAATAAGAGGGCAGGTGGGCGAAGTTCCCGACTTCATGCCCGCCGCGGCGAGGGCATTGCCCAGCCCCGGCTCGCCCGCCCTGGTGCGGGGACGGGCAGCAATGAAGAGAGCGTCCAGACCTCCGCCTTCCCCCTCCGCCTCCCACTCGCCCAGGCTCTCGCCCCCGGAAAGATCGAGGACCGGCAGATCACCTTCCTCCATGTCGGAGTCGAACTTGGACACGTGCGCCACAGGAAAATGACGGTCCTGGAGAACGCGCAGAATCTCCTGCCCCAATAGCGACGACGCGCCTGCGATACCGATGCGGAACCCGGACCGGGTCATGAAGCGTGGACCTCTTCGGGAGCGGGAGGCTGGGGACGGATTCGCGACAGTAGGCGCGCCAGGGGGCCGGAAAGACCGTAGGTCAGCGCGAGGGTGAGCAGGACATACTCGGAGAACGCCCAGACTGCCCAGACGATCGCGCCAATCACGATAATCACAAAGTAGGGCCGCCGCCGCCGCAAGTCTATGGCCTTGAAGCTGAAATAGCGAATGCGGCTCACCATCAGCAGCGCCGTGCAGCCGATGATCGCCAGCCACAGAATGGCCAGCGTCCAATCTTTGATCGGTTCCTTGGCCCAGTGGACGACGGCGGCCACGACGCCCGCCGCGGCCGGAATGGGCAGCCCGATAAAATGCCGCTTGTCGGTAGTGGGTTTCGAGGAATCAATGTTGAAACGCGCCAGCCGGGCCGCCCCGCAGATAACGAACAGGAAGGTAATGATCCAGCCGGCGCTGCGCAGCGGCTGCACGGAATCGAAGGTGGCCACGTTCTCAACCATGCGGATGCCCCAGGCGTAGGCGAGGAAGGCCGGAGCCACACCAAACGTGATGACATCGGCCAAGGAATCGAATTCGCGGCCAAAATCCGAAGTGGAATTGGTCAGGCGAGCGATGCGACCGTCCAGGCCATCGAACAAGATCGCCCAGCCAATCGCCTGCGACGCCCGGTCAAACGCCCCCAGGCCCCACGCCGGGTCGGTTCCGTCCGCCAGCCAATGCGCGCCTTTGAGGGTCGAGAGGAGCGCATAGTATCCGCAGACCAGGGTGCCGACCGTGAACAGACTGGGAAGGATATAGATTCCTCGCCGGATCCCGTGGCGTCTTGGCGGGTTAGACTTGGGGTCGGGTGTATCCAAGAATGTCGCTCCCGGCATGGATATGGTCGCCCACTTTGACGCGGATTTCAACCCCCGGTTCCATCAGCACGTCCACGCGCGAGCCGAACTTGATCAGGCCGACGCGCTCGCCGCGGGCCAGTACATCCCCGGCCTTCTTCCAGAAAACGATGCGGCGAGCGAGCAGTCCGGCGATCTGCTTCACGACGACGGTGCCCTCCTCGCCCACCACCGTGAAAATGTTCTGCTCGTTCTCGACGGAGGCTTTTTCCAGGGACGCGACGTGGAACGCCCCCTTCTTGTAGGTCACATCCGTGATCGTCCCGGGGATGGGTGAGCGGTTCACGTGGACGTCGAGCGGCGACATAAAGATGCTGAGGCGCCGCACCGGGCGCCCGTTGTACGCCTCTTCGGCGATCTGGACGACGCGCCCGTCGGCGGGAGAAATTATGGCGCCGGGTTCCTGCGGGACGCTCCGCTCCGGATCGCGGAAGAAATTGAGCACCAGAAGCGATAGAATGAAGAAAAAAGCACCCAGCCAATAGACGCGCAAGCCGAACAGGCCACCCGTGATCAGAACGAGAGGCAATCCATACCAGTAACCTTCTTTAACCATAGATGTTTGAATAAGTTAGGGGGAATGGCCAAGATGCACGCCCCATCCCTCTGCGGCCCCGCTCATGCCGCACCGTGCCCCCGCCCGATGGGCGAGCTTTTTTCCCCCTGCGTCGCTACGCCACGAGCGCCTTCTGGACCATCGACTCCATTTGGTCCTTGATGCGCAGCTTCAGCTTCTTGAGTCGCACTTCTTCCAGTTGCTCCTCTTCGGTGAGGAAATGCTTGGAAGCGAGTTGTTCAAGCTGGGCTTTCAGGCGGGCGTGTTCTTCACGGAGGCGCTGGAATTCAGGATTGCTGGCCATCAATTGCTCCCGGATGGCCTCGGCTGGGCGGCTCACGGGTGTGTCACCTCCTGGTCTTTAGGATGACTCCGAGCGGAAGCCTAGCACGGCGGCGCCCGGGGTTCAAGCAAAAGTGAACTGTGAGATTTCCTACTCCGGGTCGGGATTCTCCTCTCGAAGCTGGGCGCGAATCCGCGCCGCCCGTTCGATCCATGGGTTCGCCTCCGCATCCCGATGGGTCTTAAGCAACAACCGGATGTAATCACCCACGACGCTCAGCAGCACGCCGGGTTGCACTTCCCTTGAAGGGTCGAGCCCTGCGAGCCATTGCCGGTAGAAATCATCGGCCTCGGCGTACCTCCCAAGCCGCATGAGGCAGTGCCCCCAGGTTCGGCGTAGCTCGACCGTTTGCGAGACATTGCGGCCGAGTGCGTTTTCGGCCATTTCAACGGATTGTTTGAAAAGGGGCGCCGCCGCTTCGTATTTGCCCTGGAAACACCTCGCATTGGCCACCGACATGATGGTGCCGGCCATGGTCAGCCCTTGAATCTGCCCAGACCTCTTCAAGGCAGAGAGCGCCTGCAGATAAAGCTTCTCCGCCCCCGAGAAATCGCCCTGACCCATGATGGTGCTGGCTGCGTTCGTCAAGCGAGTGTGTTCCTCCCAGTCCGCCTGCTCCGGGTCAGACGCCGGACTCTCCTTTTGGAGTTTCGATGCAAGCACGGCGGCGCGCTGGCCGTAAGCGTCCGCCTCCGAGTTCTTTCCCTGAGCGCGATAGAAGGACTCGATTTCGCCTAAGGCAACCAGGGTGTTAGGGTGGTTCGGTCCCATCGATGCCTCTTCCGTCCTGAGCCAGTTCAGGAGCAAAGGCTCGGCTTCAGCATAGCGTTTCTGCGCCCAGTAGGAATTGCCGAGGATGCGGTCTATTCCCCCCGAGCCAGCCTCGTCGCTGTACTCTTTTGCCTGACGCAGCAGTGCTTCCGCTTCCGCCTCCAAGCCCTGGTTGAAATTGACAGAAGCGAGGTTCCTCAAGTCCCTCGCGATCGCTTCCCTGTTGGGAGGTTCCATGCCTTGATGCGCCTGAAGGGACCTGCGGAACAATTCTTCCGCCTCGCGGAACTTTCGCTGTCCGAGGCAAACATGGCCCAGCATGACCACCAACTCCAGAGTTTGGTCGTGCAGCGGTCCCAGAGCGGCCTCTCGAATTTCCAGGGCGCGGCGGACAAACGGGTCTGCATCGCTGGACCGCTGAAGTTGAAGATAGATGAAGCCGACGTCCAAAAGCTGCGGAACTAATTGCAGGTCCGAGCGGCCGTATCGTTCCTCTTCGAACTCCAGAAGACGCAGCGCCAGCGGCTCCCGTTCCAGCGTCCTCCCTTGAATGACGTAGAGTTGCGACAACCTGCGAAGCGAGTCAATGAGCCTGGAATCTTGCGGACTGCCAGAAGTCGCCTCGAGCAGAGCCTGTTTGTAATAGTCTTCCGCCTGCTTGAATTGTTTTGCCTCCAGGGCCGCGTCACCTGCTTGAATGAGTTCGCCCCAGCGGCTGTCTTCCGCCCAGGTGAGGGAAACGAGGAGGAGGTACAGAGGCAGCCCTAATATCGCTCTGGCTAAAACGGCGCGCATCGCGACGCCCCTCCGTTCTTTACACGATGCTATCGCTGCGAGCCCGCCGTTTCAAGTCGGCATCGCTTCGGAAGGCTCTAGCGCTTCGCCCAATCCGTGGGCAGGACGGTCGGGGGCCTCAATTCCCAGCCGAGCACCAGGGCGTCTTCGGCAGGGTTGCGGTAATAATCCTTACGCAGGGAGTGGATGGCGAAGCCCACGGAATAATAGAGGTCCTGCGCGGCCCTGTTGGAGCGGCGCACTTCCAGATAGACGCGTTTGGCGCCGGCGGCGATCAGGCGTTCGCGCGCCTCGCGCAGGAGCTCGCGGCCCGCTCCCAAGCGGCGGAAGTCGGGATCGACCGCCATGTTGAACAGTTCCACCTCATCAATGATGCGATGGAAGGCGGCAAAACCCACCACGCGTGGTGGATCGAGCGTGGGCATTTCGGCGACCAGAATCATCCCGCCCGAGTCATCCAGCAGCCGCGCGTAATCCCGCACCTGCCACTGCGACGCCTCCGGGCATTTCTGCTGGATGGCGACGATGGCGCGAAGATCGGTCAGGGCGGCAAGGTGGATTTTCATGAGCGCTGTTATCCGTCGGCAGTTCGCAGTTATCTGTCCTCGCTTGCGGCTCGCCAGCCTGCCGCAGTTCCTGCTGCGAACTGGTGACTGACGGCTGACAGCTTTCCTAGTCTTTCCAATTCAATTCCGCGTCCGTGTGGCGAACGTAGTAGGCACCCAACTGGCCGGGCGGGTCGAGCCGGCCCTCGCGGACAGCGCGGCCAGCAATCCGCGCCATGGCGCCGAGCAGCGTTCCGTCCACAATTTGCCAAATCAAGCCGGCGGGCAATCGCCCGCGCAGGCTCTGGGCCGCCCGGTCGTGAGCGCGGACGAGGCAGGTCCACTCCGCCCGCGCGGCGGCGAGGGCGGAGTGGCGGTCGGCCAGCGCCGCCGCCGTCGCCACGCGGGCTTCACCGATGGGCTCGAATCGCCCTTCGACGGTCCGGCGAAACTCGCCCACATAGAATTCGCCGCGGTAGGCGTTGAGGATCGCCACGGCGTTGGGTGTGGCGGGCTGCGCCGATTCGGCCAGCGCCTCGAGCGTCGAAATCCCCTTCGCCGGTTTGCCGAAGACCTTCGCCCAGGCCTGCACGACGGCCACGCCGACTCGGATTCCCGTGAACGATCCTGGCCCGTTGGCGACGGCGAAGAGGTCAATGTCCGCCAGACTCTTGAACGCCGGGTGGCCGGCCGCCACCTTCGCCGCCAACCGCTCGGTCATTTCAAAGACCGCCACCGAATACTGGTTCGCGGCGCCGGCGTGAGCGACCTCCGCCAGGCAACGGTCATCTTCGAAGATGCCCGCGCCGCCCGCTTCGCTGGTCGTGTCGAGCGCCAAGATTAACATGCCGGGCCATTATACGACGGAGCGCCGCCCTGAGTTTGGGGGCCTCCCTCTCAAATATCCTCCAACTCCTCTTCGCTCAGGCCGAAGTAGTGGCCCAGTTCATGCAGCAGCGTCAGGCGGATTTCACGAACCAGTTGCCGGCGCGTCCGGCACGCCGACTCGATGTTTCGTTGGAACAGGACGATCCGGTCGGGCCCCGCAGCTTGAAAGACCGACTTTTCCGTCATGGGAATCCCCTCGAAGACACCCATCAGCGGTTCGCCGCCGCGCTCTTTCCGGGGCGGAAGGTCGGCCACCTCAATCGTCACGTTGGACATCTTCTCGCGGAAGACGCGCGGGAGTTGGGCCACGGCCTGCTCGACCAGTTGATCGAATGCTTCGCGGCTGAGGTGCTGTTTCAAGGTTCCCTTCCTTTTCCTGATGCGCCCATCCGGCGCGTGCCGGCGGGCGAGGTGCCGGTGCAACGATTTCTCATGGCACGCGCAGGCTGCGCGTCTCACGGGTGCGCGGGGCCCAGGCCCGTGCTCCAGAGGCTGTTCCGACCGTTATGTTACAATGAACCAACGACCATGCACATGAGGCGTACAACTTCCCAGCCCCTTCGGGCGTTCGGGCGCGCAGGCGGTGTGCGTTGAAGACTGCGCCGCAGCCGGGCGTCCGCCCGCTGGAACTCACCGAACTTCTCTCTCTCCTTCTCGAGGTCAGCGAGCAAATCAACTCCACGCTCGACCTGGACGAATTGATGAGGCGCGTGGGCGAATTGGTGAAGCGCGTTATTGACTACGAGGTCTTTGCCATCCTGCTGCTCAACGAGAAGACGCAGGAACTGAAAGTGCGTTTTGGCATCGGCCACCCCGAGGAAGTGACCCGGCGGCTTCGGATCAAAGTGGGAGAAGGCATCGTGGGGCGGGCGGCGGCGACTCGCCGCGCCGTGCGGGTGGGCGACGTCCGCAAGGATCCCACCTACATCCAGTCGCTCCCTTCGGTGCGCTCGGAACTGGCCGTTCCGCTGATTACCAAGAACCGCCTGATCGGCGTCGTGGACCTGGAGGCGCCTTGGCCGGATTTCTTCACCGAGCAGCATCAGAACCTGCTGGAACTGCTGGCCAGCCGCATCGCCCTGGCCATCGAAAACGCCCGGCTCTACAACCGCAGCGTGCGCCAGGCGAAATCGCTGCAACTGCTCAACGTCATTAGCCGGGAAATCAGTTCGGAGCTGGTGCTCAACTCGCTCCTTCGCAAGATCGGAACCCTGATTAAGCCGCTCATCAACTACCACCGCTTCAGCATCATGCTGGTGGACGAAAAGGCCAAGACGCTGAATGCGGTCATCTCACTCAAGCAGGATGAGCGTATTCCGGACCATTGCACCGTGGGCCTGGGAGAGGGGATCGTGGGGGCGGCGGGCAGCCTGCGTCAGCCGCAGGTCGTCCCCGACGTCAGCAAGGACGCGCGCTACATCAATACCAATCCTGACACGCGGTCGGAAATGACCGTGCCACTCATTTACCGCGACCGGGTGATTGGCGTGATCGACCTGGAGAGCCCGCAGCTGAATGCCTTCACCGACGAGCACGCCCGGCTGCTTTCTACGCTGGCGCCGCAGATCGCGATCGCCATTGAGAACGCGCGCCTCTACGACGAAGTGGTGCGCAGCGAGGCGCGCCTGGAACGCGACCTGACGCGCGCCCGCGACATCCAGCTCCACATCATGCCCTCGTCCCGTCCCACGATTCCGGGCCTTGAAGTCGGCGCACGCTTTCTTCCGGCGCGCGAACTGGGCGGCGACCTCTACGACTTTCTCAAGTACGGAAGGGAACGCCACGTTCTGGCGGTGGGCGACGTGAGCGGCAAGGGCGCGCCGGCGGCGCTGTATGGCGCCATGACGCTGGGGATCCTGCGCAGCCTCGCCCCGCTGCGCCTGCCGCCCCGCGACATGCTGCGCCAGTTGAACCTGATGCTGGTGGAGCGCAAGATCGAAGGACACTTCCTCAGCCTGCTCTATGGCCTCTGGGAACCGAAAGCTTGCACCCTTCACCTGGTGAACTCCGGCATGCCGCTTCCCATCCTGGTCCGCAAGGGACAGGCGAGCGCGCTGCGTGTTGAAGGTATCCCGCTCGGCCTGCTGCCGAACACCGAGTACGATGAAACCGTGGTCCAGTTGGAAAAGGGCGATCTGCTGGCGTTCTATTCCGACGGACTTGGCGAAGCCGCCAACGCCGATCAGGAAGAGATGGGTGCGAAGAAGATCGAGGAACTGATCCGGCAGAACGCGCAGCGCCCCCTCGAGGAGATTCTGGAGGCGGTGTTCGCCGAGGTGGCGCGCTACGAGGCCGGCACCCCGCGCCGCGACGACCAGACGCTGCTCCTGATGCGGGTGCGGTGAGAGAAAACGGGTTTCGCGGGGGCGACCCGGCCTGTGACGTGCCGCAACACCATGAACCCCTTCAATTACAAATCGGGTGTCCTGCACGGCGAATCGGTTTCGCTTGCCACGATTGCCGAGCAATTCGGCACGCCCACCTACGTCTATAGCCGCGCCGCCATCCTGGAAAACTACCGGCAACTGGCGGAGGGACTGGCCGGCCTCCCGAACCTGATTTGCTATTCGGTTAAGGCAAATTCCAATCTGAGGATTCTGCGCTTGCTGCGTGAAGCAGGGGCGGGCTTCGATATTGTCTCGTCCGGTGAACTGGCGCGCGTGCTGCGAGCGGGCGCTGACCCAGCCCGCGTCGTCTTTTCCGGTGTGGGCAAGACGGCTGACGAAATGGACGCCGGTCTGCAAGCCGGGATTCTGATGTTCAACGTCGAATCGGCGGGCGAACTGGAGGTGCTGGAGAGCCGGGCGCGAGCGCTGGGTCAAATCGCGCGACTTTCCATCCGCGTCAACCCCGACGTGGTGGCGGAGACGCACCCCTACGTCTCGACCGGCCAAATCGTGCACAAGTTTGGCGTGCCCAAGGAGGAAGCCGTTGAACTCTACCGGCACGTGGCCGGCTCCTCGGTGCTTCGCGCGCGCGGCGTCACCTGCCACATCGGCTCGCAGATTCTCGAGATCGAGCCGTTCCTCAAGGCCCTCGACGAAATCCTGGGGGTGGCGCAATCGGTTAGGATCAGCGTTCCCACCGTCGAGTATCTCGACATCGGCGGCGGTTTCGGGATCCCTTACGATCAGGAAGAGCCGTTGCCGCACGCGCGCCTTTTCGACGGCCTGGCAGCCCGATTGCGCGGAACGGCCTATCGGCTGGTGATCGAGCCCGGGCGCGCCGTCGTGGGCAACGCCGGCATTCTATTGACGCGCGTGCTCTACGTGAAACGCAATCCGCAGAAGAACTTTATCGTGGTGGACGCGGGAATGAATGACCTGATGCGCCCCACGCTCTACGGCTCGTACCACGAGATTGTGCCCGTCCAGCGACGCAACGCCGAAACGCTCACGGCGGATGTGGTCGGTCCGCTCTGCGAAACGGGCGACTTCCTCGCTCAGGACCGCCCCATGCCCGACGTGCAGCCGGGGGATCTGCTCGCCATTCTGACCGCTGGAGCCTACGGCTACGTATTGGCCTCGAACTACAACACCCGCCCCCGCCCCGCCGAGGCGATGATCGACGGCAACCGGGCCGAACTCATCCGCTCCCGCGAGCGCTTGGAAGACTTGATGGCGGGGGAAGTCTTGTAGGGGCGCTGCTGGCAGCGCTCTCACCGGAAAGCGCAGGGCCGGCCCCGCTCAGAGCGGCGTCGGCCGGGCGGGGCAAGCCCCACCCCTACCTCTCGCCCCACTTCAACTTTTGCCGCAGGATTTCGAAGTAGCTCTTGCTGACCGGCTGGACAATCTCCACGTACGAGGAAGCCTTGCGCATTCGCACCGTGTCGTCGCTGTGCGTGGCGAGGCCGACTTGGCCGTCCACGGTGAGGTAGGCTGCTTCCCGCTGAGACTTCACGCCGATTTCGATGTGCGCCGTGTCGGGGAGCACCAGCGGACGGTTGGTGAGAGTGTGCGCGCAGATGGGGGTGACCAGAAACGCCGCAACGGTGGGTACGACGATGGGTCCGCCTGCCGCCAGCGAATAGGCGGTGGAGCCGGTGGGCGTGGAAACGATCAGCCCGTCGGCCTTGTAAGTCGAGATGAATCGTCCGTCCACCAGGACATCAAAATCCAGGATGCGCGCGATGGCGCCCTTGTTGAGCACGACGTCGTTCAGCGCCAGAAACGACGAAATGATTTCGTCGGCGCGCACCAGTTCGCCCTCGATCTGTACCCGCCGCTCGATGCGCGCTTCCCCTGCCAGCGCCGCTTCCAGCGTGGCGTAGAGGTCTTCCAACGGGATCACGGTCAGGAAGCCCAGCCCGCCCAGGTTCACCGCGAGAATGGGGACCACCTTGCGATTCAGGGCGCGCGCCGTGGCCAGCAGCGTGCCGTCCCCGCCCAGCACGATGATCAAGTCCACCTGCGACGCGATTTCGTTGCGGGGAACGGAGCGTTCATTCTTCTCCAGGATCGAGCCCGTCTCCTTGTCGAGGAAGACCTCGATCTTGCGGGCTCGCAGCCAATCGAGCAGGGGCGGAACGATTTCGCGAATCTCCGCCTTCTTGGGCTTCGAGATGATGCCGATGCGTTGGATGGCCATGAATCCTGCAAACCTCGCCTTACCGGCAACAAGGGCAATAAGGGGCTATTCTAGGCGTGTTTCTCCCAAAATGCATGCACGAAGAACTCGACGTTGCCTTCCGCGCCCGGCAGGCAGCTTTTGGCGGTTCGCGTCTCACAAAATCCCAGGGCCTGCAGCGTGCGCTCAACTCTGGCGCACGCCTCGGCGTGGAGTCTCTGGTCGCGCACGACGCCGCCTTTGCCCACCTGTTCTCTGCCGACTTCGAATTGCGGTTTCACCAGGATCAGGATCTCCCCGCCCGGCGCGAGCAGTGCCGGCAGGACCGGCAGAATCAGTGTCACGGAAATGAAGGAAACGTCCACGGTGACCAGATGGCACTTCACCCCGACCCGGTCGAACGTCAGGTACCTGGCGTTGGTCTTTTCGAGCACCGTCACCCTCGGGTCCCGGCGCAGCTTCCAATCGAGCTGATGGGTGCCTGCGTCGATGGCGATGACGCGCGCCGCGCCGCGCTGCAGCAGGCAGTCGGTGAAGC
Organism: uncultured Acidobacteriota bacterium; assembly: GCA_964533045.1. Classification (GTDB taxonomy): domain Bacteria; phylum Acidobacteriota; class Terriglobia; order UBA7540; family UBA7540; genus JACQNR01. The sequence continues at coordinate 2,139 of CAZHKT010000071.1, read as the reverse complement.
CGCCCGTGGAGGCGCCAATGTCGAGGCAGATCTTCCCCGCAGGATTCACGCCGAAGTGGTCCAGCGCCCCCGCCAGTTTCACGCCGCCCCGGCTGACGTAAGGCATCGGCTGGCCGAGCAGTCGCAATGCGACGTCCGATTCAACCATAGCCCCGCCCTTCGTCACCTTCTGCTCGTTCGCCAGCACCTGCCCGGCCAATATGAGCGCCTGAGCTTTCTCGCGCGTCGGTGCCAGGCCGCGGTCGACCAGCAGTCGATCCACGCGAGTTTTCAGCATTTTTCCGCCCGGCATCGCGCTCGCTAGCGTAACCCCTCTCGGGCGGCAAAGGGAAGTGCCGACGCGGCCGGGCCATGCGGCTGGAGCGGCCATCTCTGATCGCCGAAGTCGTTGAAGAATCCAGACCCGCGGTGGGGACACCACCGCTACGGATGCTTCGGGCTGACACGAGAATGGCAGCCCCGCTCGGCGGGGTGCTGCAACCATCGTCTCACCCCCAGTCGTATCATCGTTGCAAACGAGCCTGGGGCGGCTATAATGGGCTCACGGGACCATCATCCAAGGAGGGAAAATGAATAGGCTTAAGGCGCTGGGGCTGGTCTGCGCGTTGTTTTTGGTGGGGGCGGGGCAGGGACGCACCGGAACTCCTTCGCCGGCGTTCGAGAAGCTGAAGGCCTTGGCCGGCGACTGGGATCTGGAAGTCTATGGGCCGGATGGCGGCTTTGTGGACAGCTCGGGGAATTTCCCAGGCCAATCCGAGGTGGTGCTCCTGGACAACCCTCCGGCCGGTTCGTA
>CAZHKT010000071.1:0-1336 GCA_964533045.1 uncultured Acidobacteriota bacterium | reverse complement strand
CGAACGGACCCACGGCGAACGTCAATTATCGCGTGACTTCGGCAGGATCGGTGGTGATTGAGACGATCATGCCGGGCGAACCGGGGGAAATGGTGACGCTGTTTCATCCGGACGGCGATGCACTCGTCGGCACTCATTATTGCGCCGGGCAGAACCAGCCCCGCATGCGCGCCAGCGGCCTCTCCGCCGACGGCACGGAACTGGTCTTCAAGTTCCTCGACATCACCAACCTGGCTTCTCCTGATGACAGTCACATGCGCGAGGTAACCTTTCAATTCCAGGACGCGGATCACTTCACGGCCACCTGGACTTACCGCGAGAAAGGGAAAGACTCGCCCATGACGTTTAGCTACACACGCAAGAAGTGACTTGGCGCGGTGTAGCGCAAGGCCCGCTTTTCGGCCTTGCGGTTCTTGCTGCAAAACGAGCCCTGCGCTACACCATTTCAATTCTCACGGGTGCAGGAGCGAGCGGTATTTCAATTCCGCGCGCATAGGGCATTCGTTGGCGTAGGCCTTGATGCGCTCGACGATGCCGTCGGCGTCGAGGCCGTACTTGGCATGTAGCAGATTCGGAGCGCCGTGCGGAATGACACGGTCGGGCAGCGCGATGCGGAGGATGCTGGTGGGAATCTTGCGGTCCTGGAGCAGGGCCGCGACGTGCGCGCCGAAGCCGCCGCATTCGGTTCCTTCCTCCACCGTGACCAGGAATTGTTTCTCTGCCGCCAGGCAGCAGATCAGCGCGTCGTCCAAGGGTTTGGCGAAGCGCGCGTTGATGACGGTGGCGTTGAGTCCCATGGGGGCGAGCTTTTCCGCCGCGGCCAGCGAAGGATAGACCATGCTGCCCAGGGCGAGGATGGCGAAGTCCGAGCCCTCGCGCATGATTTCGGCTTTGCCGATCTCAAGCTGTTTGAATTCCGGATCGAGCGTCACGCCCACGCCATTGCCGCGCGGATAGCGCAGCGAGGCGGGACCGCCCACATGCAGCGCCGTGTAGAGCATGTGGCGCAATTCATTTTCGTCCTTGGGCGCCATGACCACGATGTTGGGCAGCGCGCACATGTAGGCGATGTCGTAGAGCCCGTGGTGCGTAGGGCCGTCGGCGCCGGCGATGCCACCGCGGTCCATGGCGAAGACGACGGGGGCGCGCATCAGGCAGGCGTCGTGATAGACCTGGTCGTAGGCGCGCTGCAGAAAGGTGGAATAGATGGCGGCGACCGGCTTCAGGCCTTCGAGCGCCAGCCCCACGGCGAAGGTGACGGCGTGCTGTTCGGCAATACCGACGTCGAAGAAACGGTCGGGGAATTTCCTGGCGAATTCGTCGAGCCCGGTGCCCT
>CAZHKT010000070.1:0-18118 GCA_964533045.1 uncultured Acidobacteriota bacterium | reverse complement strand
CCTTTGATCCGCTCGCCCGGCTTGTAAGCGCGCTCCGGACGCTCAAGGTCGATTTCGATCACGCACCGGCTGGAGGCGGGCTTTGCCATAGGTTGAGCGTCTTCGCCTAGAGGGTGGGGTACAGCGATTCCCAGACCTTGAATTCATGGTGGTAGCCTGAGGCTTCCGCTTCGGGAATCCTGCGCCCGGAAACAACCTCCAGCGTCTCGTAGAAGATCTTCTCGCCGACCTGTTCGATCGTTTCCTCGCCGTCCAGAATAGTTCCGGCGTTAATGTCGATGTCGCCGTTCACGCGGGCTAGAGGGGTGTTGGTTCCGATCTTGAGCACCGGCCCCATAGCGCAACCGATGCTGGTGCCGCGGCCGGTGGTGAACTGGCAGACTTGGGCGCCGCTCAGGAAGAGCGCTGGCGTACAGACCTGATCGTAGCCGGGAGTGTAGTGAACAAAAAGGCCCTTTCGGTCGCCCAGCCATTCGCCATAGTCAATGAGATCTTCGACGATGGCGGTTCCACCCTTGGCCTTCACACCGTTGGATTTCAGATAGATGTTAAAAAGACCGCCTTTCTTGTTTCCGGGCGAAGGATTCTCACGGAAATCGGCTCCGAAGCTCTCCACGTATTTCTGGTAGCGCTTGAGCGCGGTCATCAGCTTCCGCCCGACGGCCTTGGTGCGCGCGCGGCGGACCAGGTCGATCATGGCGGCGCCCTGGAGTTCGGGGATTTCCGGCAGGAGCACGGCAGCGCCGGCTTTGACAAACATGTCCGACGACACTCCCACCGCCGGATTCGCCGTCACGCCCGACCACCGGTCCGAGCCGCCGCATTCCGTCCCAACGATGAGCTTCGAGATGGACACCGTTTCGCGCCGCGCCTGATTGGCCACTGGCAGCATCCGCTCGATGATTTCCAGACCGCGCTGGACCGTCCTGCGGCTGCCGCCCGAGTGTTGGATGGTCAGATTCACTACCCGTTGCTGGTAATGGGGCACGGCGTTGAGAAAGATGGGCGCGGAGCATTCCACGCAGGTCTTGCCGCAGCCGAGGTCAATATAAAGCGCTGAAGCCAGATTGGGATGGCGCAGCGTGTTGGCCAGAAGCCGGTTCAGCAGCTCGACCGCCGATCCGTCCGGCATGCCGCAACCCGTTTCGTGAATGATGGGAACCACGCCGTCGACGTTGGGGTACTTTTCGCGCGAGTAAAGCTCCCGCATGGCGCGCGCGGCGATCTCGCGCACTTCGGACGAGGAGCACATACCAGAGGTCACGACGCCGATCAGGTTGCGCGCGCCCACACTGCCGTCGGGCCGTACAAAACCATCCCAGGTCAGCGACGAAAGCTTCGGATCAAGCGTAACCCGTCGCGGATTGTCCCGGTACTCCACCTTCAGCCTGGGCAGGCGGTCCTGGAGATTGGTCTCGTCAATGGGATCGCCGGCCTTCACTTCGCGGGAGGCGAGACCGATCGGATCTCCCAAGGAGACGTAGGCTCGTCCTCGGGCGATCTTTTTGATGGCGAAACTCTGTCCGCGCAGGGCCCGGCCGGAAAGCCGGATGGTGGAGCCGTGATAGGCCAGTTCAGTGCCCGCTTCGATCGAATCGGCTTTCACCACCGCCACATTGTCTTTGCCCGGTTTGATGATGATCGCGACGTCTTCCAGCTTCATGATTTCTTCCCCATTTGAAATCCTCGATTGATTTCGTCCGGCGCATATTGTACTTGATTACACTGTGGTTTTCGAAACCGATGAGTTGGAGGCACAATGCGGAGATTGAATCTTCGGACACTCTGCCTGTTGGCCGTCATCCCGACCACCCTGGCAATTCAAGCCCAGCAACCGGCGCCCCAGGAAGGGGATTTCATCATTCGCGATTTCCGGTTCAAATCAGGTGAATCGCTTCCCGAATTGCGACTGCACTACACCACGCTCGGCCAGCCGGCGCGCGACGAGCAAGGGCGGACCACCAACGCCGTGCTGATCATGCATGGCACGGGTGGATCGGGGAAGAACCTCCTGGTGCCGCAGTTCGCCGGCGAGCTGTTCGGGCCCGGCCAGCCGCTGGATGCGACGCGCTACTACCTCATTCTTCCCGACGCCGTTGGCCACGGCGGCTCCAGCAAGCCCAGCGACGGTCTGCATGCGCGCTTCCCGCAGTACGATTACGATGACATGGTGGCTGCGCAGCATCGCCTGGTGACGGAAGGCCTGGGAGTGAATCACCTCCGCCTGGTGATGGGAACCTCCATGGGCTGCATGCACACCTGGGTGTGGGGGACCACGCACCCCGACTTCATGGACGCCATGATGCCGCTTGCCTGCCAGCCGGTGGAGATCGCGGGGCGCAACCGCATCTGGCGCAAGCTGATGATGGACGCCATCCGCAGCGACCCTGACTGGAAGGGAGGGGAATACACCGAGCAACCGATGCGCGCGCTCCGCACGGTGGCGAGTATTTCCCTGCTCGCGGGCAGTGCGCCTCTGCTCATGCAGCAGAACCAGCCCACGCGCGACGCGGCGGACGAATATCTCGAAAAATACATGAGCAGCCGCCTGAAAGCGCTCGACGCCAACGACACGCTCTATCAATTCAATGCGTCACGCAACTACAACCCGTCGCCCAAGCTAGGTCTGATCCAGGCGCCCGTCATGTTTGTCAATTCCGCCGACGATTTCATCAATCCGCCCGAACTGGGCATCGCCGAGCGGGAAATCAAGAAGGTCAGGAAAGGCCGGTTCGTGCTCCTGCCCGCCAGCCTCGAAACTCGAGGCCACGGCTCGCACACCTGGGCCGTGCTTTGGAAGGAATACCTGAACGAGTTATTGAAAGTCTCTCAGCGCTGAAGGGGTTGACATGGGCGCGCTTGACAGCCAACAGGAGTGCGGTTAGGTTAGCCGTTCTTCCGTGAGGGACGAGAGGGACCTTGGGCCCAAACCCTGAACCTGCTGAACGCCTGCGCGAAATGGCCAATCCCCCGCGCCTTTTTGCACCCGGCGCCACCCTGCCGTTCATTCTGGTGACCGCGTTGTTTCTGTTCTGGGGCATTCCCAGCAACATGAACGACATTCTCATCAAGCAATTCATGAAGTCGTTCGAGATCACGCGATTTCAGGCCGGACTCATCCAGTTCGCCTACTACATCGGTTATTTTCTCGTTTCCATGCCCGCCGCGCTCCTCATGCGCAAGTACAGTTACAAGACCGGCTTGGTGATCGGACTTTTCCTTTACAGCGCGGGAGCATTTCTGTTCTGGCCGGCGGCCGTCGTGGGCAAGTATGGTTTCTTTCTCTTGGCTCTCTTCGTGATTGCGAGCGGGGCGGCCTTCCTGGAAACCGGCGCCAATCCCTTCATCGCCGTGCTGGGGGATCCGCGCACGTCCGAGCGCCGCCTGAATTTCTCTCAGGCGTTCAATCCGGTCGGGGCGGTGGTCGGCGTCCTGGGCGGAACCGTCTTCATCTTTTCCGGGATCGAATGGAAGCCGGAAGAAATTGCCGCCATGAAGGCGGCGGGGACGTACGAAGCCTACCTTCGCCACGAAACGCTGCGCGTGGTGGAACCGTATCTGGCAATTGGCGCGGTGATTTTCATCTGGGCCCTGCTGGTCTGGCGGACGAAGTTCCCCGCGGTGGCTGGGGAAGGACACGACCGCGCGGATCCGGACAAGGGGCGATTCGCCGATCTCCTCCATCACCGGCATTTCATCCTGGGTGTGGTGGCGCAGTTCCTTTATGTCGGCGCGCAGGTGGGAACCTGGAGCTATTACATTCAATACGTCCAGGACTACACGGCGCAGCCGGAAAAGATCGCCGGTTATTTCCTGACGGGGACGCTCGTGGCCTTCGGAGTGGGGCGCTTCAGCGCCACGTACCTGATGAAGTTCTTTCCCGCGGGACCCTTGATGGGCATCTACGCAGCCGTGAATGTGTTGCTGGTCGGACTCGCCGTCCTTTTCCCAGGATGGCTGGGCGTGTGGTCGCTGTTTTTCACCAGCTTCTTCATGTCGCTGATGTTTCCCACCATCTTCGCCCTGGGCATCAAGGACCTCGGGCCCGCCACCAAGCTGGGCGGCTCCTTAATGGTCATGTCGATCATCGGCGGCGCCGTGTTCCCCCCCATCGAAGGACTCATCTTCGGCGCCACGCACAGCATGGCCGCCGCTTTGTCCATTCTTCTCGTGGCCTACGCCTACGTTGCCTACTATGGTTTCTCGGGAAGCAGAATTCGGACCGTGAAGAGTGGAAATTGAGCAGCGGATCGAAGGCCGGGAGAAGGGTTCGACTCACGATTCTTGATTCGAGGTTCACGCTACCGCCAGCACGCCCTTGATGTAATCCGCCTTTTGAAAATCCTGCTCAAAGGCCTGGTGGATTTCTTCGAGCGCATGGTAGCGGTGGGTCACAAAGGGTTCAACGCGAACCTTGCCGGAGCTCAGTAATTCCAAGGCGCGCCGGTAGGTGGTGGGCCGGCCGTCGGGGTCGAACCCGCCGGAAGCGCCGATGGGAACCACGAGGGTCGGCTCGAGGAAAAGAACGTTGGAGAGCAGGCCAATGTCGCGCCCCTTGTGACCGTGACCGTAAAGCAGCACGGTACCTTGCTTGCGCAACAGCCCAGGAATCTGTTCGAAGATAATCGAGTTGCCGCACGACTCAATCAAGTAATGCACACGCTCTCCATGGGTGAGTTCGCGAACGGTCTCGCGGATGTCCTGTTCGCGCACATTAACGGGTGTTCCTCCCAGTTGTTCCACCAAATCCAGATTCTTCTCGCGCAAGTCACTGACCATGATGAGGCCGTCGAAATGCTTCACGTTGCGGAGGTATTGCAGGAACAGCAGGCCCGCCGGGCCGCCGCCCGAGATCAGCACGTTGCGGATGGGGTCTTTGGCGGCGAACCCATAGCGGGTGGCGGCTCGGTCCACGCGGTCGCTGGCGTGCAGGACGCAGCCGAGCGGCTCGACCAAAGCGCCATGTTCGATCGAGAGCGAGTCGGGCAGCCGCAGGCAATTCACCGCCGGGACGGAAATATATTCGGCCAGCGCGCCCGGCAAGCCGGTGATGCCGTGCTCGGCGTAGAATTCGCACTGGTGCGAGTCACCGGAGGCGCAGTATTCACAAAGGGGCGAGCGACCCTGGCTGTAACAGTTCCGGCCCTGGTCGCACAAAACGCGGTCGCCCGGGCGCAGGTCCCTCACATCGCGGCCCACTTCGATGACCTCGCCGGCAAATTCGTGACCCAGAATCTGCGGCTGCTCGCGGAAGGGAATCACGCGGCCCGAGGCGTCGGTATTGTAGTTGGCGTGCCCGCCGAAAATGTGCAAGTCGGTGCCGCACACCCCCACGGCCTGGACCCGAATCGCCACCTCGCGCGGTGGAATCCGCGGATCGGGAACGTTTTGAACAACCAGTTTCGCGACGTCTTCGAGAACGGCAGCTTTCATGGATGCCAACCCAAGAATTGAAATTCAAGAAAACGACGTATTGCCGCTCCGTGGTTCGCCTTCGGGGGACCCAGGGTAGCAGCCCGGCCCCTACGAATCCAAGTCTTTCGTGTCGAGACGGCCTTCGCGACGCAAGCGCTCAAAGATGGCGATTGTCTGACGAATCCCCTCGGCCAGGGGCGTGCGCGGAATGTCGCCCAGGTCGTGAACCAACGCACGATCATCCAGGTCCGCCGCGATGGGCAACGGCTTCCCCTCCGCCCCGATCAAGCCGCGCGAGCGCGGCTCAACCTCCCCCAGCGTCTGAATGAAGTCATGGACATCCATGACGGCACCGCGCAGGGTGTAGACCCGCGCGCCCTCCCGTCGCGCCTCCGCGCACTTCAGAAAAATCTTGGCGCAATCGTCCACGTACTGCATATCGAGCCGTCCGGTGAACTGGAGCTTGTAGGGACGCCCCAGCACGGCGGCCTTGATGGCCTTGGTGGGGCCCGAGGTGATTCCCTGGTCGCGCCCCACCCCGTAAACGGCCCAGGGTCGCAGGCCGACGCTGGAGATGCCGTCCGTCTGAAAATAAACGCGCGCGTTGCCTTCGTTGCACTGCTTGAAGACGCCGTAGTGCGTGCCGGGGTGAAGTTCGGCTCCCTCGCGCACCGTGGCATGGCCATAGAATTCTTCCGGCCCGAACACCGCGGCCGAGCTGGCATACACGATTCGCTGAATGAGATCTTTGCGTTTCCGTGCGGCCTCGAAGATATTCAGCGTCCCGATGACGTTGACGCGCGCACCCGCTATCGGGTCGACGGCACAAAATGGAACCTGGAGAGCGGCCAGATGAATGGGGTGGGTGATGCCGTGCTCGGCGATGCAGCGGTCCACCTGGTCGAAGCTGGTGATGTCGCCCTGGACGAAACGGATGCGATCCATCTGCTCGCGCGCCAGCAGCGCTTCCAGCCGGTGAGCCTTCGCGTCAATATCCAGCACCACCGGCGAGTCGCCTCGCTCCACCAGATTTTTGACGATCCACGCGCCGATGAATCCCTTGGCGCCCGTGACGAGATAACGATGACCGCTGGATGACTTGTCGCTGCTTTCAGGCATGCGGGGGCATTATACCGACGGAGCGTGGAATTCGGAATTCGGATTTTGCGATTTGAGCTTTCAGAAATCCTTGGTTGGCATTTGTGCCGCCATGTTCTTACTGCGGTTCCCCGGCGGGTGGACCGCTCAGGAGCAGTCCGGCAATCAGAGGTCCGAATTGGTGGTAGAATCCGCGCTGCGGAGCTGGACGTAATGGTCAATCATCCAGGAGCAATTCACATGGAGCGGCGAACATTTCTGAAGACGACGGCGACCCCAGCGGTGGCGGCATTGGCGAACACGCTCGCGAGGGGGAAAGACTGGAAAGAACCGGGGCGGTATCCCGATCCCTCGCTGGTGACCGTGGATCCGCGCTTTGACAAATACAAGCAGGGCAACGCCGCGGTCGAACGCCTGTGGACGGGCGCGCGCTGGGCCGAGGGCCCGGTGTGGTTTGGCGACGGCCGTTATCTTCTGTTCAGCGATATCCCCCACAACCGCATGCTGCGGTGGTCGGAGGAAACCGGCGAGGTGAGTGTGTATCGTCAGCCATCCAACTGGTCGAACGGCAATACGCGCGACAAGCAGGGCCGCCTGATCTCCTGCGAGCACGGGCGGCGCGTCACGCGCACCGAATATGACGGCACGGTCACGGTGCTGGCCGAGCGCTTCGAAGGCAAGCGACTCAACGCGCCCAACGACGTGGTGGTCCATCCCGACGGCGGCATCTGGTTCACTGATCCCGGCTACGGCATCATGGGTTATTACGAAGGTGAGAAGGCCGATTTCGAACTTCCGCCGCAGACCTACAGGCTTGATCCCGCCACTGGAACGCTGACCATCGTGGCGACGGAGGCCGCCCGCCCCAACGGCATCGTCTTCTCGCCCGATTACAAGAAGCTTTACATTGCCGACACGGGAGCGCCGGCCGGAAAGCCCCATCCCATTTGGGTCTATGACGTGGTGGACGGCAAGACGGCGGCCCATGGCCGCGTCTTCTACGATATGGGGAAAGGCGCCGCCGACGGCATTCGCATGGACGTGGACGGAAACGTTTGGGCGAGCGCGGGCTGGGCGGGCGAGGGGTACGACGGCGTGATGGTCATCGCGCCGGACGGAACCCTCATCGGGAGAATCCTGTTGCCCGAAATCTGCTCCAACCTGGCGTTCGGAGGCACACGGCGCAATCGCCTCTTCATGACCGGCAGCCAGTCGCTCTACTCCGTCTATGTGAATACCCAGGGTGCGTCGTTTCCGTGATGCCGGGCCCGGCCCCCCGGTTCAGCCCGAGATGGCCGCCCGCATCAGGCCCATTGCTGCCCGCCGCCGGGGTGCAACCCTCCAAGAGACAATGTGTCCTGTATGTCCCCTTCGGTTAATACCCCACCGTCCAGCTCGCCATTGCGGAACCGGAGGTTTCCATCCCAGAAAAAGTTGGAACTTTTCGGTACGAAAATCCGTTTATGACGTCAAACGCTTAGTGACCACCGGGTGGTGTGTGGGCAGAGTTCATACAAAGCGCGCAAAGAAGGCGGGAAGACCCATGCCTTGGCACTGGAACACCAGATCCGAGCAACCGGCAGGCAACAGCTTGCGCACCGGGCTCGAGACGGGCGGGCGGCGCGCGCGCTTCGGGCCGTTCGAGCTGGACGCGCGCACCGAAGAACTGTGGAAGGACGGCGTGCGCGTGCGTCTGCAATCGCAGCCGTTTCGCATTCTGCTTCTGCTGATTTCGCACGCCCAGGAACTGGTCACGCGCGAAGAGATTCGCGCCGCTGTCTGGCCGCAGGATTCGGCACAGGGGTCCAACAACTCGATCAACGCCTCCATGAACAAACTGCGCGCGGCCATCGAGGATACGCCCCAGACGCCGTGTTACATCGAAACGCTGGCCCGCCGGGGTTATCGTTTTGTGGGAAGCGTGGAATGGCTGGATCGACAAGCAGAAGCGCCGTTTGATCCGACAAACTCACTGCCGGCGCGGCTGAAGGCATTCGCCCGCGAGCGTAAATGGCAGGTGATCCTCACCAGCCTGGTGCTGGGGCTGCTCGCCCTGCTGCTAGCCGCCGAAGCCCGGCTCGCATCCTAATTCACAACGGCATCAGGGCGCGACATGCTTCGCGTGCCGGGAATATTCAACGGGCGCGAGACGGATCCCTGCAGTGCATCGTTGAGCTCGACGCGGTGCTTACTGAGGGTGGTGCCGGTTGCCTGGGCGAATTCCGTCAGCGCCTTGGCATAGAGGGCGCGCGCCTGCACTTCGCGCACTTCGGCGGCCACCACGTCGCGCTGCGCCTGGATCACCAGGAAGACCGTGGACTCGCCCAGCTGGAACTTCTTCTGCTCGGCGTCGAGCGTCTGCTTGGCCAGCACGACGGCCTTCTGCGCCGCCTCGATCTGCGCCTTCGCCTGGATCAGGGAGATTTCGGCGTTGCGGACCTCTTGCGCGATGGTGTTCTTGGTCTTCATCAGCTGCGTTTGAAGCTGACGTTGTTCGAGCAGGGCGCGCACGGCGTCGGCCTGGGCCGACCGATTCTTGATCGGGACGCTGAAGGTGAGCCCGAAGGAGTAGTCGGGGTAGTTGCCGTGGAAGGTCTGGGTCAACGCCTGCGGTCCGCCGCCCGGAATCAAGGGAGTGGGGCACAAGGCGGCCGGCGTATTGGGCGTTCCGCAGCGATTGCCGGCCAGGCCGGCGCCGGCATAGCTGGCGAAGAAATCCAGCGACGGCAGGAGGCTGTTGCGGTTGGCTTTGATGACGATCTCCTGATTGCGCAGGTTGAGGTCGGATTGCTCGATTTCGGGCCGGTTCTCATAGGCGAGGCGAAGAGCTTCCTCGACCGGCGGAATATCGTCGGGCTGCGGGGCGGGAAGAATGTCGGTCGGCTCGATTTCGACTCCGGCGATGGTTGCATCCACCTGCTTGGCGAGCGCCGTCTTGAGCAACGTCTGCTGCTTCTGGAGATTCGTCTGGGCGATGATCAAGTCCTGCTGCCGGGCCGCCACTTCCGACTCGGCGCGAACCACTTCGATGGGCGCCAGCGTGCCGATCTCGACCTGGCGCCTGTTGTCGTTGAGGGTTTTCTCCGCCAGCGCCAGCGAACGTTCCGCCACCCGCACGTTGTCGCGGTAGTAGACCAGGTCGTAATACAGGTTCAGAACCTGGGTAATGGCGGCGATCACCTGCTGCCGGAAGACGCTGTCGGCGATCCGGGCGTTGTTCTTGGAGATCCGAATGAATTTGGAATTGGCGGCGCGGCCGAAGCCGTTCAGCAGCGGCTGGTTGAGGCCGATCAGCATGTTGGTGCTGACCTGAGGATTGAACACGTTGGTCAGCGAGGTCGTGGACTGGCGTGTTCCACTCAGGGCAAAAAGGTAGCTGGTGCCGGACTGAAATCGCTGGCCGAAGAAACTCTGGTATTGCGTCGTCTGGGTGGTCACAAACGGAACGCCGCTTACCAGCGTGATGCCCAGCGGCGTGGACCGGCGATCCCAGCCGAAGGTGACACCGGTAACCGGATCAAAGGAGGAAAAGCCGCCGATGTTGGTGGCGCCGCCGCCGCCGAAGGCGCCGCCGGCGTTGCCCGAAAAGTTTCCCCCGCCACCCGAGATCCCGCCGCCCAGGGCGCCGGCAAACAGCGCGGAAGACGTAAAAGCGCCCTGCACCCCGCGCGTGGCGCCGCCGCTTTTAGCGCGCGTGATATCGGTCTGGGCTACGGCGGGGCCGTAGCGCGCCACGGCGATGTCCAGATTATTCTCCAGCGCCAGCGCGATGGCCTCCTCCGCCGAGAGCAGCAGCTTGCCTCCGGCTGTCATGGCGCGCAACCGCTCGGAATTGCTCATGGGCGGCTGGGGCACCAGCGGCTCCTGGTACGGGACGTAGAACTTGGGGAACCAGGCGGTATTGGTATAGTCCAGATTAAACTTGGGAGGCGGTGCCACATTCTCGCCCGGCTTGGCCGGTTCCTGGGCCCATGCCGCCGCACTCACCAGGATGAACCATCCAGCTGCCATTGCTGTCGTCCGGTTTTTCGTCATCATCGCGTATCCTTTTTCGTCCAGCGCCGCACCAGGCAGTCCTCGGCCGGCTTAAGAATATGTACGAAAACTTGGGACGTGGAGTTTCATCAAAAGGGTAGGAAACCTCTTCTCTTGCGCATGGTTCCCGCGGTAGCACGAATGCAGAAGTTTAGCATCGAACGCCTGGGTTGACAACGAAGCCAGGGTGGCAGCGGGTTTCAGCCCGAAGACGGCAGGGGCGGCCAATGATCGGCGGCGAAGCGCCCTCCAACCCGGCGCCACTTCCAATTTCAACCCGACCGTGGTAGTTGTTTTCCTGGGCAGCGACGCGTGCGGAACATCAAACTCATCTTGGCCTACGACGGAACCGACTTCGCCGGATGGCAGCGGCAGCCGAATGTGCGCACCATCCAAGGCGCGGTCGAGGATGGGATTCAGCGCGTCACAGGCGTAGATTCGGTTGTTTACGCTTCGGGCCGAACCGACGCCGGGGTGCATGCCGCCGCCCAGGTGGCCCATTTCAGGACGGCTTCTCCCATCCCTTGCGCCAACCTCCAGAAAGCCTTAAACGACGTCTTGCCCCCCGGCATTCGTGTCTTGAGCGCCGTCCAGGCGCCAGAGAATTTCCACGCCCGCTACTCAGCCAAAGCGAAACATTACCGCTACCGAATCCTGCTGTCGCCGGTTTGCTCGCCCTTCCTGGCGCGTTTTGTCTTTCACTATCCTTATGCGCTCGATCTTCTCGCCATGGCCCGGGCGGCTCGGCTCTTTGAGGGCGAACACGATTTCACGTCATTGGCGGCGGGCGGGCAGGATTCAGGCGTCAGAAGCCAGGAGCCAGATAGCGAGGTTCTGGATTCGGAATCTGGGGTCCGGAGGAATGAAGAAACGGCGATGGTCCGAACAGTGTTCTCCTCGCACCTCAGGCATCGCAAGAGGCTATCGCTCCTCAATTACGACGTGCGCGGCAACGGCTTTCTGCACCACATGGTGCGCAGTATGGTGGGGACACTGCTGGAAGTGGGGCGGGGAAGACTCACTCCGAAGGATATCCCGCGCATTCTCGGCGCCCGTGACCGCTCCACCGCCGGGCCCACCGCGCCGGCGCAAGGGCTTTGCCTGATGCGTGTCGAGTATTGAATCCCCCGGCAGGGCCGCTCCCACAAAGCGGGACGTCACGCCGGGCGCCCGATCGGACGGAGGCGAGCGCCGCCTGGCGTTGCATCTGGTGCTCGCAATCGCTGCGTCTTTCACGTAGAATGATTCGCTGTCGGCTGACCTCCGGCAGCCGGCAGGCACTGACATGCCGCAATCCACGATGACCGAGGAATGACCTTGAGCACGGACGCCGTCAAGATTAAGGACAAGAAGGCCGGGCAGCGCGCCTGCGACGAGAAAGATGAAAAAGGGAAGCTGTGCGTGGGTCACTTGAAGCGCTGGGCGGCGCCCACCGCCGAGGCCATCCAGGCGGCGGGTACGTCGGACCTCTATCGTTGCGAGCGCTGCCACGCCATCTACCGGCCCCTTCCTGAGGACCGGTCGAGCGCCGGCCTGAAGTATGAAGAGCGTCCGGTCAACGTCCTGGGCGACTTCGGACGATAGCGCATACGGGGAACTGATTTCTTCGATTCGCTCCACCTAAATCCATGAGGGCGGCAGCGCGGCTCTGCCAGCCGCGCTGCAAGTGCCACGGGAACGCCTGGGAGCACAGGCGTTCCGCCTGCAGAGCGACTGGGCGGGTTATTGACCCGCACTGCAAACTCCATGCCCCAGCGCCTTAAAGCCGATTTATTGCTCGTACTGGCCACCGCCATCTGGGGCGGCACGTTTGTGGTGGTGAAAGACGCCCTGGAATTCGCCTCGCCCACCGCCTTTCTGGCGGTTCGATTCACCCTGGCGGGCATTCTGCTTTTTCTCTTCATGGCGCGCGGGCGCTGGGAGGCGGTGGTGGTGGGCCGCGGCATTCTGCTGGGAATCTTCCTCTACGCCGGTTATCTGTTTCAGACGACGGGATTGCTTTACACCACGCCCTCGAAATCGGCCTTCATCACGGGCTTCTCGGTGGTGGTCGTGCCCTTCATTCAGGCTATGCAGGGAGCCAAGCTTCGCAAATCCACGCTCCTCAGCGCAGCGCTGGGGCTTGCAGGCATTTACCTGCTGGTGCTGCCGAAGGGATTGGCCGCGGTCAATCGAGGCGACCTGCTGACGGTGGTTGCCGCCAGCTCGTTCGCCGTGCACATCGTGCTGGTGGGCAACTACACGCGGCAGCATTCATTCCGTCAACTGGTCTCATTGCAGATCCTGACCGTCGGCCTGTTGTCTTTCTTGTCGTGGCCGGTGGGGATGCAATTCCGAATTAGCTGGACGGCGGGGCTGATCGCCGCCGTGCTGGTGACAGCCGTGCTCGCCACCGCGCTGGCGTTTTCCATCCAGAACTGGGCGCAGCAATTCACCGCACCTTCTCACACCGCACTCATCTTCGCGCTCGAACCCGTTTTCGCCGCCCTCACCTCCTGGGTGGTTCTCGGGGAGCGCCTGGGCGGCAGGCTCATCATCGGCTCGGCGCTGATTCTCGCCGGCATGATCATCTCCGAGCTCTGGGGCGCACAGCAACCTACGCCGGTAGAGGGATAAACAAAGCACAATATCGGGTAAGCGCCCAGGGCTGAGTCCCTTGCGCGGAATCACAGGGATACAACCCTGCCTGGCAACAAACCCATCATAGCAGTCATGTACGGGGTTGAGCTCAGACAGCCGAATAGATGACCCTGGCCAAAAGGAGGAATCGAATTATGAGTCAGAGGGCAAGCAAGCTTTTCGTTTCTCTGGTGGTTGCGGCAGTGCTCGCCACGCCCCTCTTCGCTCAACGCGGTGGCGCGGGCGGCGGCCCGGCGGGCGGCGCGGGCGGCGCCAGCCGTGGCATGAGTGGCGCCCAGGGCCGCGGAAGTTCTGGTGACCTCGGGCGGCCCGACTTGGATCGAAGCGGGCGCACCGGAGGCTCGCACCGTGGCATGAACACGGGCGGAGCGGACCACGGGAAGACGCCCGGCGAATTGCTCGCGCAGAATGAGAGGCTGGCCTCCAGACTTAGCTCGGTGCTGCCTCCCGGCACTGACCTGCAGCAGGCGGCGGTCGGTTTTAAGAACCTGGGGCAATTCGTGGCTGCGGCGCATGTCTCGAAGAACCTCAATATCCCCTTCGAGGAGTTGAAGTCACGCATGACGGGTCCGGAGGGCGTCAGCCTGGGCAAAGCCATCAAGGAGTTGAAGCCGGACGCGGACGCGAAAGCCGAGGCGAAACGCGCCAAGAAGCAAGCAGAAACGGATCTGGAAATGGGTAGGCACTAAGACGCCTCGGGACCTCCACCCCGGAGTGGTGATCTGCCTGCCGCGGCCGCCGGAAGATCGGTTGCCATCCGGCCAGGTCAGGTTCCTGCTTCGCCGCCTATCAGTCGCAGCGTGTGGACGTCTAAAGAGGTGTATACTTAAATGAGGAGCCGGTCGCAGACCGGCGCACGTTCAGGGAAGGAAAGAGCCAAACATGAATGGAAGAAGGATTTTCCCCGCGCTTGTTATCGCGGTTACGCTGGGAGTCGGGATACTGATTGGCACGCTGGTTTCCAACGGCGTGCGGGCGGCGCGCAGCTCGGCCGCCGGAACCGAGGCGGCGCTGCTGCCTGCGCCCTCGCCCGCGGAGCTGTCCAACTCCTTTGCCCGCGTGGCCGACATGGTGGAGCCGGCCGTCGTCAACATCAACACGGAGACCGTGGTTCGGGTGGGGCGACGCCGCTTTCACGGGCAGGAGGATAATCCTTTTGGCGATTTCTTCGACCGATTCTTCCAGGGCGACCCGGACAGTCCCTTCGGCGGAGGCGGGGAGTTCCGCCAGCCCAGTCTGGGCTCGGGCGTTATTCTCGACAAGAACGGTTACATCCTGACCAATTATCACGTCATCATGCGGCCCGGCGAAAACAAGCCGGTGGATCGCATCCGCGTCCGCCTGCACGGCGAAGATGAAGGCACCCGGGGCCATGAGGCCAAGGTCATCGGGCGCGACCGCGATACCGATCTGGCGGTGATCAAGATTGAAACAGACAAGCCGCTGCCTTTTGCTCAGTTCGGCGATTCCGATTCAGTTCGCGTGGGAGACTGGGTGCTGGCCATCGGCAGCCCCTTCGGGCTCGACTCCACCGTGACTGCGGGCATTCTGAGCGCCAAGGGACGTGATATTGAAGGCGGACCCACCGGGCAGTTCAAGCGCTACCTTCAGACCGATGCGGCCATCAACCCGGGCAACAGCGGCGGGCCGCTGGTGAACCTGGCGGGCCAGGTCATCGGCATCAACACCGCCATCGCCACCAATCGCGGGACTTACGACGGCGTGGGCTTTGCCGTGCCCTCCAACACCGCGCGCAAGGTTTATAACCAGCTGGTGTCGACCGGCAGCGTGCAGCGCGGCGCGATCGGCGTTTCCTTCCAGAACATCAATAATCCCGCGGTGCTGCGCAGTTTCGGGGCCGATCACGGCGTGGTGGTCAACGCCGTCGAGCCAGGCAGCACGGCGGAAAAGGCCGGTATCCGACGGGGCGACGTCATCACGGCGGTCAATGGCAAGCCCATCCGAGAAGGCGACGAACTGGTGGCCATCGTTTCGGAAACCGAAGTGGGCAAGAAGCTGAAGGTTGAAATTCTGCGCGACCGCAAGCCCATGACGCTGGACGTTGAGGTCGGCGACCGCAACAAGACCTTCTCCCGCCTGCGGGATGACTCGGATGAAGGCGACAGCGAGGAAACCGCGGGGAAGGCGGGCGGCATGTTCGGGTTCTCAGCCAAGAACCTGACGACCGAGCAAGCCAACGACGTGGCGGAGAAGCTCAACCTTTCCGGCCCGCAGGGCGTTCTGGTGACCGAAGTGAAAGCCGATGGCTTCGCCGCCGATGTCGGCATTGTGCGCGGCGACGTCATTCTGAGCATCAATCATCAGCCGGTCAGGTCGGTGAATGACATCTCGGCCATTCAGAGCAAGCTCAAGTCGGGCGACGACGTGCTGTTTTTCGTGGCCCGGAGGTCGGGGCGCACTTACAACACCATCTATCTTGCCGACCGGTTGCCATAACCGGCTGAATCATGTATAGTCTGCGAGTGCCGTCGCCCCGGCAGGGGCGGCGGCGCCTTGTGGTTTTGCGGCCCTCGCCTGAGGGCCGCTTCTGGGGATCGGACGGAAGAGCAATTCAATCTGCATTCGCTGACTTGGAGGACAGTTGAGTTTCTCAATCTGGCGCTCCTTCATTGCCTTTGCGGTTTGCAGTTTGCTGGCCACGGCAACACCGTGGGCCGCCAGCGATCTCAGCAAATCCTCGACCCCCTCGCGCAAGTCACCCGCGCAGAAAACAGTCAGCAAATCACCGGCAAAGCCGTCCGCCACGAAGGCTTCCAGCACGCGTCGTCGCAGTCGCCGCGAGGGTTCCAAGGCCCGCCTGGCCCGCCTGAAGATGCAGCCCGAGCGCGCCACCGAAATCCAGCAGGCACTTTTCCGGGCCGGCTACTTGAACCAGGAACCCACGGGCGTTTATGACGATGCCACGCGTAACGCCATGAGGCGCTTTCAGACGGAGAACGGGTTTCCCGCCACCGGCCTGCCGGAGGCCAAATCGCTGATGAAGCTGGGCCTCGGTCCGCACCCTTTGCCCAGTGAACTTGACCCCTCCGCCCAGGCCCGCGCCATGGTAATGCCCGCCGACGCTGAGGCTTCCAGCATGGCGAAATAGCCTGCCTCCCTTTACACCGGGCAACCCCATTCAATATGCGTCTGGGGGGACTCCATCTTCTGCTATAATCCGCCCGCCCCAAGGGAGGCCCCCATGAAAGCTCGCAGCTTACGAATGTGGACAGGTATTCTGGCCGGAGTGCTGCTGCTCGCCGCCGCGCCCCTCCTGGCCGCGCCGCAACGGCGGCCCAAGAGCGAAGCCGAACGCGATGCCATCCGCACGCTGATTGACGAGAAGGAACCCGGCGCCAAGGTCGCCAAGGCGGAAGCGTTTCTTCGCGACTTCCCCGACAGCGACCTGAAGGACATCGCCTATCTCGTGATGTCCGACGGCTATCATAACCTGCGCGATGCGACCCAGGCACTGGCCGCCGCCCGCAAGGCGGTGGAGTTCAACCCCCATTCGTCGTTCGGCTACTTCACCCTGGGAATTGAAAACCTGAACATCGAGCCGCGCGACTTCAATATGGCCTTCTGGTGCATGGCGCGCGGAACGGCTCTGGCCCGGGCCGAAAAGAATGAAAACGCCGCGGGCATGGAGAAGCAGTTGCGCGAGCTCTACGTCAGCTTCGCCGGCAACGACCACGGACTCGAGCAGCTGATTCAGCAGGCGGGAGCCGCACCCTGGCCCCCCGCCGATTTTCATCTGCCCGATCCGCCGCTTTACGGCGCGGACCGGATCAGTCCCCGGGCCGTGGTGCAAGGCGGACTGGGAAGCTGCTACTTCCATTCGCCCATTGCCGCGCTGGCCCAGACGAATCCCAAAAAGATTCCGCCCATGATCAAGGACAACGGCGACGGAACCTTCACCGTCACCTTCGCCGACAAGAAGACGGAAAAGGCCTACATGGAAGACCTGCGCTACGCGCGCTCTTCGGGCTTTGACCGCTCGAGCGGCCTGTGGGTGGGCGTGCTGTTCCGCGCCTACGCCCAGCGCATCCTGCGCGAGGCGATGCTGGCGGCCATTGACAAGAGCGATCTGTTTTCATTACTTAAACCCTACGCCAAAGAATACATCGGGTCGAGCGACGACCTGCTCCTTGCCTACGATCGCGCCATCCGCAGTGTGGTTAACCAATCCGCCCAGATCGACCGCGCCAAATTGGAAGCGGCGCTCCAGGAAGAGGTCAAGCCGCTGCCCATTTCGGCTGAAGTCAAGGCGGCGGGACTCAAGATCATCAACTCGTCGGGCGTTTACGAAGCGATCGAAGCGACGGTTCGCGAGAACGGCGAAATTTTCGGCGCCTATCGTGCCGTCGGCCACGGCGGGCACCCGGCGCGCGTGATGGCAGCCTTTCTGGGAGGCAAGCCCGTGGTGCTCTCGTCCAAGGAGCCGGATAAAGTCGCGGAAGTGCTCCAGGCTGTCATCAGCGAGGGTGCGCCGGTGGTGGCGGGCACATCGCCGAAAGATCTCGAGCAGCTCCAGGCCAGCATGGTGCTCCCCCCCGACGCCAAAGACTGGTACGTCCCCGGCCATGCCTATACCGTGCTCGACGTGAACGCCTCGACGCGACAGGTCACGCTGCGCAATCCCTGGGGCCGCAAACCCGATCCCGACGGCGTCTTCACCATTCCCATCGAGACCTTCCTCGAGGTCTACCCGATGGTGGCGACCATCATCGACGAGAAGTAGCGCTGGGCGGAATTCATCCCGATTCGGTCGGGAGCCCCGCAGTTGCCGCGGCGGTGTCCCCACCGCCGTCCCACGGCTGGCGCAGACCCTTTGGGTCTGCGATTTATTGGACTCTCAGCGCCTTCGGCGCGCAGACCTAAAGAGAATTACATAATATAGTGACAATCAGAACAATTCGGCCTGTTTCCA
>CAZHKT010000069.1:0-18788 GCA_964533045.1 uncultured Acidobacteriota bacterium | reverse complement strand
TCCGGAAGCTCCGGGAGAAGTTTGATTACGTAGTTATTGATTCGCCGCCGCTGCTGAGCGTGGCGGACAGTCGCATCCTGGCTACCGCCACCGACGCCGTGGTGCTGGTGGTTCGCGCCATGTCCACTCCCTATGACGCCGTTCGGCGCGCCAAAGCGTTCCTCTATGGGGCGGGCGCCCGGATCCTCGGAGTAGCGCTGAACGACGTGGATGTTCGCCGCGACGGCTACGCCTACAATTACTACTACCGCTACGGCTATGGCTACGGCGGCTACGGTTACGGGTACGGCTATGGCGACGCTTATGGGCAATCCGGCGACCACGAATCACCGCCCGAGGAAGACGCAGGTCAGTCCCAAAACCAGCCGAGCGATTCCTCCCGGGTCTGAGCGGGGGCGCGCGTCGTCCCTCGTTGCGAGATTCGGGGCCGACGATGAATCACCGCGGGCGGGATCGGAGATCAGGGCATCCTCGTCAGGCCGAAAGGCTCCCCAGTGTGCTCCCTGAAAGCCGGCCCGGGATGGAATCACCGGCTTGCAGCCAACTTCTCAGATTCAACGGGGAACGAATCGCGGGTGTCATCACCTATTGCAAATGCGGAGTTGCCAGGGGAAACAGCGGCTGCGGTTCCGGCCATGCCCCGCGGCCTCTCCTTGCGGAAGAATTTCCTCTGGACGTTCTCCGGCAATGTGATCTACGCCGGCTGCCAGTGGGGCATGCTGATGGCGCTGGCCAAACTCGGCTCCCCCGAGATGGTCGGCCAGTTCGCTCTGGGACTGGCGATTGGCGCCCCCGTCATGATGTTCGCCAATCTGCAGCTTCGAGCGATCCTGGGCACGGACGTTCAGGACGATTTCCGATTTGGCGAGTATTGGGCCCTCCGGATTGTGACCTCCATTGGTGCCACGCTTGTCATCGCATCAGTTGCTTTAGTTGGAGGATACCGCTGGGAAACCTTCCTGGTGGTGGTTGTAGTGGGGGTTTCCAAGGGAATCGAGAGCAACAGCGACATTATGTACGGCCTTTTTCAGAGGTGCGAGAGATTGGATCGAATCGCAGTCGCGATGATATTAAGGGGTATCGGTTCCGTTATACTATTTGGTTTGGCCCTCTGGGCGACCGGTTCGGTAGCGTGGGCGGCGGGTGCGCTCGCGACATGGTGGGGTATTATCCTTTCCGCGTATGAATGGAGGGCTGCAGCTGCGCTGCTTGCCCGGTTTGGAAGGGCTGGGGACCGGGTTGTCCCGACGTGGGTCTTGCCGCGAATGGGGCGCTTGGCTTGGCTTGCAATGCCTCTTGGGCTGGTCACAGCGCTGAGCAGTCTGAACACGAACATCCCGCGCTACTTTGTGGCTCATCATTTCGGGGAGGAATCGCTTGGGTATTTCGCCGCCATAGCCTACACCATGGTTGTCGGATCCACGATCATCAATGCGTTGGGGCAGTCAGCAGCACCGCGCCTAGCTCGCTACTATTCCTCCAACCAGGCGGCGTATTTGCGACTCCTTGGTAAAATGTTCCTTCTCTCCATCGTGCTAGGCGCCGGGGCGGTCGTTATCGTGGAGATGTGGGGTGCGAAGGTGCTGAGCCTGTTATATAGGCCTGACTATGCTGAGTACCAGCCCGAGTTTGCCTGTTTAACGGTGGCTGCGGGTCTAGCCTACGTCGCGTCGATCCTGACAACCGGAATGACTGCGGCTCGGATTTACAGACCCCAAGTTCCATTGATGCTTTTCACTTCGATGGCGACCTTGACCGTGTGCTGGCTGGGATCCGACAACTATGGTCTATTGGCTGCGGCTTACGGCTTGTTAGCTGGAAGCGCATTCTTGGCATTGGGTTCGGCAGTTGTATTGGCCGTGTCCCTGGCGCGGGGGCCCTCCCAAGCTGGCACGGTGGTCAAGGCCTCCACGCGACGTTCCTATTTGTGACGATGGACGTATAGCACTGGGGCCAGGTGCGGACGGCATGTTGATCCTGAGCACAGATAGACAGTGCCGTCGGGTGTGCAGTCGGCAGCACACATTCGTCGTGTTTTGAGCAAGCAGGTAGGAAATGCCTTTCATTAGCTAGCTCATATGGCGACTCTCGAATACTCTCGCCGAACCATAACAACCCGCGGTCTTGCTGTTCTCGAATTGCCCCGCCACCGCTGGCCTGGGGGCTTCGCGCTACTTGCGCTTTTCTATCTGGGCTTGCTCTCCGGTCGTTTTACTCTCGGACGGCTTGGCGGACTCCCCACGACTACCGATATCTGGTCGCAAGTAACCATTTGGTTCTTTCTGTTGGTCTTGTTCGGGCTTACGATCCGGTGGAGTGTCTGGCGTCGCTCCCCCCATTACTACCCATTGCAGGCAAAGTGGCTTGCCGCTGTGATCGTGTTTCATTTGTACATCGCGTTGAGTGTCCTTTGGGCGCCCCGACCGGACCTCAGCGTGTTTCGCCTTTGGGAGTTGGCCGTCGTGATCGCTTACCTGCTTTTGGCGCCAGCATTGCTGAATGAAGACCCCTCTCACGCTACCGATACCATGATTAAGTTCTGCTTCTGGACTGGAGCGATCTATGCAGCCGCCGGTTTCTATGGCTCTTGGTGGTCGCTGGGAAGAATGGCTGCCTTCGGAGGCGGTCCCAACATCTTTGCGAGAGTAATTGCAACAGCCATCCTCGCGTCGCTCTATTTGTGGGCTAGGACCGGTAAGCTTCGCTGGCTCCTTGCCATGCCGTTTTTGATTCCCTGTCTGATCGCTTCGGGGTCGAGGGGAGGTGTTGGCTCGTTGGCGGTTACGCTTCCGTTTGCCCTCACGACAATAATCCGAGCATCACGAAGAGTTCGAGGTCTCATCATCGGAAGCGCTATAACGGCTTTGGTTCTTTCACAATGGCTGTGGGACACGTTTGCCGATGTATGGCGCTTCCGATTTGTGGAACTTACTTTTGAGAGACAATATGCTGCCGACCGTGATCTGCTATATGCGCAAGCATGGGACGTATTCCTAGAGAACAAACCTTTCGGAATTGGGCTGGATGGGTTTTCTCAGGTGGCGGCGGGGGTGTATCCCCACAACCTTTTCTTGCAGGTTCTGTCCGAGGGTGGCATCACCGGGATGCTGCTTCTACTGATACCATTCTGGTTTATGCTCCGACGGCTTACGTACAGGAGAACTCTGGGCCAGACTTTCGCCTTCTGGATTGGCACCTTCTATCTATCCTCCAGCATGTTCTCAGGTACGTATCTCGATTCGAGGTTCATATGGATCTTCTTCTTGATCGCGATGACTGGTGTTCGGACGGAGACTCTCCGACCTTCCGACACAAAGCTATTGACGAAATCCCCTGGCGCATGGTTAGGAGGGCCGCCGATTCTGTCGGGAAGGCAGTAGAAGTTTGACAGGTCACGGGCGCCCATCGCGGAGACTCCTTAGCGTGAGCCGCCAAAGTGCACAAAAAGGAGGTCCACGGTGGCCAAAAGGAACGCCTGAACCCTATGAAGTGAGAGTGCAAATACCACGTGGTATTCATCCCGAAGTGCCGTCAGAAGACGTTTTACAGGAAACTACGGCGGCATTGTGGGGAGATATCCTGCCGGTCGGGGGAGCAGAATGAGAGTCGGGTCGGGGAAGGGTATTTGATGCCCGACCGTGTGCACATAATGATTGCGATCCCCCCCAAGTACGCGATTTCGCAAGTGACCGGGATTGTCAAGGGCAGGAGTGCGATCCATCTGGCGCGTGTCTGCGGAGAGAGGAAGCGGAGTTTTGCGGGCCTGCACTTCCGGGCGTGAGGGCTCTTCGTGTCTGCGGTGGGTCGGGATGAGACGGTGGTTCGAGAGTACATCCGGGGCCAGGAGCAAGAAGATAAGCGATGGGGCCAAATGGGGCTTTGGTAAGAACGGGCCGCCGACTGCGGGCCTCAATAGGGCGGCGCCGCTTGAGCGACGCCGAAAAGCCGCATTGAGCGGCTTGCATCCTAAAACCCCCGCCTTTTCCGGGAAATAAAACTCTTGTGTGTCATGACTTCATTGCATAAGGGGGACGAACCTGATATGCGCTTCTCATGCCGACAGGGCGCCCTCAGAATGCTTTGGTATTGAGTTCCAAGGAGCGCGAGAAATTGCAGCAGTGGGCGCAACGACTTCGTGAGATTCTGGAATTGTAGAAGGTGTCTTGGTTTCCGTTGTAAGTCGGGGCACCTTGCGTTTCCCGGGGCAGCCGAGTCGAACCGGCAAACGTTCCCGCGCGGCATCTCGACGCGGTATGGCGGGGCGCTCGGGGGTCTTGCGCAAGCTCGCCGATTATGCGGGCGAGCGGCCCGCCCCAGGCCTGGTGCTCATACTGTTCACGGCTGGTGACGCGCTCTCGCGCTGGAAGGTGATCGAAGTGCACAGTCACGCCACTTCCTCGGCGGCCACCTTTGTTTCTGGATACCTTGCAACGTCGCCTCCCTATTGCCCTGCGCGCTCTGCAGGTCGGTGGCGGCAGTGAGTTCGCCGCCCTGTTTGAGGCCGCCTGTCGCGATCGCGGCATCCGCCCCTTGCCCCGCGTTCGCCCAAACTTAACGGCGGTGTCGGGCGTGCCAAGCGGACCCATACTGAGGAATTCTATGAAATCATCACCTGCTCATTCCCTATCGCCCAGCTCAACCAGGAACTGCTCGATTGGGAGTGCCCCACAATACCGTCCCCCCATCAGGCTCCGGGCAACCTTACTCCCCAGCCGTTCTTGGCTCAAACTTCATCTCAAGGAAAAGGCCTCCGGTGTCACTAACCTAGTGGACGAATACAGAGGCTGGCGCGAGTGGTGATGGTCGGGGTAGAATGAATTTTTTCAGTTCCACCGGCATTGCCGAGGGTTGACCGTGTGAGTGGTGGGCTGGAGTAGTGGGAGGGCTTTTCCTAGACACGATGCATATTCTTCACGTGGTGGGTGCACGCCCAAACTTTATGAAGCTGGGCCCGGTGCATTCTGCTTTGGCGGGTCGAGAAGGGATACGGCAGACCGTAGTGCACACCGGCCAGCATTATGACCCGACGATGTCAGACCTCTTTTTCCAGCAACTTCAGATCCCCCCTCCCGATATTAACTTGGAAGTTGGGTCCGGCAGTCAGGGGTGGCAGACTGCGCAAATTATGATCCGAATCGAGGAAGTGCTGGCTGACCAGAAGCCGGATCTGGTGCTGGTTTACGGCGACGTCAACTCCACCCTTGCCGCCGCGCTCGTCTCCTCGAAGCTCTTGATTCCCTTTGGCCATGTTGAAGCGGGGCTCCGTTCCTTCGATCGCACCATGCCCGAAGAAGTTAACCGCATCGTTATCGATTCCCTGGCTGATCTCCTCTTCACCCCATCGCACGATGCCGACCTAAACCTCCGGAGGGCTGGCGTGGAGCCCGGAAAAATCCACCAGGTTGGCAATATCATGATCGATAGCCTCGTACGGCTGCTTCCCTTTGCCGAGAGGTGTACTATCCTGGAGCAGTTGGGATTGCGTGGCAACCGCGGGACTCCTGAAAAGGCCGTTACCTACGGCCTGGTTACACTGCACCGCCCGGCAACGGTAGACGACCGCGAGGTCCTGCGGGCAATCCTGGCCACCTTGGCTGACCTCGGTCGCGAGGTCTCCATAATCTTCCCTGTGCATCCGCGAACTCGTCAACGACTTCAGGAAATTGATTTGGAAGGATTACCTCCGGGGCTTCGGCTTACCGAGCCCCTGGGGGCGATCGAGTTTCTTGCCCTCCAGCGGCACGCTGCCTTTGTGGTGACGGATTCGGGCGGCGTGCAGGAGGAAACAACATTCCTGGGCGTTCCGTGCCTGACAGTTCGCGAGAACACCGAACGCCCGATTACGGTCATGATGGGCACAAACATTCTTGTGGGATATGACATGCAGCGGCTTCGAGCCGAAGTCGCCAAAATACTTTCCGGCCACGTCAAGCGCGGACAGGTACCGCCGATGTGGGACGGATGCACGGGCCAGCGAATCGCTGACCACATCGTTCAGCTTGCATCAACCTAATCCGCCTTGCTGCGGAAGGGTTGCTCGGTCAAAAAGGGCCATGAGCCTCCGATCGGCCTCACGAGGAGCGGGGACAGTTTGAGCTAAATCGGAAACCCGCGACCGTTCGAGAGGATCCATGAAGGAAAGAAGGAAGGATCTGCCTTCTTGATTGGATTCAGGGTGGCACCCTCAGAGCCATTTAATCGGCCGAGGGGGATGTTCTTTTCTCGAGAGAGCGGAAATTGATAGAATGAACGCCACGCGCCCCTCTACCTTACTCATTCACCAGGCATTTGTTTCCCCTTCTGAGGGTGGAGGGACGCGCCATTATGAGCTATTACAGCATCTCGTCGCCCGTGGGCACAGGGTCACCATTGTTGCCAGCAGTCGAGATTACTTGTCCGCAGAACTAGTGAGAACTGAAGAGACTGCAGAACCCTATGGGGATGCGTTCCGTGTGTTGCGAGCATACACGCATTCTTCTCTGCACCGGGGCTATATGTGGCGCGTCTTTTCCACCATGACCTTTGCTGTGGCTTCTGTTCCAACCGCTTTGGGAGCGGGTCCGGTCGATGTCGTGATGGGGACGACGCCCCCTATGTTTCAGGCCGTGAGTTCCTGGATCGTCGCCTTGCTTCGGCGGCGCCCCTTCCTGCTGGAAGTCAGAGACCTTTGGCCCGAGTTTGCGATAGGGCTGGGGATTCTCAAGAACAGGATTCTCATTAACGTGGCAAGATGGCTGGAGCGGTTCCTTTATTCCCGGGCGACCCATATTGTTGTGAATTCTCCAGCCTATCGCGACTACCTTCTGGCGAAGGGAATTTTTCCGGACAAGATCTCTCTCATCCCAAACGGTGTCGAACCTGCGATGTTCAGACCAGAGGATGACGGGCAGGCAGTAAGGGCGGAACTAGGCCTAACTGACAAGATTGTGATCACATATGCCGGAGCCCTAGGTTTAGCCAACGACCTGGATACCCTCCTGCGGGCAGCATCACGCCTCCAGCAGGAAAGTCACATTCATTTCCTTCTGTTAGGGGACGGGAAGGAGCGGCCTGCTTTGGAGGCTCGAATTCGCGAACTGAGGTTAAGCAACGTCAGCATCCTGGGCAGTCAGCCGAAAAGTCGCATACCGGAGTTTCTGGCGGCTTCACGTGCCTGCGTCGCTCTATTGAAGGATATCCCCATGTTTCGGACTACTTACCCCAATAAGATTTTTGACTACATGGCCGCAGGCCGTCCGACCATTCTGGCGATTGACGGCGTGATTCGAGATGTCATCGAAGCGTCCAACGGAGGAGTGTTTGTCCCTCCGGGTGACGATGCGGCGCTTGCGGAGGCCGTCCGCGTTCTTGCGGCAGACCCCCAAGGGGCGGCGCGGATGGGAGCCTCAGCGCGAGCCTATGTAGTCGAACACTTTCACCGCCGCGCGCAAGCAGAAGAATTCCGAAAGCTTATTTGCCGCCTCGCCCGGGTTTCGGATTGGGATTAAATGGGGCGCAATGGGGGAATGGGATTGAATCCTGGAAAACGGGCACTCGACCTGTTGCTGGCCTCGACGGGACTTGTGATCGTTTCCCCCCTGCTGGCGATAATTGGCTTTTGTGTCCGGTTATGCTATGGCTCGCCTGCCATATTTCGCCAAAAACGCCCTGGACTGAAGGGGGCGCCGTTCATGCTTTTGAAATTCCGGACCATGTCGGACAAACGGGATGCCACGGGTGCCCTTCTTCCCGATGCTGAACGCCTGACGCGCCTAGGCCGCTTTCTCCGCTCCACGAGTCTGGATGAGCTTCCGGAATTGATCAACGTCCTGAAGGGAGAGATGAGTCTGGTGGGTCCGCGCCCGCTGATGATGGAGTATCTGCCGCGCTACTCGACGGAACAGGCCCGGCGGCACGACGTCAAGCCCGGCATCACGGGTTGGGCTCAAGTCAACGGTCGCAATGCTCTGACCTGGGAACAAAAGTTTGCTCTCGACGTTTGGTATGTGGATAATCAAAGTCTCTGGCTCGATCTGAAGATTCTGGTCAAGACACTATGGATTGTGCTGAAGCGTGAGGGGGTCAGTGCAGAAAATCACGCGACTATGCCGGAATTTCGCGGGACACCTCCGTCCTGATTCGCCATAACCCTTCGCCCATGCAAGAGATTTCAAAGCCAAGCTTGACGCGGTTCAGCGCCCTCTCCGATCGCTTCCTGAACCGTGACCTGCACATTCACACCACCCAGACGGATGGCAAGCACAGTATTTCTGACGTCATCACGCAGGCGAACCGGCGAGGGCTTGGGGAAATCGCCTTTACCGAACACGTGCGGCGCGACATCGCGTGGTTTCCGGAGTTCGCGGCGGATGTCAGGGAGCAGGCGGCAGTCGCACCGCTGACGGTTTACGTGGGAGTGGAGGCCAAGGCGCTTGATACCTCGGGCGGCCTTGACGCCACCGAGGAAATACTCCGGCAGTCCGATTTGGTCCTGGGAAGTGTTCACCGATTTCCCGACGGTCGCGGCGGCTATCTTTCGCTGCGCGGGATGCCTGCCGATGAAGCCGCGACGATGGAATTCGAATTGGCGATGGGTCTGCTCAGAGCTGCTCCAATCCAGGTTCTGGCCCACCCGGGCGGCATGTGTCTGCGCGCCTTTGGAGAGTTTCCGGAGCGGTATTTCCGCCGCCTCATGGATCCATTCGTTTCGATTGGCTCCGATGTCCACAAGCTATCAGAGCTCGCGACCTGCCGCGACCGTTTGCGCGAACTGGGGATGCAATGACTGCTTCGGACAAGAGAATGAAAGTTCTGGTCACCGGAGCCGGTGTTTTGCTGGGGCAGGGGATCCTCAAGGCTTTGCGCCGTTCGGTTCTCGCAACGGCATGGTGCACGCGGGAGATGCCACGATGCCCGCGTTTCTGAGACAGCAGCATGCGCAACGTACCAGTAATATCCGCACTGGACATGCCACCGGCCACGTATAATATGGCTGGCTTGGGGGATGGGAACTGCTGAAAGGACAGGGATGACAAAGTCACAGTTTTTAAGGCTAGTTGAGGAAGTGGCCCAAGAGCCTGCCGGGACGCTTCAAGGGCCAGAATTGCTGGAGAACCTGGGAGGTTGGGATTCTCTCGCCGTCGTTTCGTTTATCGCCATGGTGGATGAACAACTAGGGATGACACTCCAACCTCGTGCAATTGCCGACTGCAAGACGGTGGACGACCTGTTTGTGCTATCTCAAGGGACAGTCACCGGATGAGCAAGGACCCCACTCGTAGTGGGCGGGTGAATAGAGTGATGTTGTGCGTCGTCTGGAGAGACTCCCCGGGAGGTGCCAATGAAGCGATTGCTAATTCTGGGAGCTGGGGGATTCGGGCGGGAGGTCTTGGAATGGGCAAGCGGCGTCCCCACCCACGCGCGCGACTGGGAAATTGGAGGATTTCTCGACGCTAACCCATCCGCAACGAAGGGCTACCCCTGTGCAGTGGCTATTCTGGGTGACCCCCTCCAATTCAACTATCGCCCTGACGATGTCGTGGTTCCTGCAATCGGTGACCCCGCGAGTAGGCTCAAGCTTTGCCGAACATTGCAGGCACGCGGGGTGCAGTTCCGTACAATTGTCCATCCTTCTGCGATTGTGGGGCAGGGGTGCAGACTGGGGGTGGGAACCGTCTTGTGCCCTGGTGTTGTGGTGACAACAAACGTGGAGATGGGGGATTTTGTCTGTCTCAACGTTGGCACTTGCGTGGGCCACGACGCCGTGGTCGGAGATGGGTGTACACTCAGTCCTCATTGCGATTTAGGGGGAGCTTGCCGGCTGGGCGAGGGAGTGTTTATGGGTACGCATGCGGTCGTTTTGCCCAGCGCCACGGTCGGAGATTTTGCCGTCATCGGGGCAGGAAGTGTAGTTTTGCGGAAGGTGCAGGCACGTGCCACGGTTGTGGGTGTTCCCGCACGTGAAGTATATCGCGCAACTGTCCCCCAGGCCGATTCCAGAACCGAGAATCCAGGCTCATGATTCAGTCATTCCTCAGAGCGATTGAATATCACCTGCCGGCGGCCACGCTGACGAACACGGACCTTTCACGGGATTTTCCGGACTGGTCGGTGGAGAAGATCGAGACGAAGACCGGCATCGTATCCCGCCACATCGCGGGGCCGGAAGAGTGTGCATCCGACCTAGGCGTAGCCGCGGCGCGCAAGTTGTTCGCCAAGGGAATCTGCAGCCCCAAGGACATTGACTACCTTTTGTTCTGCACCCAAAGCCCCGATTACTTTCTGCCCACTACAGCGTGCTTGATGCAGCAGCGCCTCGGCATTCCAACGACGAGCGGAGCCTTGGACTTTAACTTGGGCTGTTCAGGATTCGTGTACGGGCTGAGCCTTGCCAAGGGCTTGATCGAGACCGGACAGGCACGCCACGTGCTGTTCATTACGGCCGATACATACTCCAAGTTTATTCATCCTCAGGACCGCAGCGTGCGCACAATCTTCGGAGATGCAGGGGCTGCCACCCTAATTTCCGTGTTACCCACGGCGTCTCGATCCATGCCAGAGGAGTTGCTCGGTCCCTTTGTCTTTGGGACCGACGGCCGGGGCGCAGACAACTTGATCGTTCGAGTTGGTGGCATGCGGCAGCGGCACTCGCAGAATGACGCCGAACCGGAAACAGATGCCGACGGTAATGTTCGTAGTTCGTCGAATCTCTACATGAACGGCTCTGAGATCTTCGTCTTCACGCTTCGCGTTGTCCCGGAATGCGTGAGTGACTTGCTAATGCGGGCCGGTAAGAACCTAGACGACATCGACCTGTTCGTCTTCCACCAGGCGAATCAATACATGCTGGAACACTTGCGGAAGAAGATCGGGATCCCGCCAGAAAAATTTTGCATTGCGATGAGGGATTGCGGTAATACGGTGTCGTCCACTATTCCTGTTGCGTTGAAGAGATCCGAGGAGGAAGGACGATTGCGCGAGGGGCAGTTGGTCATGCTTGTGGGGTTTGGCGTTGGCTATTCATGGGGCGCAAACCTTGTCCGCTGGTGCCCACGGAGCAACACTCTGTGACTGTCCGAAAAGGGCTGTTCTATTTTGTCCCTCGGTTGCACACTTCAAGATGGACAATCCACCCATTCCCATGTCCTCGCCCGAGATGGACGAGGCCGACGTCGCTGCGGTGGCGGAAGTGATTCGCTCTGGGCGACTGGCGCTGGGTTCACGAACCCTCGAGTTGGAGCGGGCGATGGCCGCCTATGTGGGCGTGAAGCATGCGATTGCGGCCTGCAACGGGACGGCGGCGCTTCATCTGATTGTGCGCGCCCTGGGATTGGGTCCCGGGGACGAAATTCTGGTTCCCTCGTTTACCTTCGCCGCCACCATCAATGCATTCCTCTTTGAAGGTTGCCGCCCGGTCTTTGTGGAGATTGACCCCGTGACCAAGAACCTGGACCCTCGGGACGCCGAGCGGAGAATTACTCCGCGCACGAAGGCCATCATGGTAGTGGACGTGTTTGGGCATCCTGCCGACTGGGACGCGATTGAGCGCATCGCACAAAAGCACGGCCTGAGGGTGATTGATGACTGCTGCGAGGCTCTCGGGTCGGAGTATCGCGGGAAGAAGATTGGCGGGTTTGGCGATGCCGGGGCCTTCTCTTTTTACCCGAACAAGCAGATGACCATGGGCGAGGGAGGGGTGGTTGTCACCAATAACGACGAAGTGGCGCGCCTGGTCCGGAGCCTGCGCAATCAGGGCCGGGGCGAAATGGGAATCTGGCTCGAGCATGAGCGGCTGGGCTACAACTACCGCTTGGACGAAATGTCCGCCGCTTTGGGGGTGACCCAGCTCCAAAGATTGGAATCCTTTCTTGCCAAGCGGACTCGTGTGGCGGAGATGTACGCGGAGCATCTTCGCCGGGTTCCTGAGGTGGAAGCGCCCCGGGTCATGCCGGAGGTTCGGATGAGCTGGTGCCTTTACGTCGTGACGCTCGCGCCTCACCTGCATCGCGATCCCGTGATGGCGTCCATGGAAGAACAGGGAATCCCCACGCGCGGCTACTTCGAGCCGGTGCATCTTCAGGTCTACATTCGCCAGCAGTTCGGTTACAAGGAGGGCGATCTGCCCGTGACGGAAGACGTGGCAAGAAGGACGATTGCACTGCCATTCTTCAACAATTTGTCGGAAGAGCAGGTCCGGAGAGTCATCGAGGGACTCGCCCAGGCGGTGAAACAGTCCGCCTAAGATTGCCCGGCAGCCATGCGGTGTCCATCGTCGGAATGCATCAACAGAAACCTGTGGGTCAACCCGCCACGAAACAGCCGGAGGATCGGGCGCGCGATGCCCGCTGCCGTTTATGCGGAGAGCAGGGGCTTCGCGTCGTTTTGCCCCTGGGCGAAACCCCGCTGGCCAACGCGCTGTTGCCGGGCGAAGGCGCTGTCGAACACGAAGAACGCTTCCCCTTGACGCTGGCTTTTTGCAGCCGCTGCGCGCTGCTCCAGATTCTGGAGACCGTTCCTCCCGAGAAACTGTTTCGATCCTATCTCTACTTCTCTTCGTTTTCGGATACTGTCCTGCGCCACTCGGAACAGACGGCGGCGCGTTTGACTGAAGAGCGGAAACTGGACGCTTCAAGCCTGGTGATGGAAATCGCCAGTAACGACGGCTATTTGCTCCAGTACTATGCCCAGAGAGGCATTCCGGTGCTGGGAATCGAGCCGGCGCGCAACGTGGCAAAAGAGGCGGAGGAGAAACGGGGAATTCGGACCCTCTGCGAATTCTTTGGGCGTGACCTGGGCGCCCGGCTGGCGCGCAACGGGCAGACGGCTGACGTGATTCATGCCAACAACGTGCTGGCGCATGTCCCGGACCTCCACGGCTTCGTCGAAGGCATCCGGTCCGCTCTGAAACCGGACGGGATTGCCGTCATTGAGGTGCCCTATGTTCGCGATATGGTGGAACACACCGAGTTCGACACCATCTATCACGAGCATCTTTGCTATTTCTCATTAACGGTTCTCGATTCGCTCTTCGGCGAGCATCGGCTCGCGGTGCAGGCGGTGGAGCGGCTACCCCTGCACGGCGGGTCGCTGAGGTTGTTTGTGGCGCCGGCGGCGCGGGCCGGGCGCGAAACGTCAGTCGAAGCGCTGCTTGCGGCGGAGAAGTCCTGGAGGGTGCGGGACCTCGAAACCTATGCCGAGCTTCGCCCGCGCGCCGAGCGGGTTCGCAAGGACTTGGTGGCGCTGCTGCACCACCTGGCGGCGGAAGGGAAACGATTGGCCGCCTACGGAGCCGCCGCCAAGGGGACCACCTTGCTTAACTATTGCGGGATCGGCCGCGAGCTGCTGGAGTTCGTCGTGGACCGGAACGTTCACAAACAGGGCAAGCGCATGCCGGGAGTTCATCTGCCGATCTGCCCGCCCTCCCGAATCGCGGAGGCCATGCCCGACTACGTTTTGCTTCTGGTGTGGAATTTTGCCGAGGAGATCCTGGCTCGCGAGGAAGACTATCGTCGGCGCGGCGGGAAGTTCATTGTTCCGATCCCGGAGCCTCGAATTATTTAGTGCAAGGAGCCTTGTGGCAGGAGCCATCGCATGAGGGTGCTGGTGACCGGCGCGACGGGCTTTGTCGGCGCGCGCCTGGTGCAGCACGTGCTGAACGAAGGGCACGAAGTCTGGGCGGCGGTGCGCCCCGGCGGAATGCTCCGCAGCCGGGAGCCTTTTACTCCTCAGCTTTGTGTGGCAGCGGCGGATCTGCAGGACCGATCCGCCGTTCATGACCTTGTGGCGCGGGCTCAGCCGGAGTGCTGCGTGCACCTGGCATGGTACGTTGTGCCCGGCGAGTTTTGGGATTCGCCCGCCAACCTCGGCTGTGTTTCGATGACCCTCGGACTTGCGGAAGAGTTGGCCGCGGCGGGTTGCCGCCGGCTGGTTGCAGCGGGGTCGTGCGCAGAGTACGACTGGAGCGACGCCTTGCTTTCCGAAGAAGCTACCCCGCTTCTGCCGCAGACCTTTTACGGGGTTTGCAAGAATTCGACGCGCCAGATCCTGGACGCCTACTCCCACCGCGTGGGAATCAGGCTTGCCTGGACGCGGTATTTTTTCCTTTACGGTCCCGGAGAGAAACCTCGGCGGCTGGTGCCCGCCGTGATCCGGGCGCTGCTGCGGGGCGAGCCGGCTCGGTTGAACAGCGGGCAGCAGGTGAGAGACTTCCTCCACGTGGACGATGTGGCTGCCGCCACCTGGGCGGTCGCGAAATCCGATTTGACCGGCGTCGTCAATGTTGCCAGCGGTGTGCCGGTTCGCATCACCGAGTTAGTCGAGACCATCGCGAACCAGATGGGCGGCCGCCCTCACCTTGATTGGGGCGCCGTTCCCGACGGCCCGCGCGACGTCCCTCGCATTGTCGCCGATGTCCGGCGCTTGCGGCAGGCGACTGGCTGGTCTCCGAGCTTCAGCCTCGAGGCGGGGATTCGGAACACGATCGAGTGGTGGAAGGCGCACCTTAACCCGATCTGATACGCGGCGCTCGTCGGCGAGGTTGCCCGCCAAAGCGCCACGCTAGGTTCCCCAGCGGGACCCGGACCATGACCGTATCCGTCTGCATCCCGACCTACAACTCGGCGCGATACATCCGGGAGAGCATCGCGAGTGTTCTGGAGCAGACCTTTGGCGATTTCGAACTGATCGTTTGTGACAACGGATCGACGGACGAGACCTGTGAGATTGCCCGAAGTATTTTCGACCCCCGTCTTCAACTGCACCGCGTCGAAACCTTTCTGGGAATGGCGGGGAATTTCAATCACGCGCTCAGCTTGTCCCGGGGCAAGTATGTCAAGTTCCTCTGCTACGATGATCTGCTGGAACCCGTCTGTTTGGAGAAACAGGTGGCGATGCTCGAAGCAGACCCGAGCCTCTCGCTCGTCACCTCGGGTTTGCGTTGCGTGGATCAAGACGGGGACATTTTGCAGGACGTCGTCTACTGTCAGCAGGAGGCCGTCTTGGGCTACGCGGAGTTGATTGCGGCCAACCTGGTCTTCGGGAATTTCGTTGGCATTCCCTCGGCGGCCCTGATCCGGCGCGAGCGTTTGATTCAGGCGGGTCCATTCTCGAAGCACTTCCCCCAATTGATGGACGTGGAGCTCTACGTGCGGCTCGTGCGTCTGGGCTCCGTGGGCTACACGCCCGAGCCCCTCTGCCGCTGGCGGTTGCATCCGAACACGATGACAGCGACTTACCGCAGATCCGGCGCGGTTCGTCGCGACCAGCGCGTTCTGACAGCTTCCATGCTGGCTTCCGTCCGCCCCAGCTGGTGGGCTCGGCGCGTGGCCTGGGGGCGTGTGGCCGGCTCTTTCCTGTCTCAGGCGGCCGCTGGCCTTCGCCACGGATATTGCCGCTGGCCCCTGGCTGCCGTATTGCAGGCGTTCTGCCTCGACCCGTTCTTTCTGGGTCTCGGAACTTATATGGCGCTGATTCGGCCGGGCCGGCTCGGTCTCGGGGCGGACCAGGGCGGGCGACTTTTCGTCCGACGCGGCCGAACGCTGAGCGACGCTGCATGAATGCACTGACCCCCCTCGATCCTGCTATCGACGTGAGCGTTTCGGTCGTGAACTGGAACGGCGCGGGGTGGCTGCGCGACTGCCTCGCTTCCCTCGAGGAAGTGCGGGGCGTTCGGGCCGAGGTGATTGTCGTGGACAACGCTTCCACGGATGAGAGTGTCGAGATCGTTCGCGAGCATTTCAAGCAAGCGCATCTCGTCGTCAATCCCGGCAATCTGGGATTTGCGCGTGCCAACAACCAGGCGATCCGGCAAGGCCGGGGCAGGTACTTCTTTCTGCTGAACAACGACACCGTCCTGCACCCGGGCAGCATGGAATCGCTGGTTCGATTCCTCGACGCGCATCCGCGGGCGGGCATCGCCGCCGGGCGTCTGGAGAACCGGGATGGATCGGTGCAGTTCCAGTATTACCCGGTGACACTCCCCTCGCTCGCCTCGGTGACGGCGGATCTTTTCTGGCTCAACCGAATCTGGCCGCGGGCTCACGTGGGGCGGGGAGTCCTGGCACGACGATGGGATCCCGCCACGGCGGTCCGAATGGAGCAACTTCCCGGCGCCTGCATGATGATTCGCCGCGAAGTTCTCCAGCAGATCGGGCTGCTCGACGAATCCTACGATTTCTGGTATGAAGACGTGGATTTCTCCCGGCGTGCTGGCCGGGCGGGTTGGGAATTGTGGTACGTTCCTGAAGCCCGCATCTACCACCGGGGCGGCGCCAGCTCCGGCCTGCAGGGCGGCGCGACGCGATCTCTCTGGCGCTTCCGAAACCTGATGCGCTACGCGGGGCGATCCTTCTCGCCCGTGAGGTTCTTGGTGCTGCGCCTGGTGCTGTCCGCGGTCCTGCTATCCCGCTTGCCTTTGGTTGTGGCGCTGGGATTGTGGCCGGATAAAGAGATCCGTCGTGCGTGGCACGGCGCCTGGCGGGCCTACCTGAAGCTTCTGGGCGAAGTGATTTCACTTCGTGAGGGTCCTGCTCAACTCGAGTGCCGATGACACCCAAGCCCCGCGTCCTCCATGCGAACAAGCTCTACGCTCCCGACATCGGGGGAGTGGAAACCGTGGTTCGGAATCTGGCGGAGGGCCTTGCCGACCGCTGCGAGCAGGACGTTCTGGTCTGCCAGCCGCGCGGACGCGCCGGGAACGATTGGGTCAATGGAATCTGTGTGCACCGCTGCGGTTCGCTGGGCACTTTCTGGTCCATGCCGGTTTCGCTTTCGTACCCTGTTGCCTTTCGGAAGCTGGTAGCGCACGCCGACCTGGTGCACCTTCACCATCCGTTCCCGCTGGGAGAACTTTCCGCGCTGGCCCTGGGCCGGCGCGCCAAGGTTGTCCTGACGTGGTATAGCGCCATTGTCCGCCAAAAGTTTCTGGCGCGGCTTTACCGTCCGTGGCTCGAGCGCCTTCTGGAACGTATCGAGGCCATCATCCTAATCTACCCGGGAGCCGAGAAATCCTCGGATCTTCTTCGAAAGTTCGCGCACAAATGCCACGTTATTCCGCCCGGCATTGAAGTTCCCCATTACGACCCCGACGACGTCACGCGGCAGCAGAGCGCCCAAATCCGGGCGCGATATGGCGCCAACCTCATACTGTTTGCGGGAAGGCTCGTGTATTATAAAGGACTCCAGCACCTGATCGCGGCCATGCCCGAGATTCGAGGAACCCTCCTGATCGCCGGCCAGGGGCCGCTCCTCGAACCGTTGAAAAAGCTCTGTGCCGCCATGCGCGTGACGGACCGGGTACGCTTCCTGGGCGGATTGGAAGACCGGCAGCTGCGGGCTGCGTTCCATGCCTGCGACGTGTTCGTCTTGCCCTCGACGCACCCGAGCGAAGCCTTTGGCCTTGTGCAATTGGAAGCCATGGCCTGTCGCAAGCCGGTCGTGAATACGAACTTGCCGACGGGCGTTCCCGTCGTGAGCCGGCACGGCGAGACGGGGTTAACTGTCGAAGCAGGAAACCCGCGCGCGCTGGCAGAGGCCATCGGCCGGCTCCTCCGCGACGATGGCTTGCGGCGCACTCTGGGCGAGAATGGCCGGCGGCGCGTGGAGCAGGAATTCACGGTTCGGGCCATGGCTGATCGAACCTATCAACTCTACGAAAGAGTCCTCGCCCGCTGAGGGGGGGGCTGGAAACTGCTGGCAGGAGGGAATGTGGCCAAAACAGCTTTGATTACCGGGATTACAGGTCAGGATGGCTCCTATCTCGCCGAGTTCCTCTTGAACAAAGGTTACAAAGTCTTCGGCTTGATTCGCCGCAGCAGCACGGTGAATTTCGAGCGGCTGGTGCACCTTCAGGATCGAATCGAGCTCGTTTCGGGCGATCTGCTCGATCAGAATTCGCTCATCAGCGCCCTCCACGCCTCCCAGCCCCAGGAGGTGTACAACCTCGCCTCACAATCATTCGTGCCCACTTCCTGGACGCAGCCCGTGCTCACCGGCGAATTCACGGCGCTCGGCGTCACTCGCATTCTCGAAGCGATTCGCGTCGTGGATCCCCAGATCCGGTTCTACCAGGCTTCTTCCAGCGAGATGTTCGGCATGGTGCGCCAGTCCCCGCAAAATGAGGACACTCCTTTCTATCCGCGCAGCCCTTATGGCGTGGCCAAGCTTTACGGGCATTGGATTACCGTGAACTACCGGGAAAGCTACAACCTTTTCGCCACCTCCGGAATTCTTTTCAACCATGAATCGCCCCGCCGGGGTTTCGAGTTTGTGACGCGCAAAGTGAGCTACGGAGCGGCGCGCATCAAGCTGGGCTTGCAGAAAAAGCTGAGGATGGGCAACCTCGACGCCGAACGCGATTGGGGATACGCCGGGGACTACGTTGAGGCCATGTGGCTGATGCTGCAGCAGGACCAGCCCCGGGACTACGTGGTGGCGACCGGGATTACGCACAGTGTGCGCCGGCTGCTGGAAGTTGCCTTTCAGACCGTAGACCTCGATTACCGTGAGTTCGTGGAGGCCGACCCCGCCCTCCTGCGTCCGGCGGAAGTTCACCACCTGCTGGGCGACTCCACCCGGGCCAGGCGGGAGCTGGGATGGCAGCCCAAGGTGTCCTTTGAAGAACTGGTGACCATGATGGTGAGGGAAGACTTGGCGCGCCTGCGGAACTCGGCTCCGTCCTCCATGGCACGGGAGGGCTTGAGTTGAGAGCTTTGGTCACAGGCGGCGCGGGTTTTGCAGGCTCCCACCTGAGCGAATACCTTGTGTCGCTCGGCGCGGACGTTACCGTTCTCGCCGCGGAAAAGGAGGGCTTG